>JBIOVP010000173.1:0-40015 GCA_044867815.1 Solirubrobacterales bacterium | reverse complement strand
CAACTCTTTGATGTGCCCGCTGACGTAACCGGCCTTCGCGGCCGTCAGCTTGAGCTTGATGGCGACTTCCTTGGGACTCGCAATCTGTTCCGCCAGGATGGTCAACGCTTCGATCTGGATGGGGTGCCAGCCGGCCCGCAGCAGGCGGCTCGTCGCATTAACGGCATCTTGTGCTGTGGCTCGAGAGGCTGGCATGGAGGTCGAACGGAACTGATCAGTCAGGTCGCATGCCCTTATATCGAACCAGACGAAACAAGCTTGATATGGGGCAGCGACCTCAAATTGAGATTCGCCACCCCATTGCGCGTCGCTCTAGGCCGGCTTCGAGATTGCTACGAGCGGAACGCCGCGGCTGGTCGTGATCTTCACGTTGCTCACCTCCCTCCATGAACTCGACTGTTAGTCGGGCTCAATGGTGGAGGATCTACAAACCGGTCGCTTGCTACCAGACCATTGGAACCCACTGGCGGTATGGAGGTCGGGAAGGGCGGGTGGCCGCCGGCGACCGCACGACATGGATGACCACGGCCGGCTCTACGAGGTCCGCCAGACCAACGCGCGCCGGAAAAGGATCGAGGAGGGAATCGGCCGAGCGCACCGGCGGACTGCTCTCCAGACCGGGCGACTGCGTGGTTGTCCTACCTGCCTCCGATGAGCAGATGGCAGCCGCAGAGGCTGAAGGGGACCTCTCCCCTCTAGTCTAAAGGTTCTGTCACTTCTAGCTCCGGAATGAGATCCAGGGAGTGCTACTTCCACCCATCCCCGGAGGCACCCTTGCCTCCGAACTGCAGAACCCCTCACGCACTATCACTGGGTGGAACAGTTCCCTCGAAGCGCGGTGACAGCAACGTCCAGTCACCGGCCTAGCGTCCTCGGCGCGACGGGCTGACCCCGCATTATCTCGTCGCCTCTGGGAGGCTGACCGAGTGGGTCGTGTCGCCCGTCGCGCTTTGAGGATTGCCGGCGTGACCTGATAGGAGCGTGCGAGAGCCCCACCCAGTTCTGTCCGCCGTCGATCCGCCAACCGAGGACAACGACGAAGGGTAGGGAGGCAGCCAGAAGTGATCACGATCGGGATCGACCCCCACAAAGACACCCACACCGCCGCGGCGGTTGACGACGCCACCGGCCAGCTGCTCGACGAACTGACCGTGCCGGGAACAGAAGCCGGCCACGAGCGCATGATCAGCTGGGCGCAGCAGATGAGCGAGGGGCAGGAGCGGCGCTTCGCCCTGGAGGACTGCCGCCATGTCAACGGGCGCCCGGAGCGCTGCCTGGTGGGTGCGGGCGAGGTGGTGCTGCGGGTCGGCACCCGGATGACCGCCTACGCCCGTCAGAGCGCCCGCACCTACGGCAAGTCGGACTCGATCGACGCGCTGGCAGTCGCCCGCGCCGCCCTGCGCGAGCCTGGCCTGCCGCAGGCCACCAACGACCCGAAGCTGCGCGAGCTGAAGCTCCTGGTCGACCACCGCGAGGACCTGGTCTCGGAGCGCACCGCGATCTGCTCGCGGCTGCGCTGGCACCTGCACGACCTCGCCTCGGGCCTCGAGCCCTTCGCCCGCACCCTCAACCGCGAGGCGACCCGCCGCGGCCTCTCCCAGCCTCGGCCGCTACGGCTCCGGCGTCCAGGTGCGGATCTGTCGCGAGCTGCTGGTTCGCATCGGGGAGCTGACCCGCCAGGAGGCCGCGCTTCGCAGCGAGATCGCCGAGCGGGTGCGCCCCCTGGCCCCCGGCCTACTCGCGATCTCCGGCGTCGGCGACCTGATCGCCGCGCGCCTTCTGGTCGAGACCGGCGGCGCGGGGCGCTTTGCCTCAGACGCCGCCCTTGCCCGCCACGCCGGCTGCGCGCCGATCGAGGTCTCGTCGGGCCGAACCCGCCGCCACCGCCTCTCGCGCCTGGGCAACCGGAAGCTGAACGCGGCGCTCCATCAAGTCGTACTCACCCAGGTTCGCGTCCACCCGCCGGCCCGCGCCTACCTGGCCAAGAAGCGCGCCGAGGGCAAGTCCACGAAGGAGGCGTTCCGCCGCCTCAAACGCCACCTGGTGCGAGTCGTCTTCCGGGCGCTGCAGGAGCAGGACGCAGCCCCCCTGGCAGCCCCGGCGGTGCGCGGATAAGGTGCCGCAATCGGCGAGCCGCGGCGAAATCTGGAGCTGAAGGCGCGAGATCCCTCACCGGCTCGATCCCTTCAGACCTGTCAGGAGCTCGGGGCGCAGGACAGGGGAACGCTGATCCAGCGGGACACCTACTTCGAGGTCCCAAGGGGACGCTTGAAGCTTCGCGAGGAACCCGATGCGGTCGCCCGCCTGATCGCTTACGAGCGCCCGGACCTGACCGCCCAAAAGGAGAGCCGCTATCGGTTGATCGAGGTGCGCGAGCCGACCGAGCTGATGGAGGCCCTGGCCGGCGTCCTCGGCATCAAGGTGGTCGTCAGCAAATCTCGACGCCTGTTCATCTTCGAGGGCGTGAGGATCCACCTCGACTGCGTCGAGGGTCTGGGTGACTTCATCGAGTTCGAGGGCGTGGCCGCGAACGGTGGCGACCCGGGCAGTTTCTCGGCGCTTCTGAACGACCTGCAACAGTCCTTCGGCATTCGCGATGAGGATCTCCTGCGCGAGAGCTACTCGGACCTTCTTGGCTCTGCAGCTCGCGCCTGAGCCGGTTGTTCTTCCTGCATCTTCTTAATCAATCCCCCAGCAACACCGTCGTCTCTCAGAGGTGTTCTTGACATAGGAGCGATTAAGTAGTGATCGCCCTCAGCAGGGCGCTTCGGCCGGATAGCTGCCGCGTGCGGGGTTCGGCGACAGCCCATGAACTGCCCGGGCGGCTCGCTCCGGAAATTGACCGGGATCTTCGTGGCCCAAATGGCATTTCCATGGCATGGACCATTGCCCCGGAGGTCCGCGCTGATGCTCTCCGCGGGGAAGCTCGGCAAAGGCCAGGAGCGCTACTACCTGGAGAAGGTCGCCGAAGGCGCCGAGGACTACTACTCGGGCGAGGGCGAGGAGCCGGGGCAGTGGATGGGGGACGCTGCCTCCGAGCTAGGGCTCTCTGGCGAGATCGAGCCCGACCAGCTCGGCGCGATGCTGACCGGGCAGAACCCGGCCACCGGGGAGCCGCTCGGCCTGCGCCATGTCGAGGGCGGTGCCGTCCCCGGTTTCGATCTCACCTTCTCGGCACCGAAGTCGGTCTCGCTCACCTGGGCGCTCGCCGGCCCTCCTGCCGGCGCCGAGGTCAAGGAGGCCCACGCCGCCGCCGTTGAGGCTGGGCTCGACTACCTGCAAGAGACCGCCTGCCTCACCCGGCGAGGCGCCGGGGGCAGCGATAGCGGAGGTGGACGCCGAGTCCCGGCGTTTGGTGTTGGACGGAATCGACACCTGCAGGCAGGTGGGTGTCGATTCCGTCTTCTTGGAGCGGGTCAACCCCAGGGACGGGGCGCCGGCGATCGAGCACTCCTACGCGGCGACGATCTACCAGGCGCAGGGGGCGACTCTCGACAGCGCGTTCGTGATGGCCGACCCCTCGATGACCCGTGAGGAGTTCTACGTCGCCACCTCGCGCACCCGGGGAGAGACCTTCCTCTACGCCACTCCGGAGGTGCAGATGGCGCGGGAGGAAATCGCACCGCCCTCGCCTTACCTGCGCTCCGGTCTCGACCACATCGCCGAGGCCGCCGAGCGCTCGGGCGCCCAGAGCGCGGCAATGGACGAGGCGCTCCGCTCCCGCTTCGCCAAGCAGCCCTCCGACCAGCTCGCTCGGCAAATGCGCGAGTTGCGCTCAGAGATCGGAGCCGAGCACTCCGACCAGCAGGCCCACCGTCGCCTCGCCGAGCGCCAGCGCGAGAACGAGCTGCGCTTGCAGCGGCTGGAGGCCGAGCCCGAGAGGCTGCCCGAGCCCTCGCGGCCGGAGCGGCGAGGCGAGCGCTCCGAGCGCGAGGCCCGCGAGCGCGATCTCGACCTCCGCGAGCACCTGGCCCAGGAGGAGGCAGAGCGCCTGGCGGCCGAGGCGCGCGAGCTGCCCGACATTCGCCATGAGGCGCGCGCCGAGGCGGCGGTCATCGAATCGGTTCTTGCCGACCGCGAGCGCTTCGCCGCGACCGCAGCTCGCATCTCGCCCCCCGACTACATCACCGCGGAGCTTGGCGAGCGTCCTTCCGATCCCTCCAAGGCGGCTGCCTGGGAGAAGGCGGTTCGGGGGATCGAGGGCTACCGCCAGAGAAACGGCGTGGTGGACAGAGATAGCGCGCTTGGGCCGAGGCCGGGGGACCGAAGCGCCCAGGTGGAGCACGAGCGGGCGAGAGCCTCCGTCGAGCAGGCACAGCGACAGCTCCAGTTGCGAGGGCAGCTCCAGCGCTCGGCCGAGCGCTCGCTTGCCCAGGGGATCGGGCTGTGATCTGCCCGGGCTTACGTGCTTCCGGCGGCGGTGCAAAGCCTCGCGCGCCCATAGAATGCAGCTTGAAAGCGAGCCTGGCTCTTTCGGTTCGCGATCTGGCTCAGAACGCTGGTTCGAAACCAGCCGTGCCCATCACGATCCCCTGAAAGGGACAGGGTCCCGCCGGAGATCGTCCGAACGGGACCCTGCGCCTGGCCGATAGTGGTGAAGCGGTTGCAGCGTGGGTGCTATTTACGCGCCGGGCCGGCAGCCTCGGGTGCCGGGCTTTCGAAGGCCGCGAGCGCGACAGTTGTATGGATGGCTCTCTCCTCTCCGTTTTTCAACCGGACCGAAGCCTCGGCTCCGATCTCGAGACAGCGTTCGAGCATGCGCGCGTATTCCTCGCTGAGTTCCCCGAACCCCTCCTCATCGAGATCCATGTGGTCCCAGCTGAGGTGGCTGTCGCTCCGGGCATCCATCGTCCCCGTCTCGAGCGCCTCCTTTGCGCGGCCGAGAAAGTCGTAGAGAACGACCGCGCTGGTCTGGTACTTCTGCTTGCGCGTCATCTTCTCGAACTCGCGGTCCGTGATGATTGCTTTGCGATCGGCGACGTAGAAGTAGCGCACCCCACCGTGGTCTCGCTCTTTTTTCGAGATCCGGATGTATCGCTTTTTCAGGAGCACCCGGAAGTGGTAGGCGACGGTGCTGCGCGGCTTCTTTTCCATCGCCGCGAAGCCCCCAACCGAGACTTCCCTCTGGGTGCAGGCAGAGACGATTCGCACCTGTAGCGGGTGGCGAATCCCCTCGGGATCCTTGGGGCGCCCACGTCGCTTCTGATGGGTCATTTCTTCCTCCCCTACATCGAACTAGCCCTTGCTCCGGCTGGTCCATCCCTGGGAACACCGGAGTTCTCCAAGACCTTAAGCAGAACCCGGTGCGCAAGGGAAGAGAAACAAATGATCACTTAAATATAGGAAACCTGATTGATCAGATACTGCTGTGGAATTGGTTTGAGCTCAACCAGAAGGGGGTGAAAAAGTATGAAGGTAAGCGGGGTCAACAGCACCGCGCCCATGGCGCGGGTCCGGAAGGCGGCGTAAAGCCATGCCCTTCGGGGGCTACCTGGGGCCCCCAACTTCCCGCCACCGACATCCCCGCGAAAACCAAGATTCAATCGAACAGGCCTTGACGCGAGAGATACAGCATATAAACCTTAACGGGCCGGGGCGGCGGTCTTGCTAGCCCTTGGCCACCGGCCGGCACAGGGAGGGTCGTCGCCAGTAGTCGAGGGCGACGACCCTCAGCGGTTGTGATCCGATGCCCGCAACCCACATCCTCCAACGAGAGCAGCGGATCGAGCTGCCGATCGCCGAGGCCGATCGAGATGGCTACGCGATCCCGTTCGGGCCGCTCGGTGGGATCGCCGATCGGGTCCTGGTGCGACGGGACCTACGGCAGATCTTCGACTACCGGCGCGACGCGGTGGCGAGGGAGCTGGGAGGCGTGGCTCCGTAGTTTCGCCCGCCGATTCGACGGCGTGGCGCCGATTGCGTGGAGTTCGAGGCCGGGTAGCTTGTCCCCCGTGGACCCGAGGGGACAGCTGCGCGAGGCGTACGTGCCGAATCCGCGGGTGCGCCTCGCCAGCGACGTCGCCGGCATCTGCGCGGTCCTGCTGCTGATCGGGCTGCTCGGAACCGCATTCACCTGGTGGGGCCGCTCCGACCTCTTTGACCTTGCCGGCAATTCCCTGGAGGCGGTGAAGATCGACACCGGCTTCCTCGTCGGGCCGATCCTGATCCTGGTCGCGCTGCCGCTGGTGGTCGGTCGCTCCCGACAGGTGGCACTGAAGCGCTACTTCCGCGCCCGCCTGGCAATCGCGGCGCTGCTCTGGCTGGCGGGCCTCGTGACCTTGATCGTCAAGGTCAGCGGGCTCGACGCCAGCTACGACCTGGAGGCCGGCACCTACGTCTCCGCTGGCCTGATGGCGCTGGGACTGGTCTCCACCCTGGCGATGTGGCCGGGTGACCTTCCGATGGTCGAAGTCGACCGCAACGGAGTGGTGCGCGAGCCTACGGCTGCTGCAGCACGGCGAGCGTATTCCCCGACGGGTCCTTGAACCAGGCGATCTGGGGGCCCGGGCCGCGGACGATGCCCTTCTCGTCGTGATCGAAATCGGGGTAGCGCTCGATCTCGACGCCGCGCTCGCCGAGCGCATCGACGGCGGCGTCGACGTCGTCGACGTCGAAGTTGAGGATCGTGTAGCTGGGCGGGGTCATCTCGGCGCTCAGGTACATGAGAACGTCGTAGCCGTCGGCGAGGTGCAGCATCGTCACCCCGAACTGCTCGTTCATCACCTCGACTCGGAGGCCGAGGGTGCCCTCGTAGAACCCGCGCGCCGCGTCGAGGTCCTTGACCGCGAAGCCGCTGGTCGCTTTCGCCTCTCCGAGCATCTCGCCTCACTCTAACGGCGGCGACCGGCGCCCGCGCTTTTTTTCTCCGGCCCGCCGCTTCTGCTCGAGGCGGCGCTGGCGGGACGCACGGGTGGGCCTGGTCGGTCGGCGTTTACGACGCACGCGCAGACCTGCGGCGATCTTCGCCGCCAGCCGCTCCAGCGCCAGGTCGCGATTGCGCGACTGGCCGCGGGCGTCCTGGGCGACGGCGGTGACGACCGGCCCGAGCCGCTCCAGCAGTCGCGCCCGCTGGGCGTCGCTGAGCGATGGCGAGGCTTCGACGTCGAAGACCGCTTCGACCCTGGAGGCGGTGACGTTCGCGTGCTGGCCGCCGGGGCCGGAGGAACGGCTGGTCCGCAGCTCGATCTCCCCGAGCGGCAGCGAGAGCGCGCCGTTGATCCGCAGCTCCGCCAAGCGTTCAGCCCGCCAGCTCGGGGATGTGGTCCTCGAGGTGCCGGGTGATCGTCTGCCGCACCCAGCGCTGGGTCTCCGCGTCGGCCATCCGGTAGCGGCCGAGCAGCATCTTCTGGTCGTCCAGCGGTAGGCCGGCGATCTCCCAGCGCACGGCGAGCCGCTCGAAAAGGGCCTCGTAGCGGCGGTGCCAGGCGTCGTCCTGGGAGGTCGCCGCCCCCGCCGGCGGCTCCCCCACCTTGGCGATCGTGCCGGCGCTGAGCGTCTCCCGCAGCGTCAGCACGTTGCCCTCGGCGTCGACGTAGTCGACGGTCGGCGCCTTCTCCCGTGGCCGCCGCTGCTTCTTCCGCTTCGCCACCGGATCAGGCGAGGGCGTCGATCTTCTCGGCGAGCTCGAAGTCGTTCGCGGTCAAGCCGCCCTCGGAATGGGTGGAGATTGTGACCGTGACGGTGGCCCATGAAATTGTCACGTCGGGATGGTGGTTCATCGCCTCCGCCGGTCGAACGATGCTGTCGACGAAGCGGACGCTGCCGACGAAGTCTCCGCACTCGAAGCTCTTCTCGATCGCATCCCCCGTGCGCTGCCAGCCGGAGAGGCCGGCCAGCTTCTCTTCCACCTCCGCGTCACCGAGCAGTGCCACGCGCATATGCTGGCAGGCGAGTGATGAGCACGCAAACCGAACAGAAGCCGGTCCTCTGGCAGATCGACATCTCGCACTACGCCGAAAAGGTGCGCTGGGCGCTCGAGTACAAGGGCGTCGACCACGTGCGGCGCTCGATCCTGCCCGGCACCCACATCCCGATCGCCCTCTTCCTCACGCGGGGGGCGCAACCGACGATGCCGGTGATCCAGGTCGAAGGTCGCACGATCGGCGACTCGACCGAGATCATCGCCGCCCTGGAGTCCATCTATCCCGAGCCACCGCTCTACCCGATCGACGCCGAGGAGCGGGCGCGGGCGATCGAGCTGGAGGACTGGTTCGACGAGAACCTGGGACCGCACGCGCGGCTGCTCCCCTTCTACGAGCTGATCCAGGAGCCGGAGCTGTTCGCCGAGATCGCCTCCGAATCGGTGCCGGGGCCGCTGGGGAAGGCGAAGCCGGTGGTCGGCGTTTACGCCCGCGCCTACACCAGCATCCGCTGGGGCGCCAACAGCGCCGAGGACGCCGAGCGGGCGCGCGAGGCGATCGTCGCCGCCTTCGACAAGCTCGAGGAGGAGCTCGACAATGGCAAGGGCGAGTACCTCGCCGGCGACGGCCTCTCCGTCGCCGACATCACCGCCGCCTCGCTCTTCTACCCCGTGGTCGTTCCCCCCGAGGGCCCGCTCGACCCCGGCCTGCCGCGCCCACCGGCCTTTGAGCGCTTCCGCCAGAGCCTCAGCGACCGCCGCGGCTTCAAGTGGGTCGAGGAGATCTTCCGCCGCCACCGGCACCGCTGAAGAATTTTCAGAGAATTTACTTTCTCAGACAATATGTTGCATTTTCTTCGCTAGGGTGCTATCCATGCAGATGATGGCCCCGCCCGAAGATGCCCTCACCGAGCGCTTCGCCCGACTCGACGAACGGTTCGACCGGACCGATGAACGGATCCTCGACGTCGATAGACGCGTGGCGGAAACCGCCCAGGAGACGGATCGGCGCCTGAAGGAAGTGGATCGTCGGATTACGGCGACGGCACAGGAAACGGCCCAGCGCCTCAAAGAGGTGGACAGGCGGATTACAGCGACGGCGCAGGAGACGGATCGCCGACTAAAGGAAGTAGATCGGCGGATAACTGAGAAGGCAGAAGCGACGAACCTACGTCTGGATTGGGTCGAGGAAGAAGTGCGGGGATTGAAAAAGGGGATGGAATCCCTTCACTCGGGAATCCATCGGGCTACCATCGCCATCTGGGTCGCATCAGCCGGCATCATCGCGGCGATCCTCGCCAAAGGCGGCTAACCGCCGATCGGGGCTCTGGGGTTGGAGCCCCAGAAGATCAGGGTGCCGAGCATGCCGATGATATGGACGGCGACGATGTTGAAGACCATCGACTTGGCGGTGGCGGCGCCGACGCCGATCGGGCCGCCTGAGGCGGTGTAGCCGTAGTAGCAGCCGACCAGCACGATCACGGTCGCCATCACCATCCCCTTGATCAGGCTGAAGATCAGGTCCGGGGGGCTCTGGTACATCCAGAAGATCAGCAGGTAGCCGCCGGCGGAGACGTCTCCGACCTGGTTGACGACCGAGAAATAGCTGGCGGCGTAGATGATCACGATCCCGATCAGGTAGAGGAACGGAAGCGCGATCCAGGCGCCCAGCAGGCGGGTCGCGCAGAGGAAGGTGACCGGTTGGATCCCCATCACCTCGAGCGCGTCGATCTCGTCGGAGATCCGCATCGCCCCGATCTCGGCGACGATCCCGGTCCCGACCTTGGCGGCGAGGATGTAGCCGAAGGCGTAGGGCAGGCCCTCGCGCAGGTCGCAGTAGGCGGAGAAGAGGCCGGCCAACGAGGGGGCACCGATCGAGCGGTTGAAGTAGGCGCCCTGGAGGCCGCACTGAAGGCCGAGAATGAAGCAGAAAGCCCAGATGATCAGGGCCGAGCCGAAGATAAGGATCCCGGCTTGCCGGATCCCCTCGCCGAAGAACTTGAAGGCCCGGCCCGAGTAAACCTGTCCCGCCACCTTGAGGCCGAAGCGGCCGATCTCGCCAAACGAGTCGAGCCACGAGCGCGGAACCTCAAGCCAGCCGATCATCGCACGGCCTGCAGTTCCGGATTGGTGGCGAAGAGGATCGAGCTGACGACGAACTGGAAGAAGAAGACCGCCATCATCGAGATCACCACCGCCTGGTTGACGGCGCGCCCCACCCCGGCCGCGCCCCCCGAAGCCGACATGCCTTTGTAGGAGCAGACAACCGCGACGATCGCGCCGAACATCGTGCACACCATCACCGAAGACCAAAGATCGATGATCGTGGCGTTGGTGAAGAGGGTCGCAAAGAAGCCGCCGAGAGACTGGTGGTAGAGCAGCTCGGCAGCGATCCCGGCGGTAAGGCCCATGACGATGGCGAAGACGTCCAGCAGCCCGGTGATCACGATCAGCGCCAAGAACCGCGGCACGACCAGGTTCTTGACAGGGTCGACGCCGAGCACCTGAAGGGCATCGAGCTCCTCGCGGATCTTCCGGGCGCCCAAATCGGCGGTGATCGCCGTACCGGCCACACCTGCCACCACGACCGCCGTGACGATCGGCCCGATCCAGCGGATCGCGATGACGACGAAGAAGCCGCCGAGCCGGTCGAGCCCGCCGACCAAGGAGAGAATCCCGGCCGCCTGCAAACCGGGCGCCCCGAAATTGAGGGCGAACGTGGAGATGACGAGGGGAAACCAGGAGAGTTTGAGGACGAAGAGGAACTGCCAGACAAGCTCCTCGCCATAGGGGTAGGGAGGCCTGACCGCCGCGACCAGCGTCCGGACGGTGAGGATCATCATCACCCCCATCTGCTCGAAGACGTTCTTGACGGGCAGCAGCCCGCGGCTCAACGCTTGCTCCGCCACCGGCTCATCGCCCTGCCCAGGGGGCCGCGGCTGCTCGCCTGCCGCTGCACCTCCTGCTCGCTCTGCCGCTGCGCCGCCGCCAGCTGCGCGATCAGCGTGTCGCGCGTCTCCTCCAGCTCCTCCACCCCGGCGACGTGGGCGACGGCCCGCCTCGGCGCCGTCGCCAGCTCCTCCTTGAGGTGGCCGGTGTAGCTCGCCAGCTCCGCCTCGAGCCGGGCGATCTGCCGCCGCAGCTCCTGTCGCACCTCCAGCGTTTCGCTCTCCTCGGGCAGGCTGGCGCAGGCCATCGCCACGATCGCCAGCTCGCGCGGCCCGAGCCCCGCCTCGTTCGCCCGCCGCAGCGCCTCGGCGGCGATCTCCTCGAGCTGGGGAGCCGCCTCGACCCCCTCGGCGACGAAGGTCCCCTGCCCGTGACGGGTGGTCACCAGGCCATCGGCCTCCAGCGACTCGTATACCGCGCGGACGGTGCCGACGTTGACGCCGGCCCACCCGGCGAGCTGGCGGAAGCTCGGCAGCCGTTCGTCCGCCGCCAGCTCGCCGGTCCGGATCAGTGCCCGCAGCCGCCAGCCCAGCTGCAGCCCGACGGGCAGCTCGTCGGTCGGGTCGATCGCGAAAGGGTTCGACTCAATCTGTGCCACTGGCTCGCACAGTAACCGCCACTACTGTGCGAGTCAACTGATACAGCGCCGAAGGCGTGCCTTTACGGCGTCAGGACAATCTTCAGCGCTTCGCGCCGGTCGTAGATCGCGTAGGCCTCGGCGGCCTGGTCCAGCGACATGTGGTGGGTGACGAGCGGGGAGGGATCGAGCTTGCCCGCCTCCATCAGCGCCAGCACCCGGTCGACGTGGGCGATCACGTTGGCCAGTCCCAACCGCAGCTGCAGACCCTTCAGCCAGGCGAGGCCGAGAGGCACCTCGCCCTTGCCGGCGTAGGCGCCGATCCCGGAGACGGTGCCGGCGTCGCGGGCGAGGCTGACGGCAAGCGCCAATGGCCCCGGGTCGCCGACCGCGTCGACGACGACGTCGACCCCCAGCCCGTCGGTTGCCGCCCGCACCGCCTTCTTCGGATCCTGCGCATCAGGGTGGAGGGCGACAGCTCCGAAGGACTCGGCCATATCCAATCTCTCCTGTACCGGGTCGATCGCGAAAACCTCGACGGCGCCGCCGGCCAACGCCGCCTGCACGGCGCAGAGGCCAACCGGCCCCAGGCCCAGCACCGCCACCGTGTCGCCGGCCTTCATCTCCGCGTGGGCGACCGCGTGGTACCCGGTCCCCATCACGTCGCCGGCGAAGAGGGCGACGTCGGCCGACATCCCCTCCGGCACCCGCCGCAGGGTCAGGTTCGCCCGTGGCACCAGCAGCAGCTCCGCCTGGGCGCCCTGCAGGTCGCCGAGGTTGGCGCCGTGGCCGAAGGTCTGACCGTTGCGGCAGCGGTGGTAGTCGCCGCGCAGGCAGGAGGCGCAGGTGGCGCAGGCGGTGTGAAAGGTGCCGAGGACGCGGTCGCCGACCGCCACCCGTTGGACCTCGTCGCCGGCGGCGACGACGGTGCCGACGAACTCGTGCCCGATCGTGAACCCCGGCTCCACAGGCACCCGCCCGTGGTAGATGTGGAGATCGGAGCCGCAGATGCCGCTTGCCTCGACGCGGACGAGGGCGTCGTCGCCCGCCGCGATCCCTGGATCGGCCTTCACCTCGACCCGCACCTGCTCGGGCGCCTGGAAAGTGACAGCGCGCATGGGCGCGCAACGCTACATGCATCCGTTCCCGGACCGGGAGCAGACGCGCTTTTAGTTGACGCCGGCGACCTGGAAGCGGCTTTTTTCGCCGCCGACGCTGGCGGTCTCTTCGATCCGCGCCTCCAGCGCCAGCTCCTTCTCGAAGTCGGCCGCCTCGCCGTGCTGGAAGGAGACGTCCTTGCCCTCGAGCAGCTCGATGAAGATCTCGACGAAGCGGGCGTCCAGCTGTTTACCGGCGACCCGCCGCAGCTCGACGATCGCGTCGTAGCTGGACATCGGCGTCCGGTAGGAGTCGCGCGCGGTCATCACGTCGTAGGTGTCGGCGACGGAGATGATCCGCGCCAGCTCGGGGATTTCGTCCCCGGCCAGGCCGCGCGGATAGCCTTTGCCGTCGATCCGCTCGTGGTGGGCGAGGATGATCTCCGCCACCGGGCCGTAGCCGTCGAGCGAGGAGACGACGCGGGCGCCCTGCTGCGGGTGGCGCTTGATCAGCATCCAGTCCTCGTCGGTGAGCGGCACGTTGGCCTTGAGGATGCGATCGGGAAGGATGAACTTGCCGATGTCGTGGAGCAGGGCGGCGATGTGGACGAGCTCCTCCTCGCGGCGGGAGTAGCCGGCGCGCTGGGCGATCGCGCGCGAGTAACGGGCGACGGCGGCGCTGTGGCGCGCGGTCATCTGGTCCCGCAGGTCGAGCGTGCGCAACATCGCGCTCAACATCCCGACCTGGAAGCTGGCAAGCTGCTTGCTGCGCAGCTCCAGCTCCTCGGCCCGCTGCTGGGAGACGAGCAGGGCGCCGAGCAGGTACTGGAAGGTGACGAGGACGACACCGAAGAGGGCGACCCCGGCGAGGCCGACCTGAACGTAGAGGTAGGCGACGCCGACCGCCATCAGCGCGGCCGCGAGCTCGGATGGCAGCAGCGGGATCAGCGCCGTCCGCACCTTGTTGAAGAAGGAGCTGCGGTCCAGGTAACAGGAGTAGGAGGCGATCATCGTGAAGTTGATCGCGAGCGCGACGAGGAAGACGGCGAAGATCAGCGCGTAGAAGGCGGCGTCGTCCTCACTGATCCGCGAGGAGACGACGATCTCGTGGAAGGCGAAGCCGCTGACCAGCGGGAAGGTCGCGTAGGTGAGGATGTTGTTCAGCAGGTAGTGGCCGGCGTCCCGCCAGCGCAGCCAGCCGGCGAGGATCGTCAGCACCCCGATCAGCGCCGCCGGGGCGCCGCCGAGGAAGACCATCGCCAGGACGAGGGCGAGGAAGCTGCCCGAGATCTTCACCTTCGAGGTGGTGCTGATCGCGGTCAGGTCGCTGAAGACCGAGAAGCCGAGCAGGATGCAGAGCAGCGCCGGGTCCCAGTCGGCGTCCGGGGCCCGCCAGACCGCCGCGGCGGCGACCAGCGCCATAGCCACAACCATGGTGGCTATCGCTTTGCGCGTGGGACGGGACTCGGCCATTTGTTTGATTCGTTCTGACGGAGGGAAGCTTCGAGAGGAACCCGCGTATCAATTCACGAGCCCGCCCTTTTTCCCTGCGCGACCCCCCATGGATTTGAGGGTTCCGCCTTCGGGGAAACTCCAAAGTTAGACCGGTGCCAGGGGATCGGCAACCTCGTTTAGCTGGATGGCCAATTTCGCCCAGAATCGAATTCTCGTCCGAACCAGCGGGTCGGCCTTGCGCAGGGGGCTGTCGGCCGACCCCGAAAACGCAGAAGGGCGCCCCCATCCAGGACGCCCTTCCAGAAGTTTGGTGCAGACCTTCGATCAAGTGGTCTGCTTGGAAATGCTTAGTGACGGTAGCCCATGTTTCTTGCCCCTTCCATAGTCGTTGAAGCCCGCAACGTTGTGCGCTGCATCGTGGAAACTTCTCAATTGCTGGTCACTTTGTAGCACAGCTTGGCGGAAACTTGTGCATCTGCAGGAAAAGTTGTGCAGAAATGCAGTAATACGCCTGGCCAACCCATGCCCAGCCCACGCCTGACCGCCCCCCTGCGCCGACCCCTCTTCCGGAGGCTGGCCGCGTCCTACGCGCTGAACGAGCTCGGGGACTGGATGGGGATCATCGCCCTCTCGGTTCTGGTCTTCGACCGCACCGAGAGCGCCCTGGCGACGGCCGCGCTCTTCCTCGGGACCCGCTTCCTGCCCGCCCTTTTCGCCCCGGTCCTCGTCACCGAGGCAGAGAAGCCCCCGCCCCGATTTGCGCTGCCGGTGATCTATTGCGGCGAGGCCGCCGCCTTCGGCGCGCTCGCCCTGATGGTCGACCACTTCTCACTGGCGGCGGTGGTCGCCCTGGCGGCCGTCGACGGCGCCCTCGCCCTCGCCGGTCGCGCCCTCACCCGCGCCGTCGTCGCCACCGCGCTCGAGCCGAGCGGGGAACTGCGGGCCGGTAACGCGATCCTCAACGTCTTCTTCACCGGTGGGGCGGCGGTGGGGCCCGCCCTCGCCGGCCTCGTCGTCGCCGGTTTCGGGGTCCAGTCGGCGCTGCTGCTGGACGCCGTGTCCTTCTACGCCGTCGCCTGGATCCTCTTCACCGCCGGCTCGATGCCCCACGCCGAGCCAGAACAGGGCCGGATGCGCGAGCGCGTCCGCGCCGGGCTCGACTACATTCGCGAGCAGACGACTCTGCGGCGGCTCCTCCTCGCCCAGGGGCTGGCCTTCGTCTTCTTCGCCGCGGTGCTGCCGGTCGAGGTCGTCTACGTGAAGGAGACGCTGGGCTCGAACGACACCGGTTACGGCGTGATGCTGGCCAGCTGGGGGGTCGGGATGGTCCTCGGCGGCCTCCTCTTCGCCCGCCTCCGCCAGGCCTCGCTGGGGCTGCTCCTGCTCTTCAGCACCCTTGCCGTAGGCGCCGGTTACCTCGGGCTCGCCGCCGCGCCGACCCTTGCGTTCGCCTGCGTGGTTTCGGTGGTCGGCGGCGCCGGCAACGGGGTCCAGTGGGTGGCCGCGATCAGCGCCGTGCAGGGGCTGACGGCGGAATCGATGCAGGCGCGGGTGATGAGCGTGCTCGAGTCGATCGGCGCGGCGATGCCGGGCGTGGGCTTTGCCGTCGGCGGGGTGATCGCCGCCCTGGTCAGTCCCCGGATGACGTTTCTTGTCGCGGGGGCGGGGGTATGGGCCATCGTTGTCGTCATGGGGCCCTTGTTGAGGGGGAAATGGCTGGAGAGCCGCGAAATATCCGTAAAGCCGTCGCTTGACGGGCATGACGACGTTGTGTTGGAGTTGATCCCCGGGTCCACCGGCAATCCGAAATCGGAGGAGATGCGTTGAAGAAGCTAGGAGCACTCATCGCGGTTCTGGTCCTTGCAGCGGTCGCGGCACTTGGATTGGCCTCATGCGGAGGCGGCGATGACACCTCCGGCGAAGGCAGCGGCCAGAAAGGCGGCACCCTGAACGCGACCTACGCCTCCTTCCCCGACTACATGGACCCGGCGCTCTCCTACACGGCCGAAGGATGGACGGCGATGGCGGACGTCTACATCCCCCTGCTCACCTACAAGCACGCCAACGGCGAGGAAGGCAGCGAGGTCGTCCCCGGCCTGGCGAAGGAAATGCCGAAGATCAGCAACGGCGGCAAGACCTACACCCTCTTCCTCCGACCCGGTCTCAAATACTCCGACGGCACCCCGGTCAAAGCCTCCGACTTCCCGGCCTCGGTCGAACGGATGATCGAACTCAATTCCCCAGGGTCGCCCTTCTACCTGACGATCGACGGGGCCGAAAAGTTCGCTGAAACGAAACAGGGCCCGATCCCCGGAAT
The DNA here is from genome assembly GCA_044867815.1 of Solirubrobacterales bacterium. Lineage (GTDB taxonomy): Bacteria > Actinomycetota > Thermoleophilia > Solirubrobacterales > 70-9 > VAYN01. The sequence continues at coordinate 23,762 of JBIOVP010000173.1, read as the reverse complement.
CAAAACCAACGACCAGACCGGCGAAATCGTCATTGACCTGGAAAGCCCGCGCGGGACCTTCACCGCCGAGCTGGCGATGATGTTCGTGTCGGTCCTGCCGCCGGACACCCCGGTCGAAGACCTTTCGGCTGATCCCCCACCGGCGACCGGTCCGTACATGATCACCAAATCACAGCCGGGCAAAGGCTGGGAATACGAGCGCAACCCCTACTGGGCCAAAGCCAACGGCAAAGCGATGCCCGATCTGCCCGCAGGCGTCCTCGACCGAGCCAAGGTGACGGTGGTCCGCAACGAGCAGTCGCAGGTGGACGACGTCGAACGGGGCGTCTACGACTGGATGCAGAACCCGCCCCCGTCCTCGCGCTACGCGGAAGTCAAAGAAAGATTCGAGGGCACCCAGTTCCGCGTGGAGCCGACGATCAGCACCTACTACTTCTGGATGAACACCCAAGAGCCGCCGTTCGACGACGTGAAGGTCCGGCAGGCGGTCAACTACGCGGTCGACCAGAGGGCGCTGGAACGGATCTACGCCGGCCAGCTCACCGGCTCCCAGCAGATCCTGCCGCCGGGCATGCCCGGCTACGAGAAGTTCGAACTCTATCCGTACGACCTCGCCAAAGCGAAGCAGATGGTCAAAGAAGCGAGCCCCTCGGATATGGACATCACCGTCTGGTCGGACACCGAAAGCCCCAACAACGAGGCGGGCGAATACCTCAACGAGGTGCTGAAGGACCTCGGCTTCAACACGACGCTGAAACTCGTCAACGCGGACAACATCACCACGGTCACCGGCAACCTGAGCACGCCCAACCTCGACGCGGGCTGGTCCAACTGGTTCGAGGACTACCCGCACCCGAACGACTTCTTCCAGCCGCTGCTGGCGGGGGAAAGCATCCAGCCGACCAACAACTACAACTTCGGGCAGTTCGACGACCCTGCGATCAACAGGAAAATCGCGGAACTTCGCGAAGAGCAGCTCGGTCCCGAGCAGGAAGAAGCCTACGCGGAGTTGGACAAGGAAGTGATGGAACTCGCTCCCTGGGCGCCCTTCGGAAACCGCACCGTGTCGACCTTCGTCTCCGACGCGATCAACCTCGACAGCGTCATCTTCAACCCCACCTTCGGCCACTACCTGAGCAGCTTCGAATTCAAGTAGCCGCTCGAGGGTTAGAAGAAAGCACGTGGCAACGGAGCCGAGCGCAGAGCGAGGGCCTTGGTCCCTCGCTCTGCGACGGTTTCTCCGCAACCGGATCGCGGTCGCCTTCCTCGGGCTGTTCGCCCTCATCGTCGTCTTCGTCCTCGCGGCGCCTCTCTGGGCCAACAACGTCGCCGATACCGGGCCGAACCAGGAGCACACGGTTGAACAGATAACCGTCGACGGCGAGAAGAAGGACGTCGTCAGCGTTGAAGGCAAACCGATCGGGCCGCAGTGGTTCGGCGCCGGGGGCAAGTTCTTTCTCGGCGCCGACGGCCGCCTCGGCCGCGACGAGATGGTGCGACTGATGTACGGCGGTCGCACCTCACTGCTGGTAGGGATCAGCGCTGCACTGCTCGCAACCATGCTCGCGATCGTCCTCGGCCTGGCGGCCGGCTACTTCGGCGGCTGGGTCGACGGCCTGATAGCCCGGACGCTCGACGTGATCTGGTCGTTGCCGGTCTTCCTGATCGGTTTGGCAGTCGGGATCGCGCTTGCGGTCGGTGGGTTGAAGTTCGGACCGCTCGAACTCTCCAGCGGCTCGCTCTGGAACCCGATCCTGATCATCAGTATCTTCACCGTCCCCTACATCGCGCGCCCGATTCGCGGTGAAGTCCTCTCGCTGAGCAGGAAAGAGTTCGTCGAAGCGGCGATCGCCCAGGGCGCCAGCCCGGGCCGGGTGATGTTCACCGAGATCCTCCCCAACCTCGCCTCGACGGTGATCGTCTTCTTCACCCTGATGATCGCCAACAGCATGCTCTTCGAGGCCGGCCTCTCCTTCCTCGGCGCCGGTGTGCAGCCGCCGAACTCCTCCTGGGGGACGATGATCACCACCGGGGTCGAGCTGCTGAGGATCCAGCCGCTGCTGGCGATCCTCCCTGGAACGATGATCATGCTGACGGTGCTGTCGCTGAACATCGTCGGCGACGCCCTGCGCGACGCGCTCGATCCGCGCGGCAAGGCACGGCTGGACGCGGCGCTGCAGTTCGAGGCGCAGTCGGGCGCCACCCGGCCAGTCGGCGAGGCGAGCCTCCCGTGACCCGCTTCATCGCCAGGCGCCTGGTCGGCATGGCAGCCGTTCTCCTCGCGGTCTCGGTAATCGTCTTCGTCGTCTTCATGGTTCTGCCGAAGCAGAACCCGGCGCAGAGCCTGGCGGGCAAGAACGCGACGCCGCTGCTCGTCAAGAACATCGAAGAGGAATGGGGCTTCGACGATTCCTTGCCGGTCCAGTACCTGACGATGATGAAGAAGGTCTTCACCGGCGAGCTGATCCAGTACGAACCGCGGCTGCCGGTCTCCGATCGCATCGTTGAAGGGGTCCCGGCGACCTTCTCGCTGACGATCGGCGCCGCCGTGATCTGGCTCTTCTTCGGCCTCCTGCTCGGCTACCTCTCGGCGATCCGGGCCGGCGGTTGGCTCGACCGCATCCTCACCGGGGTCTCAATCGCCGGAATCTCGATTCCGGTCTTCCTGCTGGCGCCGGTGCTGATCTACGTGTTCGCCAACAAGCTCGAAGTTCTCCCAAATGGCCAATACGTCCCCTTCGGCGAAGACCCCGCCGAATGGTTCAAGCACCTGCTCCTGCCCTGGATCACGCTCGCGGTCCTCTCGATCGGCTTCTACAGCCGCGTCCTGCGCTCGAACATGCTCGACGTGATGAACGAGGACTACGTGCGGACGGCGCGGGCGAAGGGCTTGAGCGAGCGGCGGGTGATGACCCGCCACGTGCTGCGCAACTCGCTGATCCCGGTCATCACCCTATTCGGGCTCGACTTCGGCGCCACCATCGCCGGCACCGCGATCATCACCGAAGCGATCTACTCGATCGACGGCGTCGGCAACTACGCGGCCGAAGCCGTCCAGAAGTTCGAACTGCCGCCGATCATGGGCGTCGCCCTCTACGGCGCCTTCTTCGTCGTCCTCATGAACACGATCGTCGACGTCGTCTACGCCTACCTCGACCCGCGGGTGCGGCTGGGGGAAAGCGCTTCGGAATGAGCGAGCCGCTGCTTTCGGTCCAGGGCCTGCGGGTCGGCTTCGCCACCGAAGAGGGGGTCGTGCAGGCGGTCGACGGGGTCAGCTTCGACCTGCGGCCGGGCGAGGTGGTGGCGATCGTCGGCGAGTCGGGCTCCGGCAAGAGCGTCACCGCGCAGACGATCATCGGCCTCACCCGCGCCAACAACGCCCGCATCGAGGGCTCGGTCAGGCTCGGCGGCGAGGAGCTGACCAGCGCCGACGACGACGCGATGCGGCGCCTGCGGGGCGAGCGGATCGCGATGGTCTTCCAGGACCCGATGACCTCCTTCAACCCGGTCTACCGGCTCGGTGACCAGATCGTCGAAGCGATCCGCGCCCACCGGCCCGGCACCTCCAAGCAGCAGGGAAAGGAACGGGTGGTGGAGCTGTTCGAAGCCGTCGGCATTCCCAATGCCGGGCGGCGGGTCGACGACTACCCGCACGAGTTCTCCGGCGGGATGCGGCAGCGGGCGATGATCGCGATGGCGCTGGCGCTCGAGCCCGAGGTGCTGATCGCCGACGAGCCGACCACCGCGCTCGACGTGACGATCCAGGCGCAGATCCTCGAGCTGCTCGGGCAGCTGAACCGGGAGCGGAACCTGGCGACGATCCTGATCACCCACGACCTCGGCGTCGTCGCCGAGGTGGCCGACCGGGTGCTGGTCATGTACGCCGGCAAGGTGGTCGAGGAGGGGACGCTGGACGAGATTTTCTACGACCCCCAGCATCCCTACACCTGGGGGCTGCTCGGCTCGCTGACCAGGCTCGACCGGCCGCGGCCGCACCGGCTGCCGCAGATCGCCGGCTCGCCGCCCTCGCTGCTGGACCTGCCCGAGGGCTGCCCGTTCCGGCCGCGCTGCCCACACGAGTTCTCGAAGTGCACGCAGTACCCGGGGCTGGAAGCGCGACTGGCGGACTCGGCTCATCGCGACCGCTGCTGGCTGACCCCGGAGGAGAAGCGCGAGAAGCGGATGGTCGAAGAACAGATCGGCCTGGAGGCACCGCGATGAGCGCCCTGCTCGAGGTCACCGACCTCGTCAAGCACTTCCCGATCAAGCGCGGGATCCTGATCGACCGCGAGGTCGACCAGGTGCGGGCGGTCGACGGCGTCAGCTTCAAGGTCGAACGGGGGGAAACGCTGGGGCTGGTCGGCGAGTCGGGCAGCGGCAAGTCGACCGCCTGCCGCGCGGTCCTGCAGCTGATCAAGCCGACTTCCGGCTCGATCAAGTTCGAGGGCCAGGAGATCTCCGGTCTGGGGCGGCGGCAGATGCGGCCGTTGCGGCGCGAGATGCAGATGATCTTCCAGGACCCCTACGCCTCGCTGAACCCGCGCAAACGGGTGGGCCAGATCGTCGGCGACCCGCTGAAGCGGCAGGGCGTCGCCTCGGGCGCGGAGCTGCGCAGGCAGGTGCAGGAGCTGCTGGAGCGGGTCGGTCTCTCCAGCGAGCACTACTACCGCTTCCCGCACGAGTTCTCCGGCGGCCAGCGACAGCGGATCGGGATCGCCCGGGCGCTCTCGCTGAAACCGAAGCTGGTGATCTGCGACGAGCCGGTCTCGGCCCTCGACGTCTCGATCCAGGCGCAGATCGTCAACCTGCTCGACGACCTCCAGGACGAGTTCGGGCTCGCCTACCTCTTCGTCGCCCACGACATCGGCATCGTCCGCCACATCTCCGACCGGATCGCGGTGATGAACGAAGGCAGGATCGTCGAGCAGGGGACGGCGGACCAGGTCTGCGAGAGCCCGAAGGGCGAGTACACGAAGAAGCTGCTGGCGGCGGTGCCGATCCCGGATCCCAGAGAGAGCCGGGCACGCGCCAAGGCGTAGGCCGGCGGGTCCTGTCACGGCAGGGGACCCCCCATCCCTTCCGGTAGCTAAAGCTTCCTCAGGGATGGTCCCCCCTACCGTGCCACCCGCCGGTCGTATGCTCGCCGCATGACGCTTCCCCTTCGGCCGCCGATCAAGCCTCAGTTGGCACTGACCAGGAAAGTGCTGCCCGAAGGCGAGGAGTGGGCGTACGAGCCGAAGCTGGACGGGTTCCGGGCGATCGTGTTCGTGGACGGGGGCGAGGCCTACGTCCAGTCCCGCGGCGGCAAAGACCTCAACCGCTACTTCCCCGAGCTGAGCTTCGCGCCGGGGCGCTGGGTGCTCGACGGCGAGCTGGTGATCCGCGACGGCGACGGCAACCTCGAATTCGACTCGCTGCAGGAACGGATCCACCCGGCGCAGTCGCGGATCGAGCTGCTCTCGAAGGAGATCCCCGCCTGCTTCGTCGTCTTCGACCTGCTCGCCGAGGGAGACGAGGTGCTGTGCGAGCGGCCGCTGGGCGAGCGGCGCGAGCGGCTCGAGACGATCGCGGAAAAGGCAGGTCTCGAGCCAACTCCCTTGACCCCCGACGCCGAGCAGGCGGAGCGCTGGTTGGGGAGCATCGAGGGCGTGATGGCGAAGGACTTGACGGCCCCCTACGTCCAGGGCAAGCGCAAGGGGATGGCGAAGGTGAAGCGCGAGCGGACGATCGACTGCGTCGTCATGGGCTGGCGGCCGGGCAAGGAAGAGGGAACCGTCGGCTCGCTGATCCTCGGCCTCTACAAAGGCGACCAGCTCTGCACCGTCGGCCACATCTCCGGCTTCTCGAAAGCGGCGAAACAGAGCATGCGGGCGATGCTGGCGCCGCTGGAGACGGGGAAGCGCGGGACGGCGGAGCCGAGTCGGTGGACTGGCGGTCGGGACCTGGAGTGGGTTGAGCTGAGGCCGGAGCTGGTGATCGAGGTGGGGTATGACCATGCGGCGTCCGGGCGGATTCGGCATGGGGCGCGGTTCCATCGGTTCAGGGAAGACAAACGGCCGGAGGAGTGCAGGTTCGAGCAGTTGGATGAAGGGGCGGCCTAGAACAAGGCTTGCTGGCGGGCGGGTCCTGTCACGGCAGGGGATCCCCCATCCCTTCCGGTAGCTAAAGCTTCCTCAGGGACGGTCCCCCCTACCGTGCCACCCGCCCGAGGAGTGGACTGGCTGGACGCTTTGGTCCGGGCGCGGCCGCGGCCCCAGCCTTTGAGGGCGCGCGTGGCGTGTTTCCGCTGCTCGGGGCGCATGTAGGCGCGGTCGCCGTAGAGGGCCTCGTAGCGGGGCAGTAGGTCGGGGCGTTTGGCTTGGAGCCAGGCGAAGAAGACGTCCTTGACCTCGTCGCGGAGGTGGAGGGCGACGCCGCCGAGGAAGGTGGCGTCGGCGGCTTTGGCCCGGTCGATGATCGGTTGGACCTGGGCGGGGTCGTCGTTGATGCCGGGCATCAGGGGGGCGATGAGGACGCCGGAGTCGATGCCGCGGGAGCGGAGCTCGGCGACGGCGTCGAGGCGGGCGGCGGGGCTCGGAGTGTGGGGCTCGGTCGCACGCCAGGCCTCCTCGTCCAGGGTCGGGACCGAGAGGTTGACCGAGACCGGCAGCTTCTTCGCCATCCGCTCGAAGATCTCGACGTCCCGCAGGACCAGCGGCGACTTGGTCAGGACCGAGACCGGCGTCTCCGCCGCCTCCAGCGCCGTGAGGATCTCGGGCATCATCCGGTAGCGGCTCTCGACCCACTGGTAGGGATCGGTGTTCGTCCCCAGCGCCACCAGCTCCCGCCTCCAGCTCGACCGCCTCAACTCCGCCCGCAGCAGCTCCGGCACGTTGACCTTGACCACGATCTCGCGGTCAAAATCATCGCCGGCGTCGAGGTCCAGATACCTATGCGTCCGCCGTGCGAAGCAGTAGCGGTAATCGGCAGGCGTGGGTGCAGCCGCGGAAGGGGTTGATCGTCCACTCGAACCCGTAGCGGCCCCCTGGCACTCGATTGAGCGCGGACTTCGCCCGCACCTCGTGAAATCGAATGCCAAGTGCCTCAGGAGCGTCGAAGGTGCGCGTCACCGATTCCTCGGCCAAACCGAACAGCCTGCCTGCCTCCTCGTTCTCGACTCTCTGCTCATCCCATCTCATACGAACACATGTTCGCACGCGCATCGGACTTTTGCCACAGCCCGCTGTGTCGAACGTCGGCCAGGGCAGCCAACATGCCGGTTCCTCAGACCCTCTGTCAGTCTTGGCTCAGAGGCACCTGATCGGTGTCCGATCCGATGACTGAGCTTGCCCAAAGTCTGATCGATGCGCTGGCCCTTGGCGGCCTCTACGCGCTTATCGCCGTCGGCATCACCCTGGTCTACACCGTGATGGGGATGATGAACTTCGCCCAGGGCGAGTTCATCATGCTGCCCGCATACGCCCTCTACGTGCTGGCCGGGCTCCCCTTCGCCATTGCGGTCGGCGCCGCGCTCGCCACCGGGATCGCGATCGCGGTCCTGGCCGAGCGGGTGGCCTTCCGCCCCGTCCGGAACGCCGACCTCGCCGCCCAGCTCGTCACCTCGCTTGCCGTGGCGACCATCCTGCAGAACGTCGTCAGCGCCACCGTCGACGCCCGCGCCCGGTCGGTGGCAACGCCTGACCTCCTCAGTGAATCGAGCCAGCTCGGCTCCCTCTCGATCCCGAACCTCGAGATCCTCACCCTCGCTCTGACCGTAGTTGTCCTCCTAGGTCTCGGCTGGCTCCTCCACCGGACCCGCACCGGCCTCGAGATGCGCGCGGCGGCGGAGAACTTCGAGATGGCCCGGCTACTCGGTGTCCGCGCCAACCGCGTGATCGCGATCGCCTTCGCGATCAGCGGCGCGCTCGCGGCGGTGGTGGGGGTGCTGATCGTTATGCAGACGGGTCAGGTCTCTCCGGCGATGGGGCTGACTCCGGTCCTGGTCGGCTTCATCGCGGTGGTGATCGGCGGCTTCGGAAGAATCTCCGGCGCCGTGATCGGCGGGCTCGTGCTCGGAGCTTTCTCGTCGCTGCTCGGCACCTACCTGCCGGACGGGCTGGTTCCGTTCCGCGACGCGATCGTCTTCTCCCTTCCCGTAGCGATCCTGATCGTCAGGCCGCAGGGGCTGCTCGGCGCGGCGACCGGGGAGGCGCGCATATGAACGGCCGGGGATTGCGCTCCCCCGCCTCCGCGGCCGCCTCCCTGGTCGTCCCGCTCGCCCTCGTGGCGCTGACCGCCGCTGTCGGGGCGAGCGGCACGCCCTCTTTCGAAGGGACCGTGACGCTGATCCTCTGCAACCTGATCATCGTCCTCGGCCTCCAGCTCTTCATCGGCAACAGCGGCGTCTACTCGTTCGGGCAGTTGGGCTTCGCCGCGGCTGGCGGCTACGTCGCGGCGCTGCTGACGATCCCCGCCGCCTTCACCGCTCTGCAGGCGCCCGAGCTGCCGAACCTGATCGCCGACGCCCAGCTCGGCCCGCTGCCTTCCACCCTTATCGCCGCGGTGGCGAGCGGGGTGCTGGCGGGCGTGGTCGGCTGGCCCCTGATGAGAACTTCGACGCTGGCGATCCCGATCTCGACCTTCGCCTTCCTGATCGTCGCCTACAACGTCCTCGCCAACTGGGACCCGGTCACCGGTGGCAGCAGCGGGCTCGTGAGCGTTCCGAGGACCACCGACGTCACCTCAGCAGGACTTTGGGCCGCGATCGCGGTCGTCGTGGCGCTGGCCTTCAAATGGTCGGCAAGCGGCTACCGGCTGCAGGCGACCCGCGAGGACGAGGTGGCGGCGCGCTCGATCGGCATCGGCCTGATGCGGGAGCGGCTGCTGGCGTTCACGATCAGCGGAGTCCTCTGCGGGGTCGGCGGCGCCCTGGCGGTCCACCAGTCCGGCGTCCTCTCCCCCACCACCTTCTACTTCGCCGCCTCGGTGACGACGCTGACGATGCTGGTGGTGGGCGGCGCTCGCAGCGTCCTCGGCGCCGTCGTCGGAACCCTCGCGGTGGCGACGGTGAACGAGGTGCTGCGCAACTTCGAGGAAGGCGCCAGCGTGTTCGGGCTGTTTTCGATCGGCGAGACGCCGGGCCTGGCCGCGATCGGCCTCGGGCTGATCCTGCTGGTGACGATGATCGCGCTGCCGGAGGGGCTGACCCGCGGCCGCGAGGCGGGTGAGCTCGGACCGATCCGCCGCAGGCTGCGTCCGGGGGCGCCATCGACCTCTCCACCAGCGGCGGCGACGGACCAGGCGAAGCCACGGCCCGCCCGCGAAGCGGCCGGGGGTCTTCGCGCCGAGGGGGTTTCCCTCGCCTTCTCCGGGTTGCAGATACTGAGAGGGGTGGAGCTCGAACTGCCTCCAGGCGAGGCCCTGGGTCTGATCGGCCCCAACGGTGCCGGCAAGACGACGCTCGTCAACGTCCTCAGCGGCTTCCAGGCTCCCGATTCCGGCAGCATCTTTCTCGACGGCGCCGACGTGACCCGCTGGTCGCCGTCGCGGCTGGCGCGGGCGGGGCTCGGACGCACGTTCCAGGCCGCGCTCCCCTTCGCGGGGCTGACCGTGGTGGAGAGCGTCGCCGTGGGCGCGATGGGCGTCGGGGTCGGTCGGCGCGGGGCCGTGGACGTCGCCGCGGACGTCCTCGAGCGGCTCGGTCTGGGCGAGCAGGCGCAGCGGCCTGCCGGTCTGCAGCCGCCGGGTAACCAAAGGCTGCTGGGCATCGCCCGCGCCCTGGCCACCGGGCCGCGCCACCTGCTGCTCGACGAGCCCGCGGCCGGGTTGAACGACGAGGAGCGCCGGGAACTGGTGGCGATCCTCCGTGGGGTGATCCAGGACTTCGGCTGCGCGATCCTGCTGATCGAGCACGACATGAGCGTGGTGATGGACTTCTGCTCGCGGGTGCAGGTGCTCGACAACGGCGAGACGGTCGCGATCGGGAGCCCCGAGGAGGTCCAGGAAGATCCGGCTGTGATCGAGGCCTATCTCGGCACCTCCTACGCTGAGAGCGCGCATGCTTGAGCTGCGCGGGCTGAAGGTCGCCTACGGCGGAGTCCAGATCCTCCACGGCGTCGAGATGAATCTCGGCGAGGGGGAAGTGGTCGGCGTGGTCGGCCCCAACGGCGCTGGCAAGAGCTCGCTCCTGCGTGCGATCTGCGGACTGACGCGGCCGAGCGCCGGCGAGATCAGCTTCGAAGGCCGGCTTCTACGCGGGCTCGCGCCGGAGGAGATTGCGAGGCTGGGGATCGCGCTGGTGCCCGAGGGCCGCCAGATCTTCGGCACCCTGACCGTGGCGGAGAACCTGCGCCTGGCCGCGCAGGGCGACGGCGGCGAGGCGATGGAGCAGGTGTTGGAGCGGCTGCCGATCCTGCGGGAGCGTGCCGGGCAGCGCGCCGACCGCCTCTCGGGCGGCGAGCAGCAGCAGCTCGCGGTGGCCCGCGCGCTGCTGCGCAAGCCGCGGCTGTTAATCCTCGACGAGCCCTCGCTCGGTCTCGCCCCGAAGATGATCGACGTCATCTACGGGCTGCTCGGGGAACTTCGCGCGGAGGGGGCGACGATGCTTCTCGTCGAGCAGAACGCGGCGCGGACGATCGACTTCTGCCAGCGCAGCCTGGTGCTCGCCGGCGGCAGGATCCGCGCCTGCGGGCGGCGTGAGGAGCTGCAGCGCAACCCCGCGGTCCTGCGTGCTTACATGGGAAGGCAGCTATGAGTGGAGGAGAAAGATGAGTGATCAACCTTCCTCGGCGCCAAGCGGTGAAGACGTCATGCTGGCGCTGCGCCACTGCTGGCAGCCGGTGGCGAGAATGGAGGACCTCGCGGACGGGCCCCGGCCGGCGGTCCTGCTCGACGAGCCCCTCGCCGTCTTCCTCACCGGGAGCGGCGAGCCGGCCGTGGTCGCCGACCGCTGCGCCCACCGCGGCGCCCTGCTCTCGATGGGCAAGGTCTGCGGCGACAGCATCCAGTGCCCCTACCACGGCTGGGAGTGGGCGGGCGACGGCGCCTGCACCCGGATTCCCTCGCTCGCCGACCAGCGTCAGATCCCGCCGCTGGCCCGAATCCCGTCATATCCCGTCCGGGTCCACTGGGGGCTGGTCTGGACGACGCTCGAGGAGCCGCTGACCGACGTGCCCGACGTTCCCTGGTTCGATCCGGACGAGTGGACGTGGGGCCACGGCACGCCCTTCGAGCTGCCGGTCGCCTTCGGGTTGATGATCGAGAACTTCCGCGACGTCGCCCATTTCGCCTTCGTCCACGAGGGCACTCTGGGGCCCCAACCGGCGGAGATCGAGCCGCTGACGCCGGAGAGGAACGGACTCGAGGTGAGGCTTCGCCGAAACATGGAATGGGGAGACGAAGCAAGCGCGGTGTGGGGCCCGCTGCGAGAGATGTACTACCACGCGATCGCGCCCAACTTCATCTCGGCGCAGTTGTTCACCGATGAAGGCGAACGCTGCCTGCTCCACATCGCCCGCGCCGTCAGCGCGACCGAGTCGGTGCACTACTGGATCGAGGGAGGCCTCGAGAACTACGACGAGGAGCGCCTCGCGAACGTGATCGCCTACGACGGCGGAATCTATGCCGAGGACGTGGCCGTCCTCTCGAAGGTCCAGCCGCCCGAGCTGTCGCTGGATCCCAACGCCGACATCAACACCCTCGCCGATCGGTACACGCTCGCCTACCGGGAGACGTTTGTGGATTTCGTCAACCAGGTCCTCGCCAGGCGCAGCGGTCTAGCCGGTGCAGCGGCGAGCTGATCTCATTCGCCGTACTCGGGGATGAACCGCGGCTTTACCCTGGCCACCAGCTTCGGCTTGCCGTTGGAGAGAACGTACATCGGCCAGATCCGGCTCGGATAGTGGTCGTCGGCGCTGTAGGAGATTTTGCCGATGATCGTGTGGTGGGGCTCGGCTTCGAGCGCATCGGCCAGCACACTGCCGCTGACGCTGTGCGTTTCTTCTATCGCGCCGAACATCAACTGGCCGGCGGCGTACCAGGCCAGGAGGTTGGTCGCGATGTCGGTGTCGATTCCGGCCTTTTTGAGGTGGTCGAGCAGTTTCGCGCTGGCCTTGTTCGGCGGGTCGTAGCTTGATCCGTTCGAGGTGAAGTAGATGTCCTCGGTGTTCGGAATTCCCTTCAGCCAGAACAGGCCGTCGAACGCCGTCGGCCCGTAGATCGGCAGATCGACTCCCGCGGCGCGGATCTGCTTGATCGCCGCGGCGCCCCCGGGTGGATAGGAACACATGACGACGGCGTCGGCATCGGAGCCTTTCAGCTTGCTGATCTGGCTCGAGATCGAGGCGTCGGTGTTCTCGAAGTCGACCGAATCCGCGATCGTGCCCCCGAGCTCATCCCAGGTCTGCTCGAAGCCGGAGCAGGCCGCCTTGCCGTAGATGATCGTCGTGTCCCGGAAGAGGAACGGGTGCCTGATGCCTTTGCCGAACAGGAACGAGGCCGCGGCGCTCACCTCGCTGAGGAGGCTCGGGTTCGAGGTGAAGGAGAGGCGACCGGACGTCGGAGGTCCAAAGCCCGGCTCGTTGACGATCGCGAAGTTGAGCTTGTCGTTTTCCTCGGCGAGGGGGGATCCGGCTGCCGCGGTCAGCCCCTCACCGCTGAAGACGAGCACGTCCGCACCGTCTTCGATCACCTTCTGCACCGCCAGTACCGCTTGCTGCGGATCGGAGCGGGTGTCCACCTGGATCACCCGCAGCTTGTGGCCGTCGATCCCACCGCGGGCGTTGGTTTCCTTCGCGAGCTGTTCGAGGGCGGCGATGGCGACGTCGTAGGTCGCCATGTAGCCGGTCTTGGCGATCGCGGCGCCGATCACTATTTCCTCCGGAAGACCGGAGGCGGACGAAGCTTCATCCGCATTGCCACTGCTCCCACAACCGCCCAGCAGAATCAGGGTGAAAATCAACAGCAGTGGAAAAAATTTCGCGATTTGGCGCATAGACACTCCAATAGGGAACGGAAGGGGTCCTTGAATTCGCATCCTACGCACGCGCGTTCACCGGCTTCGCCCCCGCCCCCGCTCGATCGGGCCGGCGGCCTCGTAGTGAAGCTGTGAGATGTCGCTGCGGGCGAGGATGCGGGTCAGCTCGACGGGGCGCTCGCGGTTCTGTCCCTCGGGAAAGCCGTACTGGAAGAGCCGGCTGATGAAGATCGGGTCGCCGGTGCGGACACCGAGGCTTTTGGCGGTCCAGGGCCCGCAGGAGGAGCCCTCGAATGAAGCGTCGATCCGGCCCAGCCTCGGCTCCTCGCCGATGACAGGCTGTTCGCCACCCTGGAGCGAAATCGCGGCCCCCAGCAGCCAGGGTACCCGCGCGACGGGAAAGAAGGAGTCGATCAAGCAGATCGGTTTGTCGATGCGGAGGATCGAGGTGACCTGGGCGACGGTCTCACCCCGGGAGACGTCGAGAAAGTCGGCAATCGCCTGGTCGTTGGTCTGCCGGCGTATGCGCAGCACGGCGATCCGCGACTGACTGAAGGGATCCTCCCGTAGGGAGCGGATCAGACCCCTGATCGGCACACGGCGCTTGGGCGCGGAGACGTAGGTCCCCGAGCCGCGGCGGCGATAGATGTCCCCATCGCGTTCGAGCAGGCTGAGGGCCGGACGGACGACCGCGCGCGAGACGCCGAAATACTCTTCGATCTCGCGCTCCGAAGGGAACAAGGTGTCTGGCTCCCAGCCACCCCCCTCGAGCCTCTCCTTGAGGATCTCACCGAGCTGGTAGTAGAGGGGTACCTGGCCGCCGCGCTCGGGGCGGCGGAGTCCCTCGAGCCCGATCAGAGATGGCCGCTTGCGGCGACCTGAGGCCTTGCGGCGGCCGCCCGAGGCGGGCTTCTTCGGCTCCACTCAGCTCACCGAGCGACCTACTGTTCGTAGATGTACCACTGCCCCGAGGGTAAGTGATCCGCGCGCCTGGGGCTAAGGGGGCCGGACATCTCCGGGGCATCCCTAGGTAGAGCCACAGCCGAGCCCTGGACCGCCCGGCTCTGACCCCGTTAGTTGTTACTACAGGATCTCTGCCGGTCAGGCCGGCGTATTGACGTCGGCGGGGATTGTCACCCCGGCGGTCTGCTCCTCGAAGTGCTTGCTCAGCATCGTCACCTGGCCCTGGTAGTTCGAGCCGAGGTCGCTGCCGTAGAGCCGCTCGGCCGGAGACGACATCCACTCGAGGCCGAGCTTGCAGACCGGCTGGCGGTGCTCGACCATGAAGGAGACGTCGCGGGCGCGAACCTCGAGCGCGGCGCGGCTGCCGTGACGCCCGCCCTCCGGGTCGTAACCGAACCCCGGGTCGAAGAAGCCCGCATAGTGGGTGCGTAGCTCTCCGGCGGTGGGATCGTAGGCCATCATCTCGGCAGCGATCTGAGGTGGGATGCAGACGCCCTCGGCGGAAAGCAGGAGGTAGAAGATCTCCGGCTCCAGCACGACCTTGCTTCCGGGCTCGGGGTAGACCGGATCCCAGTAGTCGGTCCAGCGGTAGGCGCGGATGCGGGAGAGGTCGACCGGGAGGCTGTTCTTCTTCGCCCGGTAACCGACCACCCTTTCCGTCGGCCCCGAGAGGTCGAGGCTGAGGAAGAGGCCATCGGAAACGGCCATCTCCGACTGGCGCAAGGCGTGGGAGTCCAGGTAGAGCAACGGGAACTCGTCCTGCAGCTCTCGAATTTCCTCGTCGGAGAGGCGGACGTCACCTCGCGCCAACCGCAACTGGTTGAGTGAAAGTCCGGTTTTCACCTGAATCGCGAACGAACGCGGGACGATCTCCAGGTAAAGCCTGCCGCGGTAACCGGCACGGATGTCGTCGAAGCGATGGTGACGGTCGGTGATCACGCGCGTAAAAACATCGAGGCGACCGGTGGAGCTCTTCGGGTTCGCCTTCGCCCGCACGTCCTCCGGCAGGTTCAGCTCCTCGATCAGCGGCACCAGGTAGGGACGGTCGCGCTCGAGCACCGCTCCGTCGCGGAGGTCGACCCGCTGGAAGGCGAGGCCGTCGATCTTCTCCTCCACCGTCGAGTCGACGTCGGGCAGGAAGGAGCAGCGCAGCGCCCAGGCGTAGTCGCCGAGGCGCAGGTCGATGCTCGCCGGCTGCACCGCCTGCGGCCGGATCCGGTACTCGCCCGAACTGACCCACTCGGCCTCGATCGCCTGGTTGAGTGCCTGCGAGGGAAGAACGCCGCGGTTGGGCTCGCTCATCCCGCGGAGACTATTCGCCGTGCCTCCTCCGCACCCAAGTATGAGGCCAGGGTGAACTCAAGGATCTCCGGAAACAGCTCACTCAATCGCTCGCCTTCCCCGCTGAGAATGCGGCGGCCGAGCAGAGAGGCGATGCCGCCGATCACGGCCTCGTCGGTGGCCTCCGGCACTTCCTCGCCAACCTGTGGGCGGGGTGCCCCCTCGGCGAGGATGCCCACGAAAGAGTCCAGCGCCGCCTGGTAGCGGTCGTAGACGCCGCGGCCGGCCCTCAGCCCTTCGACCAGAACCATGCTGGCGAGTCCTGCCTCCTCGTCGAACAGATCGAGCAGGGCGGCGATAGCGGCGTGCACGCGATCGGACCACGCTTCTCCCGCTGCGGCCTCGCAGGCGCTGAGGACCCGCTCCCGGATTCGCTCGATCGCCGCGTCATAGGCGGCGACAAAGCAGTCATCCTTACTTTCGAAGTGCTTGTAGAAGTCACTCTTGGAGACGGCCGCGCGCCGGCCGATCAGGGACACGGTGGTTTCGTGGTACCCCACCTCGTAAAGCGCCTGGGTGAGGCCTGAAATCAGCCTTTCACGCTGATTTCGCGCGACAAACTCCGGTGAGAGCCCGTGACGTCCTCGTGGTAATCGGTCCATTCCGATACGAAGTCTGGCACCGCACTTGTCACTCCCGCTTCCCGGTGTCCACCACTTTTCCCACCCCGAGGTAGGGGGAGAGGACGAACTGGGACAGTTCGGGTAGCAGTTCAGGTGCCTGCTCGGTTTCGCCCCGACGAATCTGCAACTGGATGATCCAGGCAACGCCACCGACCAGAGACTCCTCGATCGTCTTCGGCAGGTTGGCGTCCGCCGGCGCGCTCCTGCGGAACAACTCGACGAAATCGCGCATGGCGGCGTCGTAGAGCCGAGCCGAGCTCGGGGTGGCGGAGATCGCCTCGACCATGCACATCCGCGAAGCGGCGGGATGGGCGGCGATGAAGTCGAGCAACGCCTCCAGGCCGGCGACGATCCCGGCCTCGGCGGAATCGTCGGTGCTCGCGCAGCCCTCTTCGACCACGACCCGCATCTCAGCCAGGGTGGTGTCGATCGCCGAGAGGAACAGGTCCTCCTTGCCGTCGAAGTTGTCATACAGCGTCTTGCGGGCGACCGCGGCGCGGCGAACGATGTCGGCGATCTTCGTCGCCTCGTAGCCGTTCTCGGCCGTCAGCTCGGCAATCGCGTTCATCATCCGCCGCCGCTTGTGGCTGGCGACGAACTCGCGGGGGAGCTCCGGGCGAATCGAGCTCATGCGACGGCTCCCCTGCAGATCAAGGCCCCGGGCTGAGAAATTGACGCGGTACCCACTCGAGAGCGCCCCTGCCCAATGTTCTGGTACCGTGAGAAAACCTTCGCTGTTTTTAATAGAAACTTGTGAGTTACTCGGTGTCTTTCGATCGAATTCAGCTGAGCCAAGAGACGCTCCTCGCGGCGATCGGTGATGATTGGCCTCCCGAGCAAGTTGAGGCGGCGCTTGATCTGCTTGCCAACAGCAGCGGCAAATTCCCGTCCGGCGTGCGCAAATTCCCCGCCGATCTGATCCGCGCGATCCAGCGGGAGCGGCTGATCGTGGCGATGCTCAACGCCGCGGCCGAGCTGGGGTACCTCGAAACCAACGTCCAGGACGTGATCGACCGGGCCGGCGTCTCCCGCCCCACTTTCTATGAGCACTTCTCCAACAAAGAAGACTGCTTCCTGGCAGCTTTCGACACCAGTGCCGAGCGGCTGCGCAGAAAAGTCGATGCGGCCGTGCGTAGGGGAGGCGATGTCTGGCGCGATCGCGTGCGTTTCGGTCTCGAAGCCCTGCTCCGATTTGCCAGCCGCGAACCCGATACGGCCCGCACGATGGTGGTCGAGGCGAGAGCCGCCAGCGCCGCCGCCGTTAAACGCCGTGTCGAACTGATGGACGAGTTCGCCCGCTGCCTCGAAAACCAGGCGCAGGAGCTGCTTTCCAAGGGCACCGCGAACAACGCGATGACCGCTACGGGGATCGTCGGCGGCGTCGAATCTCTGCTCTATTCGCGCCTCTGCAAGCACGAGTACGACCAACTCGAGTCGCTTTTGCCCTCGCTGATGTATTTCATCGTCCTTCCCTACGAGGGTCATGAGGCGGCTGGTGAGGCATTCGCGGTCAACTAGATCCAGAGTACTAAAATTGGACAACAAGTACAGCCTTTTTCCGGGTTGCACAGCTTGGTGTCGATAGGCGCAAGTCCGCCGGCCTGCGTTTGCCCTGTCGCCGCGGACTCCTCCGAGACTTCCCGATCCTGGCGCTGCCATATCACTTCGGCGAATTCTCGCGCGTGCGTCCGCGTCGCCCGGCCCCGTAGACTCCCCGGCTCCGCGGTTCTCCTGGAGGGGTGCCGGAGTGGTTGAACGGGGCGGTCTCGAAAACCGTTGGCCCTCGTAAGGGGGCTCGTGGGTTCGAATCCCACCCCCTCCGTTGAGCGTGCGGTTCTCAAGGAGTGCGGTGCAGCTGCCGAAGAAACCGCGTGGACGCAGGCGAGCAGACCCGTCTCGGGCGTTTTTTCGACCGCCACCCGCGGCTGTTGCGGGTGCTGGCGCTGGTCGCGCTCGTCTGGGGTGCCGGCTACCTGACCTGGCGGGTCGGCTGGAGCGGCGAAGGCGCCAGCCCGGTTGCCTTCGGGATGCTGCTGGCGACCGAGGTCTACGGCCTCTACGCGCTGGCGATCCTCGCCTGGTGCTCCTGGTCCCGCCCGGAGGCGAAACGCCCCGCGGCGACGCCGGGGCGCAAGGTCGACGTCTACGTCTGCACCTACGACGAGCCGGCCGAGGTGGTGATGGCGACCCTCGCCGGTTGCCGCGCCCTCACCTACCCGCACACGACCTACCTGCTCGACGACGGCCGCCGCCCGGAGATGCGCGAGCTGGCCGAGCTGGCCGGGGCCGAGTACCTGACCCGGCCCGACAACGCCCACGCCAAGGCGGGGAACCTCAACGCAGCGCTGCCGCGCACCGACGGCGACCTCGTCTTCGTCCTCGACGCCGACCACGTGCCGATGCCCGACGCGCTCGACGCCCTCGTCGGCTACTTCGACGACGAGCGGATGGCGATCGTCCAGACCCCCCACGACTTTTTCAACCACGACTCGGTCCAGCACTACGTCGTCGGCCGCCACGAGCAGTCGCTCTTCTACCGCGTCGTCTGCCCCGGCAAGGACCGCCACGGCGCCGCCTACTGGTGCGGCTCGGCGGCCCTGATCAGCCGCCACGCGCTGCTCGAGATCGGCGGCGTCGCCACCGAGACCATCGCCGAGGACTTCCACACGACGATCCGGCTGCTGCGCCACGGCTGGCGCAGCCGCTACCACGACGAGGTCCTGGTCCAGGGGCTGGCCCCGCACGACCTCGATGGCTACCTGCTGCAGCGCGACCGCTGGGCGCGTGGCAACCTTGCCGTCTTCCGGCTGCCGGAGTCGCCGCTGCGGGCGAAGACCCTGAGCCCCCTGCAGCGACTCTCCTTCTTCGCCAGCCTGCTCGCCTACCTGGCGCCGCCGATGCGGCTGTTGCTGCTGCTCACCCTCGGACTGGTGCTCTGGACCGGCGAGCTGCCGATGAAGATCAGCGTCGCCGCCCTGGCGGCGCTCTGGGGTCCCTACGTCCTCCTCAACTTCAGCGCCGGCGCCGCCCTCGCCCGCGGCTACATGCGCGTCCCCGAGTCCGCCCACTACGAGCTGCTGACGATGGAGATCTACACCCGCGCCCTGCGCTGCGCCGTCGTCCCCGGCAGGACCGCCTTCAAGGTGACCCCGAAGCAGGGCCGCGACGGCGGCGGCCTGCACGCGGTCCGCAAGCTCCACCTCGTCCTCTTCTGCACCGTGCTGCTGGCGGCGGGGACGCTGCTGCGCCTGCTCGACCTCGCCGGAGTCGGGCCGCTGCCGGACCTGCCGGGCGTCGCCGCCATCGTCGTCCCCCTGCTCGGCCTCTACGAGCTGCGGCGGTTGCTGGCGACGCTGACCGCTGTCGGCCGCAGGCGCCAGCGGCGGCTCGTCTACCGCTTCGAGGGCGACGCCCCGGCAAACGTCTACACGCCCGGGACCGCCACCAGCGCCCGGCTCGTCGACGCCTCGGCCGCCGGGCTGGGGCTGGTCGCCACGGCACCACTCGAGACCGGCAGCGAACCAGCAGTCCTGCTGACGCTGACCGACGCCGCCGGCGGCGAGCACGAGGTCGCCGCCAAGGTCGAAGTCCGGACCTGCCGCGAGGTCGATGGGAGTTTCCTGGTCGGCGCGACGATCCGCGAGATCGACCCCGACGCGAGGCTGCGGCTGATGGAGTGGTGCTACGTCGTCTGCAGCCACGAGCGCCTGCGCGGCCGCCGTCCCGCCGCGCCGATTCCCGAGGCGGAGGCGATCGTCGTCGCCCTCGACGACTACCGCGAGGAGCCGCTGCCGGCCCGGCCCTCGATTCCCGCTCTGCGCCAGGCCTGAGCCGCTACCCTTGCTTGACGCGGCGGTTCGCAAAGCCTTCGCGAGGGGGAAGGAGAGGACCGGCACTATCGGCCAAGAAATGCCGGCCCTCCCACGCTGCAACGAAGCGTCGTCAGAGTGAGCTCCATTACATCGCTGAGTATAGAGTTGACCTCAAACCGGTCGAGGGGTTCCTCACCAGGGAACGGTGGAGTGCCGAAACAACGGAGAGGGTGGGATTCGAACCCACGAGGCGGGTTAACCCCGCCCACGCGATTTCCAATCGCGCTCCTTAAGCCACTCGGACACCTCTCCAAGTCTCCACAGGGTATCGGCGGGCCAGGGGCTGGCGCGCTACCCGCGACGGCCGCCGAAGAACTCGCGCAAAAGCGCGGCGCACTCGGGTTCGCGGACGCCGGCGACGACCTGGGGGCGATGGTTGAGAGCGGGCTCGTCGAGGACGTCGAGGACGCTGCCGGCGGCACCGGCCTTGGGGTCCCGCGTTCCGTAGACGACCAGCGGGACGCGGGCGAGGATGATAGCCCCGGCGCACATCGCACAGGGCTCGAGGGTGACGAAGAGGGTGGTCCCGGGGAGGCGCCAGCCGCCGAGCTTCTCCGCCGCCGCCCTGATCGCCAGCACCTCGGCGTGGGCGGTGGGGTCGCGCCGCAGCTCGCGCTCGTTGCCGGCGCGGGCGAGCAGCTCCTCGCCGCGGAAGATCGCCGCCCCGATCGGCACGTCGCCGTGCGCCTCGGCCTTGCGCGCCTCCGCGATCGCAACCTCCATCCCGGCCTCGAAGTTGCTCGCGCTCACGATCGGGGAGTATGTCCGCCGACAACTTCCGCGGCAGCGCGGTGTTCGCACCAAGAGACGATGAGACGACTTCTGCGCACCTTCCTGCCGCTGGCGGCGATCGCTTCCCTGGTCCTTGCCGCGGCGCCGGCCCAGGCTGCGAGTGGCGTCGCCTCCGGGCGTGGGTTCGCGCCCCGGCAGCTGCTGATCAAGTTCGAGGGGCAGCGGCAGGGACGGGCGGTCAGGCTCGGGCACGGCGTCGGCGTGCGCGAGGGCGCCCGCGCCCTACGCCGCAACCCGAATGTCGTCTACGCCACCCCCAACTACATCGCCACCGCCTCGGTGATCCCACCTCCCTACAACCCGGATCCACCCCCCTATGACCCGAATGACTCCGGCAGCCTGGGTGCGTCCCCGGAAGCCGCGGCGGGTCCCGGCAGCTGGGTCTACAAGCAGTGGAACTTCCTCGCCTACGACCCGTCGGAGGCGGAGGGGATGCCCGTCTCCCCCGGCGGGATCGACGCCCCGGGAGCCTGGCGCAACCTGATCGAACGCGGCCGGCCGGGCGCCGTCGGGATCGTCGTCGCCGTCCTCGACAGCGGCATCGCCTACCGATCCCTCGGCACCGGTTTCCGCCGCAGCCCCGACTTCGGACCGCACCAGTTCGTCCCCGGCTACGACTTCGTCCAGCACGACCGGGTGCCGCTCGACGAAAGCGGCCACGGCACCCACGTCGCCGGGACGATCGGCGAGAAGACCAACAACGACGTCGGCGTCACCGGCCTCGCCTACAGGGCAAGGCTGATGCCGGTGCGGGTGCTCGACCGCAACGGCTTCGGCAACGCTTTCGACATCGCCAGGGGGATCCGCTTCGCTGCCCACCACGGGGCGCAGGTGATCAACATGAGCTTCAACTTCGCCTGCGGCCAGCGGGTGCCGATCGTTGACGAAGCGCTGCGGGAAGCCTTCGAGCGGGGCGTCGTCACCGTCGCTTCGGCGGGCAACCTCGGCTCCGAGAGCTGCGTCTCGGCGCCGGCCACCGGGCCGCGGGTGATCGGCGTCGGCGGCACCACCGAGGGCGGCTGCCTCGGCGACTACTCGCTGGCCGGCGCGGCGATCGACCTCGTCGCCCCGGGCGGCGGCGTTCCCCAGAGCCGTTGCCCCTCGGTCGCGGCGCGGCCGATCTACCAGGTGACGCTGCAGCCGAAGAGCACCAAGGAGTTCGGGATCCCGGCCAACTACGTGGGGACCTCGATGGCCGCCGCGCACGTCTCCGGCGTCGCCGCGATGGTCCTCGCCAGCGGCGCGGTCAACCCGCTCCTGCCGCCTTACAAGAGGGTCGAAGTCGTCGCCCGCAAGCTGCGCCAGACCGCGCGGGACCTGGGCCTGCCGCGGACCCAGCAGGGGGCGGGCCTGGTCGACGCCACCGCGGCGTCGGGAACCTTCCCGGTCTTCGTCAAAACCCGCTGACGACACCAGGCTGTCGCATCTCCGCGTCCTCAGTCGCTCGCGTGCAGAGCACGCCACGCTCCCTGCGTCCTTGACCTGCTCGGCCTGGCGTCGTCAGTGCGCTAGATGTCCTGCCCACGGACAGCTAGCTCAGGTGGTTCTAACGATGATGACGCTGCAGGGCGCGTGGTGGGAGACGTTGTTCGGGACGCTCCCGAGCAGGTAGCGGCGGGCTCCCGTCATCCCCTTGTTGCCGACCACGATCAGGTCGGCCCTGGTCTCTTCGGCGACGTTGAGGATCGCGTCGGCGGGGTCGGCCTCGACCGGGTGGGTCTGGACCTCGATCCCCGCCTCCTTCGCCTCCGCGGCGGCGGCGTCGAGGACGAGGTTGACGTCCTCGCGCGGGCCGAGCTCGTATTGGACGTCGGCCGGCGCTTCCTGCTGCTCGGCCTGGACCCGACGGCCGGAAGCCGGGGCGTAGGCGCTGACGATGCTGAGCTGGGCGCCCGACAGCTTCGCCAGCTCGATCGCCTGGCTGACCGCCTGCGCGGCCGTCTCGGAGCCATCGGTCCCAACCACGATGCGAGTGAACACGCCGCCTCCTTCGTCCGGGTCCTGAACGCGGTCGATACTAATCGCTCAGCGCTCGTGCTTCGCCGGCAGGTCGCGGAAGCCGTCGCCGAGGATTTCGGTCGGCGTCGTCGCCAGGCGGTAGACGGCGATCACCATCGCCAGGAAGAGGCAGACGATGAGGACGACCATTCCCGCTCTCCAGATCCAGGGCACGGGGGAACCCTAGTAAGCCCGTTAAGGTGGAGCGCGATGGCTCTGGAGAAGGTCGCCGACGGCGTTTGGCTCCTGCGCGGGGACTTCCGCCGGGCGATGAACATCTACTTCCTCGAGGACGGCGACGGCGTCGTCCAGTTCGACGCCGGGACGAAGGCGATGCGGAAGAAGGCGAAGGCGGCCGCCGAGGAGCTGGGCGGGCTGAGGCGGGTGGTCCTCGGCCACGCCCACGCCGACCACCGCGGGACCGCGCCCTCCATGGACGTGCCGGTCCTCTGCCATCCCGACGAGCGGGCCGACGCCGAAAGCGACGCCGCGATCGCCCCCTACATGGACCTCTCGCAGCTGCCGGTCGCGTGGGTGCGCTCCATCTACCCCTTCCTCCTGCGGCACTGGGACGGCGGCGGGGTGCGGATCGCCGACACCGTGATCGAAGGCGACGAAGTGGCGGGCTTCAAGGTCCTCCACTTCCCCGGCCACGCGCCGGGGCTGATCGGCCTCTGGCGCGAGAGCGACCGGGTGGCGCTGGTCTCCGACGTCGTCTACCTGGTCGACTCGGCGCGGCTGAAACCGTTACCGGAGGGCGAGGCGAGCGTCCCCCACCCTGCCTGGGCCTGGGACCACGCGAAGGCGAAGGAGTCGCTGCGGCGGCTGGCGGCGCTGGAACCGCGCGTGGTCGCCGCCGGGCACGAGCATCCGCTGCGGGGCGAGAACCTGCGCGAGACGCTCGAAGCGGCGGCCGAGAAGTACTGAAAGCGCCCGCTGCCTTAAGTTCCAGCGCCTGATGATCGCGACCTACGCCTCGGCGGCGCTGATCTGCGCCGTCTCGCTGCTGGTCGGCCGCGCCGTCCTCTCCCTCGCCGGCAGGCGGGAGTGGTCGTGGCTGGAGCCGGCGGTCGGGTTCGGCGCCGTGTTGACGGTGACCGGGCTGCTGGCGCGGGCGCCCGGGCACGGGACCTCGGCGACGCTGGGGCTGGCGGCACTGATCGTCGTCGCGGCGCTGCTCGTTTGGCGCGGCGTTCGTCCTTTTCACGACATGGATGGGAA
>JBIOVP010000172.1:0-8127 GCA_044867815.1 Solirubrobacterales bacterium | reverse complement strand
ACTGGCCGTCGGGGTCAGTGCGTCGCGGCGGCGTTGACGGCCGGGTCCTGCGCGACGTGGGCACGCGAATCAGGTCAGGTCCGGAAGGAAGCAGCCTTAAGCGGATGCCGCGGGTGCCGCAGGCGAGCCCGACCCGAGCCATAAGCGACGGACACGCCCGGTGACCTCGTTTCGAAGGCGGGTGCACGGTCCACTTTTCGCCCGCTTCAGCCGTTAGGCCCTAGTGGCCGTCGCGGCGGGCAGCGGGGGCATGCCCAAGTGCTGGACGGCATCGTTGAACTCGGTGAAGATCTTCCGATTCCGGTCTTTGAACTCGAGGTGACCGATGGTCTGGATATCGGTCCAATAGGGCCCGATGATCTTGCTGGGTGGCTTGCCGCAGATCTCCAACATCCCCGATCCGAACCAGATGATCGGTTGACTTTCAGGCCCGGGCTGATTGTGGGAGCGGCGGAAGGTGTAGTGAACCGCCGGATTCGTTTGTTCGCTCCTGCCCCACTGGCTGACGAGGGTGTGGGAACGACCTCGTTCAGTCAGGAGCGACACCGATACGTACCTGAGGGTCTGACGGATCACCAGGAAGGCGGGGATCGGCGTGTCCTGCTTGCTCGATTTGACGTATCCGGCCCAGGTTCCCTGGATCACCGGCCGGTGGGGAACAAGTCGGCACAGGGGTCCCAGGCGGGAGAAGTAGCGATCGAAGCCGACCGCTATCAAGGTGACGAGAAGGACTGCCTGGCTGAAGGAGGTGATCCAGTGGGGATCGACCGGCACACCGCGCAACAGCAGAAGGATCGCCCATACAGCGGTAGACAGGGCCACCCAGATAAGGATTTGCGTGCGCAGGGAAATCTTCTCGGGCCTCCGCCGTCCACACGGCGGCGCAAAGCTACCACTTGGCGGGGGTCAATAGGTACGTAAGGTTCTGCCCGGTTCTAATCGATTAGGCGCTTGTGCATCTGGTGGATCGCGACGCGCCAGGTGACGAGCGCGAAGGCGGCGAGGAAGGCGAAGCGGAGCAGGTCCTGCCACTCGAAGCCGAAGGCACCGCCGCGGACCAGTTCGACCAGCTGGTGCAGGGGGTTGAACTGGGCCGCCACCTGCGCCCACTGCGGCAGGCCGTCGATCGGGAAGAAGGTGCCGGCGACGAGGAACAGGGGCGTGACGAAGAGTGCGGTGACGTAGTTGAACTGGTCGATCTTGGCGACGGTCGCCGCCATCGCCACGCCGAAGCCGGCGAAGCCGAGGGCGGTGACGAAGCAGAAGAGCGGCGTCAGCAGCATCCCCGGCTCGGGATCCAACCCGAACGCGATCGTGACCAGGAGCGGGACGCAGCCATAGGTGCCGGAGCGGATCGCGATCCAGAGCATCTCGGCGCTGACCAGCTCCTCGACGTCGACCGGGGCGGCGAGGATCGCGTCGTAGGTGTTCTGGAAGCGGTGCTTGACGAAGGTGCCGAACATCGCGGGCAGGGCACTGGAGAAGATCACCGCCGTCGCCACCATCCCGGTACCGACGAACTCGATGTAGGGGACGCCGTCGACTTCGTCGACCAGGGTTGCGCTGAGGCCGAGCCCGAAGGCGAGCAGGTAGACGAGCGGTTCCATCACGCTGGAGAAGGTCGTGCCCTTCCAGTAGGTGCGGAAGTTGGCGACCTCGCGGCTCATCACCCCGGCGATCGCCGCCCGTTCGAGCCGGCGGAGCCTGCGCGCCGCGGCAACCGTCTGCGTCGCCGCCTCCATCAGTCGGCCTCCTCGCCGGTCAGCAGCACGAAGACGTCCTCGAGCGAGGCGGCGCGGACGACGGCGTCGTCGGGGACGAGGCCGTCGGCCCGCTCGGAGCCGACGATCGCGATCGCGGGGCCGGCGGGGCGCACCGGGAGGCCCTGCGATTCGGCTTCGGCACGGGCTTCCGCCAGCCGTTCGGGCGGGCCGTAGATCTCGGCCGTCTGGCGGCCGGCGTGCTCGGTGATCAGCTCGACCGGGCGGCCGCGGCTGATGATCCTGCCTTCGTGCATCACCGCCACCTCGTCGGCCAGCCGCTCGGCC
Source organism: Solirubrobacterales bacterium (assembly GCA_044867815.1). Lineage (GTDB taxonomy): Bacteria > Actinomycetota > Thermoleophilia > Solirubrobacterales > 70-9 > VAYN01. The sequence continues at coordinate 6,079 of JBIOVP010000172.1, read as the reverse complement.
TCCTCGATGTAGTGGGTTGACATCAGGATCGTCGTCCCCCTCGCTTTCAGCTCGCCGATCAGCGTCCACAGCTCGGTCCGGATCTGCGGGTCGAGGCCGACGGTCGGCTCGTCGAGCAGGACCAGGCGCGGCTCGTGGACGAGGCCGCGGGCGAGCAGCAGCCGCCGTCGCATCCCGCCGGAGAGCTCGTCGACGGCGTCGCGCCGGCGCTCCTGCAGGCGGGCGATCGCCAGCGCTTTCTCGACCGCGGCGCCGACGTCGGGAACCCGGTAGAGACGGGCGAAGATCGCCAGGTTGTCCTCGACGGTGACGTCGACGTCGAGGTTGTCGAGCTGGGGGACGACACCCATCTGACCGCGCGCGGTCTTCGCTTCGGCGGGGAGCTCGTAACCGAGGACGCGCAGCTCGCCGGAGTCGGCGATCGCCTGGCCGGTCAGCAGCCGCATCGTCGTCGACTTGCCGGCCCCGTTCGGCCCCAGCAGGCCGAGGCAGATGCCTTCCGGCACCTCGAGGTCGAGACCGTCGACCGCGGTGATCGACCCGAAGGTCTTGACCACGTCGCGTAGCTCTATCGCCGCCATGAACTTGATGGTTTCACGAGCGGACCTTTTGGCACCCGCCGGTCACGTGGTCGCGCTTGGCAGACTGGCGCCGATGCTGGACGAGCGCTGGATCCGGTCGCTGCACGTGGAGTCGATGCGCCGCGCCGACCTGCACCGCGACCGCGAGCCGCACATCCTCTTCCAGGCCTCGACGATCGGGGCGCTGCTCGACGGCGGCTTCGAGGGTGACCTCAGCTTCGCCGAGCTGGCCGAGCACGGCGACCTCGGGCTCGGCACCCTCAACCATCTCGACGGCGAGATGGTCGCGCTCGACGGCGAGTTCTTCCGCGCCGACGTCGACGGGCGGCTGGGCCGGGTGGCGCCGGAGGAGCGGACGCCGTTCGCGGTCGTGACCCGTTTCGAGCCGAGGGTCGAGGTGCGGCTGCCTGACGAGGAGCTAGGTCACGAAGAGCTGCTGGCGCACCTCGACGCCCTCGTCCCGGACGGCGCCTCAAGCTGCGCGATCCGGCTCGACGGTCACTTCGACCTCGTCCGCGCCCGCTCGGTCCCGCGGCAGGAGCCGCCCTACCGGCCGCTGACCGAGGTGGTCGCCGATCAGCACGTCTTCGAGTTCACCGGCGTCGAGGGGACGATGGTCGGCTTTCGCTTCCCGACCTACGTCGAGGGGATCGAGGTCGCCGGCCACCACCTGCACTTCGCCAGCGCCGACCGTAGCCGTGGCGGTCACGTCCTCGACTCCCGCTCAGGCGGGCTGCGGGCGCGGATCGACCCCTCGAACGACCTCCACGTCGAGCTGCCGCCGCGGGTCGAGCTGGAGGACCCGGACCTCGCCGCCGAGACCCACGCGGCGGTCGAAGCGGTAGAGCGCGGTCAGCAGCGGCGGTAGACCACCCAGGAATGGTTGCGGGCGACCGCTTCGAAGCCCTGCGGGGGTGGGAAGGAGGTCCTGGTCGGGTCATTGGGGTCGAGGATGAAGTTGTGGATGACGAAGGGGCTGGCGGGGGCGACGAAGTAGCCGCGCTCCGGCGTTCCTTCCTCGCTGGCGCTGATGATCTGCGTCGGCTTGAGGTCGAGGCCGAAGGCGAGGCGGGGGACGGCGCGGTGGTTGGGGACGGCGATCCTGCCGCAGAGGGGCTCGAAGGCGCCGGCGTCGACGAGGTCCGTCAGGTCAGCCTCGATCCGGGCCTGGTTGGTCAGGTCGGTGTCGACGCGGGAGTCGAGGTTCCACTGATTTGGGAGCCAGAGCAGGAACATCGCCAGGACAAGCGCGGCGAAGACCTGCCAGCGACGGCGCCAGGGGTGGCCGGACTCCAGCAGGCGCCAGCCGAGCAGGCCGACGGCGGCGAAGATCGCCAGGATCGCGGCGGCGAGCATCGTGTAGCGGGGGAGGATCGCGAGGCCGGCGCAGGCGAGCAGGGCGAAGGCGCCGAGGGCGAGTGCGGCGGCGGCGGCGCCGAGGACGGAGCGGCGGCGGAGGAAGGCGAGGCCGAGGGCGACGCCGCCGAGGGCGCCGACCATTCCCGGCCACTGCAGGACCTCGCCGAGGCGGCGGGGACCGTAGAGGACGAGGTCGACCGGCCCGGTCTGGCGTTCCAGGGTCTCGACGGTTTCTTTGGTGCCCGTCCACGAGTAGGTGGGGCTGCCGGTCGTTATGAGGTCGAAGAGACCCCACAGCGCGGGTCCCGCCAACGCCAGCACCCCCAACCACACCAGCTCCTCCCTGCCGACGGGACGATTTCCCTCCATATAGGGGTACTTTCGTCCCGTCGGCGTGGGGAGGGCGAGGTAGAGCCAGTAGGCGACGGCGAAGAGCCAGGCCTCGGGTCTCAGGAGGCCGGCTAGGGCTAGGAGGGCTAGGACGGGCCAGCCGGATCTTGGGCGCCTGGCCTCGATGAGGAGGGCTCCGAGGCAGAGGGTTATGTAGGGGAGGTCGATGTAGGCGCGGAGGCCGTTGGAGAGGAAGGGGGCGCGGGTGAGGACGATGGCGGCGGCGACGGCGCCGATCCAGCGGTCGAACCAGATCGCTCCGAGGCGATAGACGAAGTAGCCGATCAGGCCGAGCGAGAGGTAGGCGACGATCATCGTCACCGTGATCGCGCCTTCGCCGAGCGGGGTCGCGAGCAGCCCCATCAGGTCGGTCAGCGGGTGGGGGGTTGGCGGCAGCGCGGCGCCGTAGTCGGGGCCTTCGAGGTGGGCGAGTTCCCGTCCCCAGACCAGCGCGTAGATCGTGTCGTAGTTGGGGAAGCCGTAGGGGAAGAGGAGCATCAGGACCGCCGTCACCCCGGCGACCCAGGCGGCGGGCGTCAGCCAGTTGCGGGCCCGGTTCGGCACGGTCGGCACGGTATCGGGGGCGTCCCCCGGACGGCTGTTGCCCGTGGATACACTGGCCTTTCGAGCCGATGAGCGAGTCGACTTCCCTTTACCGCCGCCACCGCCCCGGGTCCTTCGAGGAGGTCGTGGGCCAGACCCACGTCGTCCGCACCCTGCGCAACGCGGTCGAGCAGGGAAAGGTCCACCACGCCTACCTCTTCGTCGGCTCCCGCGGCACCGGCAAGACCTCGATGGCGAAGATCCTCGCCCGCTCCCTGAACTGCGAGCGCGGTGGCCCGACCGTGACCCCCTGCGGCGAGTGCGAGTCCTGCGTGACGATCGCCGCCGGCACCTCGGTCGACGTGATCGAGATGGACGCCGCCTCGAACCGCTCCGTCGACGACGTCCGCGACCTGCGCGAGCGGGTCGCCTACGCGCCGACCGGGGGCCGCTGGAAGGTCTATATCCTCGACGAGGCCCACATGCTGACCAAGGAGGCCTGGAACGCCTTCCTGAAGACGCTCGAGGAGCCGCCGCCGAACACCGTCTTCGTCCTCGCCACCACCGAGTCGCACAAGGTGATGGCGACGATCGCCGACCGCTGCCAGCGCTTCGACTTCCAGCGACCCTCGCTGGAGCAGATCTCCGAGGTCCTCACCCGGGTCGCCGCCAGCGAGTCGATCGAGGTCGAGGAGGGAGCGGTGGCGATGATCGCCCGCTCGGCCTCCGGCAGCTTCCGCGACGCCCTCGGTACCCTCGACCAGCTGGTCGCCTTCGGCGGCAGCCGGGTCGAGCTGAAGGATGTGCTGGAGATGCTCGGCGCCGCCGACGCCGACCTGCTCTTCGAGGCGGTGGACGCGGTTGTCGCCGAGGATCCGAAGGGGGTTCTGCTCGGAGTCGAGAAGATGGCCCGCTCCGGCCGCGACCCCTCCCAGTTCGCCCGCGACCTCCTCGCCCACCTGCGCCACCTGCTCCTCGTCCAGACCACCGGCGAAGTTCCGAGCAGCTTTGTCGTCACCGCCACCGACACGGCCCGGATGCAGGCCCAGGCCAGCACGATCAAACCCGCGAATCTGGTGCGAACCATCGACGAGCTGGCTGATGCACTCACTGCCGTCAGAGAGGGCGACGACGCGCGCCTGGCCGTGGAGGTCGCGCTGTTGAAGGCGGCGCGACCCGATCTCGACCCGGACACTGCTGGGTTGCTGCGGCGGATCGAGAGGTTGGAGGACGGGGGCGCTCGGCCCGCGGGTCCTGTCACGGCAGGGGACCCCCCATCCCTTCCGGTAGCTAAAGCTTCCTCAGGGATGGTCCCCCCTACCGTGCCACCCACGGGAGAGACCGTGCCGCAGGACGATCCACCTCCGGCGGAAGAAGAAGAGGCTGAAGCGTCGCCTGCGCCTGAGCAGAGTCCCCCGTCAACTGACGAGCTTTCGCTGGAGGAGATCCAGCGGGTCTGGCCCGCCGTCCTGCAGAAGCTGGGGGAGACTGCGCCGGCGTTGGCGGCGACCCTGGAGGGCGCCCGCCCCGTCAGCTACGAGGAGGAGGGTCTCCGGGTCGGGTTCCCGCCGGAAATGACCTTCAACAAGAAGAAGGCCGACAGCTCCGAGCGGCGCGACACGGTTGCCGCCGCGTTCGCTGCGGTGACGGGACAGGGGCTTCGTCCCACTTATGTGTTGCTGGAGGGGGAGACGCCACCGGATACGCCGGCGCCGGGTAGCGAGGAGATCAACGAGGATGAGTTGCTGGAGCGGCTGAAGAGCGAGTTCGACGCGGAGGAGGTCGGTTAGGTGGCACGTGGAGGCGGTCCCGGAGGCTTTGACATCCAGGGCCTGATGAAACAGGCCCAGCAGATGCAGGCCGACATGCTGGAGGCCCAGGAGAAACTGAAGGACGAGGTCGTCGAGGCGAGTGCCGGCGGCGGCATCGTCAAGGTGAAGATGTGCGGCGACCTGACCCTGCGGGAGATCGTCATCGACCCCGAGGCGATCGATCCCGAGGAGGCGGAGCTGCTCCAGGAGATGGTCCAGGCCGCGGTCAACGAGGGCCTGCGCGCCGCCCAGGAGCTGGCCAGCTCGAAAATGGGCGGGATCGCCGGCGGTGACCTCGGCGGACTCGGCGGGATGCTGGGCGGTTGAGCGAGGGCCCGGCACCGCTTGCGCGCCTCGTCGCCGAGCTCTCGCGGTTGCCGGGGATCGGCCAGCGGACCGCGCAGCGGCTCGCCTTCCACCTCCTGCGCGCCCCTGACGAAGAGGCCTTCGCCCTCGGCGCCGCGATCCGCGAAGTCAAGGAGAAGGTCGGCCTCTGCGAGGTCTGCTTCAACCTGGCGGAGGGCCCCCGCTGCCGGATCTGCGAGGACCCGCGCCGCGACGCTGCGGTTATCTGCGTCGTCGAGGAGCCGGCCGACGTGATCCCAATCGAGCGCACCCACGAATACCGCGGCCTCTACCACGTGCTCGGCGGGGCGCTTTCCCCGATCGACGGCGTCGATGCCGAAGACCTGAAGATCGGCGAGCTGCGGAGGCGCGTAGAGCGCGGCGGCATCGCCGAGGTGGTGCTGGCGACCAACCCGACCACCACCGGCGAGGCGACCGCCCTCCACATCGCGGACATGCTGCGCGGACAGGTGACGGTGACCCGGCTGGCCAGGGGCTTGCCGGTCGGGGCCGACCTCGAGCACGCCGACGAGGTGACGCTCGGCAAGGCGCTGGCGGGCAGAAGAAGCCTGGAATAAGCGGGGACTGACATTCGTCCTGGACGAGTGTCGAGCCGCAAATAGCGGCTTTCTGGGAATCCGGTGTCCGGGGCTTTCGCCAAGGTCACCCCGTGTCTGACCAGTCGCCGGGCAATCGCCGCAGAACCGACGCCTCCCCGGCGAGCCGGATCGCGCTCAAGGTCTCGGAGCTGCACGCCGATCTCCTAAGCAGCTTGCACGAGGAGATTGGCACCAATGGGGAGCCCTTCCTCCAAGCCGCGCGGCGGCTGGCGGGGGAGTTCGGCTCGGTAACCGCCGCGGCGATCGACGCCGCGCAGCCGGCCACGTCGGCGGCTCCCCCCATGCCGGCTCCCGAGGAGCCCAGCGAACTGCCGAGCCTCTACCGGCCCGGCCACATGCGCCGCCGGCTCGACCAGCTGCTGGAGACCAACCGGCGCTACGGCCACCCCTTCGGTCTCGCGGTCTTCGACGCCTCTGGGCCGGGCATCCG
>JBIOVP010000171.1:0-3913 GCA_044867815.1 Solirubrobacterales bacterium | reverse complement strand
TCCTCGTACTCCATCGAGAACCAGCGGCTGATCGCGGCGTCGTAGCGCGCGGTCTGGGCGAAGGCCTCGTTGGCGAGCCAGTGGCGGGTGGCGGCGGAGATCTCGCCTCCGCTCTCCTCCAGCTCGGCCAGGACCGCGTCGTAGGACTCCGGTTTGACGACGACGGCGACGCTCTCGTGGTTCTTCGCCGCCGCCCGGATCATCGTCGGCCCGCCGATGTCGATGTTCTCGATCGCCACCTCGTGCGCGACTTCGTGCCCGGAGATGGTCTGCTCGAAGGGATAGAGGTTGACGCAGACGACGTCGATCGGCTCGATTCCCTCGCGCTCCAGCGTCGCCATGTGCCCGGGATCCTCCCGCCGCGCCAGCAGCGCCGCGTGCAGCCGCGGGTGCAGCGTCTTCACCCGGCCGCCGAGGATCTCCTCCTGGCCGGTGAACTCGGAGACGTCGGTCACCTCCAGCCCGGCCTCGCGCAGCGCCGTCGCGGTGCCGCCGGTGGAGAGGATCTCCACCCCGAGCGCCGCCAGGCCCTTGGCGAAGTCGGCGACGCCGGTCTTGTCGGAGACCGAAATCAGCGCCCGGCGCACCTTCACCTGCCCGTTGCCAAGGCTCTCCTGCTGGGTTTCGGTGGCGGGGTCAGTCATCGATCGCGACCTTGCGCGGGTTGCTGGGATCGATCCTAACCCGGCCCTCCGCGATCATGCGGATCGCCTCCGGGTAGAGCTTGTGCTCGACCGCGTGGACCGCCGCCTCCAGCTCGGCCCGGGTGACGCCGGCTGGGACCGGGACCTCGCGCTGCACGATCACCGGCCCGGTGTCGACCCCCTCGTCGACGAAGTGGACGGTGACGCCGGTGGTCGCGATGCCGGCGGCGAGCGCCTGGCCGATCGCGTCGAGGCCGGGGAATTCCGGCAGCAGGGCGGGGTGGATGTTGACCACCCGGTTGCGGAAACGGGCGACGAAGGGTGCGCTCAGCAGCTGCATGTAGCCGGCGAGGACGACGAGGTCCGCCTGGCGCGACTCGATCCAGTCGCCGAGTGCCTCGTCCCGCGCCGCCCGATCGGCGAAGCCGGCGGCAGGGAAGACCGCGGTCTCGACCCCGGCGTGGCGCCCGCGCTCGAGCGCCCCGGCGCCCGGCTTGTCGGAGCCGACGGCCACGACGTCCACCAGCCCCTGCCCGTGCAGCTTGTCGAGGATCGCCTGCAGGTTGGTGCCGCTGCCCGAGGCGAGGACGACGATCCGGAAGGCGCTCACGCGCGCATCTTGTCGAAACCGCCACGGAAGTGCGAACGCATTTGTCCCCGGTATGCGGGGACAACTCGGTTCACAGTCTCATTACGCTTCGTGAGGAATGAGCGGCTTCTGGCAAGCGGTCCTCTACCTGCACCTGCTGGCGATGGCTTTCTTCGTCGGCGGTCAGCTCGTCTTCGGGATCGCGGTCGTGCCGGTCCTCCGTGGCGACCCGGATCCCGAGCGGACGCGGATGCGCGCCGTCGCTCGCCGCTTCGGCTACGGGTCTTTAATCGCCCTCGCGGTCCTGCTCGTCACCGGCTGGGCGATGGCCTCCCACTACGACCTCTGGGACAGCTCGACCCTGCAGTGGAAGCTGGCGCTGGTCGGGCTGGTGATCGCCCTCACCCTCGTCCACCTGCACCGCCCGAAACTGCACGCGCTGCAGGGCACGATCCTGCTTGTCTCCCTCGTGGTCGTCTGGTTGGGGTTGGAGCTGATCACCTAGTTTTGCGAAGCATTTCTTGAATAAAAACTGAGCAGGTGCTATCTGAGTCTCTTTCCAACGTCTAAGCCCGGCTTTTAGAGCCGGGCACAAGGGAGAGATGAAGATGAAGAAGTTGAAGACGTTCGCGCTGGTCGTGGCGGCGGTCGCGGCGGCGCTGGCGACCTTCGGCGCCGGCAGCGCCTTCGGGACACCGACGGCGCTCTGCAAAGCGCCGACAACACCGGGCGGCCTCCCGATCTGCGAAGGCGCCCACCTCTATCCGCAAGGCACCACAATCCACGCCCACCTCGAGGCCGGGACGAGGCTCGTGATCCCGACCCCCAACGGCGTCGTCGAATGCAAAGGTTCGACAATCGACGCGGTCACCGAGGCGGCCACAGCAATGCCGTTGGGGGCGTTCGTCAACGCCCTCACCTTTGGTGGATGCGAAGACGCCGGTGAACCGGTTGACGTCCAGGTGGTCAAACCCGGCACACTCGACATCGAAATCATCGACATTCCGGTCTGGACCCACAACGGGACACTGACGATGACAGGGATGGAACTCCGGGTCCTCTGGACATTCACCGGCGACGAATGTTTCTACGACCCCCGTCACGTCGGGACTCTCACAGGCGGCCCGATGGCGACAATCGACTGGGCCGGGCCCCTCACCTTCACAAAAGGCAACCTCGGCTGCGTGCCGGGCAACGCCAACTGGAACGGCGCCTACACAGTCACACAGCCTGAACCCCTCTGGGTCTCGATGTAATCCCCCAGCGGGATCTGACACTGCGCATTTCGGCGTCCTCGGTCGCTCACGTGCGAAGCACGCTTCGCGACCCCCGCCGAAGGCGGGGTGCGAGCGCGTCAGCGCAGTTCCTTGAACTACTTGGTCAGATCCCGCTGGCCATCTCCAGAGCGTATTTCCCGTCAGCCTCGTCCGGGTCCCCGAGTGGGTAGTCCCCCGTGAAACAGGCGTCGCAGTGTTCGCCCGGATCGCCGCCGATCGCCTCGTAGACGCCGGCGATCGAGAGGTAGGCGAGGCTGTCGGCTTCCAGCTCGGCGGCGATCTCCTCGACCGAGCGGTTGTGGGCGATCATCTCCTCGCGGGTGGACATGTCGACGCCGTAGTGGCAGGGGTTGCGGATCGGCGGCGCCGAGATGCGCAGGTGCACCTCGCTGGCGCCGGCGTCGCGCAGCATGCCGACGATCTGGCGGGTGGTGTTGCCGCGGACGATCGAGTCGTCGACGACGACGAGGCGCTGGCCGGCGACGATCTCCGGCAGCGGGTTGAACTTCAGCCGCAGCCCGTGCTTGCGCAGCTCCTGCCCCGGCTGGATGAAGGTGCGGGCGACGTAGCGGTTCTTGATCAGGCCGTCGTCGCGGGGCAGCCCGGAGGCGCGCGCGAACCCGGCCGCGGCCGGGTTGCCCGAGTCGGGGACCGAGATCACCAGGTCGGCCTCGACCGGCGCCTCGCGCCAGAGGATCTCGCCCATCCGCCCGCGCGCCTGCTGCAGGACCCTGCCCTCGAGGCGGCTGTCGGGGCGGGAGAAGTAGATGTGCTCGAAGACGCAGCTGGCGCGCCGCTCGGCCTTCACCACCTGCCGCGTCTCCAGCCCGCCCTCGGTCAGCGAGATCATCTCGCCGGGGTGCACCTCGCGCATCAGCTCGGCGCCGATGATGTCGAAGGCGCAGCTCTCGGAGGCGACGACGAAGCGGTCGCCGAGGCGGCCGAGGCTGAGCGGCCGGATCCCGTGCGGGTCGCGGAAGGCGACGATCGCCCGCTTGGTCATCACCACGGTCGAGTAGGCGCCCCGCAGCCGCGGCATCACGTCGGCGACGGCGTCCTCGATCATCTTGCCGTCGTGGGAGGAGAGCAGCGCCGCCATGATCTCCGAGTCGGAGGTGCCGCGGAACTGCAGCCCCTTCTCCTTCAGCTCACCCCAGAGCTCGACCGCGTTGGTCAGGTTGCCGTTGTGGGCGAGGGCGACCTCGCGGCCGTCGTCGCGCCAGACCGGCTGCGCGTTCTCCCAGGAGCCGCCGCCGGTGGTCGAGTAGCGGACGTGGCCGATCGCCATGTCCCCTTCCAGCGCCCGCAGCTTCTCCTCGTCGAAGACCTGGGAGACGAGCCCCGAGTCGCGCAGGGTGGTGATGTGGCCGCCCTCGCAGGTGGCGATGCCCGCCGACTCCTGC
>JBIOVP010000170.1:0-13036 GCA_044867815.1 Solirubrobacterales bacterium | reverse complement strand
CCGCATCCTACTGCCGCCGCGTTCGTCTTTTGTAGCCCTGTGGGCGACAAAGGACGAACGCCGGAGGGTGCGCCGCGTAGGATCGCGGCGTGGGCGGTAAGGCAGAAGAGCAGGAATGGGCCGAGATCGTGCGCCGCTACGGCGAGCGCAACGGGCTCACCTACGAACCGGTCGGGGGGATCAACCCGAAAGACGGGCCGGTGGCGCTCTGCGTCGGCGGCGTCAACCGCCTGACGGGGCAGCTGAGCGAGGGCTTCTGGGGGGCTTCCTGCGACGCCGACGAAAAGGAGGTCGGGGGCTTCTTCAGCAGGGCGGTCCTGCCGACCGCGGTGCTGGCCAAGTCCCACATGCCGGACCTGGCGCAGGTCGTGCCGGCCTTCAACGTCGAGTCGATCGAGGGCCACGAGGTGGTGACGCAGCGCTTCCAGCGCAAGGTCGAGTTCGAGTCGATCGACTTCAACAGGCGCTTCCTGGCAACGGTGCCGAGCGAGTACGACCCGGTCAAGCTGCGGGAGTTGTTCAGTCCCGGCTTCCTCGGCTGGGTGACGAAGATGGAGGGTGAGATCGACTTCGGCGTCAACGACCGCCAGCTCTGGTTCCTCTGGCGGTTGCGCGAGCGCAGCGAGGCGGAGCTGAAGGCGGCGCTGAAGAACGCCGGGCAGCTGTTCCGGCGGCTGCAGTCGGAGATGGACGAGAGCGGCATCAACACCTACCCACCGGGCCCCTGGCACGCGGGCCTGGAGCCGTTCCCGGCTGCTCAGGCAGGGTAGTCGGGGTCGTCGGGGAGGACGACGCGGGGCTCGGCGCCGTCTTCGGCGATCACCACGGGGAGGATCGGTTCGAGGGTGCGCTCGCGGTAGGCGGCCAGCGCCTCGTCGGAGGTGCGGAACTCGGCCAGCCAACGCAGCTGAGTCCGGGTGGGGAAGGAGAGGACGAGCTCGCCGGCCTCCTGGGCCGCCAGCGCCGCAGCCGGCTCGAACCAGCGCGCGTCGGTGGTCTCGACGCCGTCGGGGCGCGGCGGCTTGTGGGTGGGGGCGAGGGCGAGGAAGAACCAGGCGTCGAAGCGGGTCGCGATCACCTCCGGGGTGATCCAGCGGGTGAAGGGGACGAGCTCCTCGCCGGCGTCGAGCTCGATCCCCGCCTCCTCGGCCAGCTCGCGCAGCGCGCAGGCGCGCAGGCCTGGCTCGTCGGCCCCATCGGCTTCGTCAAGCGAGCCGCCGGGGAAGACCCAGACGCCGGGCATGAACTTCGCCGCCTCGCTGCGCCGCAGCATCAGCACCTCGAGCGCCCGCTGCGAGTGCTTGCCGCCGCGCCGCAGCAGCACCACCGAGGCCGCCGGTCGGGGCGTCGTGGGCGGCCCGAAGTTGGGCATCTCCGCCGGTCCCCGTCGCCGCTCCTTCATGTGCCCACCCTAATCGCCAGGGGGTTTCTGAGCTAAAGGGTCTATATGACCCCTTCAGCTCAGACACGTCTGGGATCAGCTGAGGACGCGGCGGCGCTCGCGCCGGACCCAGGCGCGGTGGGTGAGCCAGGCGAGCAGGGCGATGAGGGCGATCGGACCGAGGATCGCCAGGGCAACTACGGCGACAGCGGCGACGACGGCGAGGATCTTGCCGGCATCGCCGAGCGCGTCGTCGACGCCCCAGGCGCCTCCGGAGGAGTCCTCGGGGGCTCCGGTCTCAATCCGGACCAAGACGCGGGAGTAGTCGGCGCGGCGCTCGAGGTGCTGGAGCTGCGCCCGCAGGCGGGCCCGATGCCGGCGCTCTGCCGCCAGCTCGCCTTCCACCGCTTCGCGCTCGGATTCGGTTTCCGCCGATTCCAGCTGGGCGAGGAGGCTGTCGATCCGCGCCTTCGAGTCCTGCAGCAGCTCGCCGGTCTGGACCGTGGGGGCGGTGATGTCGTCGGTCGCCTCGTGCCGCGAGCGCACCTCGTCGATCGCCGAGAGCGCGGCAAGGGCGTCGCCGAGCTTGGCGCTCGGGATCAGCAGCTCGAAGCGGGCTGCGGCTACGCCGGCTTCGCCCTCGCGGGTGGAGGAGCGCATGACGATGCCGTCGTGGGCGTGGACTGCTTCGAAGACCTTGCTGGCGTCGTCGGCGACACTAGCCGGGTCGGCTCCGAGGACGAGGTCGGCGGAGCGTTCGACGGCGCGGTTGTGGGGGTTGAATTTGAAGCTGGTACCTCGGGTGAAGGGTTCGATCTCTGCACTGGCTCCGGCGGCGGATGAGGAAGTTCCAACTTCGGGGCCAGCGTCGCCCGTTTTCCGCGCGAGATGCTCGGGAGCCTCCGCTTTCGGCTTCGATGCCGGGGCGGAGCCGATCTCACCGCCGTAGTAGTTGAGGAAGCTCCCACCCCCCGAGTGGTCCTCGGATTCGCCCGTAACGGCGACCGCCGTCACGACCGCGATCAGGATCACGGCCAGTCCGCCGGCCGGGATCAGCAGACGCTTCGGCTGCACACCGCGCAGTCGTTCGAACGGGGTCCAGCGCCAGTGCAATCGCCGCGGGAAGCCCGCGGCGGCGCGCTCGTCGAGCTCGGCGGCGAACTCTGGATGGGGGGTGGGGCGCAGGGCGCGGAGCTCCGCGATCAGTTGGTCCTCTCTAAGCGGCTCCATCGCAGGCCTCCCTCAGTTTGGTCATGGCTCGGTGCAGCTTGGTGCCAGCGTTCGATTCGCTGATCCCGAGTATTTGGGCGATCTCGGCGTTGCTGAGGCCGGCGAAGAACTTGAGCGCGATCAGCTCGCGCTCGCGCGGCTCGAGCCGCTCCAGGGCGGCGGAGACCGCGAGCCGTCGCTCGCTGTGCTCGGCACCCTCCTCGGTTGCGAAGCCGTGGAGGTCCGCCGGCTCAGCGGTCAGCTCTGCCTGGCGCCCCCGCCGGCGCAGCTCGTCGAGGGCGGCGTTGCGGGCGATGCCGAACAGCCACGCCCGCGGCTCGCCCCGTTCGGGGTCGAAGCGGTTGCGCTTGCGGTAGGCCCGCTCGAAGGCGGCGGCGGTGACTTCTTCTGCCGCCGGTTCGTCCCGCAACAGGCTGGAGACGTAGGCGTAGACGTCGTCCCGGCTGGAGCGGTAGAGGCGGTCGAAGGCGAGCTCGGCAGCGCGAGGCGCCTCGTCCGTGGTTGCCATAAGCGTCTGCTCCATGCCCGTACTACGGCCCGGATCACCATTCATCACGGCGAGTATCGAACGATTGGTGAATTTCGGCCCCTATAGGGGCCCTTTTTCACCAAACGTCAGGCAGCTTTAGCCAGATCGGCCGGCGCCGAGGCAACCGCGGCGTGGATGGAGTCGCGCGCGATCGCCACCAGCTCGCGCAGCTCGTCTTCGCTGATCGAGAGCGGAGGCATGAGGACGACCGTATTGCCGAGCGGGCGGATGAAGGCGCCGCGCCTGCGCGCCTCGACCGTCACCCGGTGTCCCATCCGCAGGGCGTCGTCGTGGTCGCCGAGGTCGATGCCGACCATGAAGCCCTTCTGACGCACCTCCGCCACCTCGTCCATCGCCGCGACCCCGGCCAGCAGCCCTTCCAGCAGCGCGATCTTCGGCTGCAGCCGCTCCAGCGTCCGCTCCTGCTCGAAGACGTCGAGGTTGGCCAGTGCCGCCGCGCAGGCGAGCGGGTTGCCGGTGTAGGTGTGGCCGTGGAAGAAGGTCTTGAACTCCTCGTAGCTGCCGAGGAAGCCCTCGTAGATCTCCTCCGTCGTCAGCGTCGCCGCCAGCGGCAGGTAGCCGCCGGTGATCCCCTTCGCCAGGCACATCAGGTCCGGCGCCACGCCTTCCTGCTCGCAGGCGAACATCGTCCCGGTGCGGCCGAACCCGGTCGCCACCTCGTCGCAGACGAGCAGTACCCCGAAGCGGTCGCAGAGCTCCCGCACCGTCCGCAGGTAGCCCTCCGGCTGGATGAGGATCCCCGCCGCGCCCTGGACCAGCGGCTCGACGACCACCGCGGCGATCTCCTCGCCGTGCGCCGCCAGCACCCGCTCGAGGTCGGCGGCGTCGCCCGGCTCGGCGACGTGGGTCTCGAACAGCAGCGGCCGGTAGGTCGAGTGGAAGAGGTCGATGCCGCCGACGGAGACCGAGCCGATCGTGTCGCCGTGGTAGGCCTCGCGCAGGCGTACGAACCTGGTCCGTCGGGCGTGCTCGCCACCGCGCTGCTGCTGGTACTGGAAGGCGATCTTCAGCGCGATCTCGACCGCGGTCGAGCCCGAGTCCGAGTAGAAGACGCGGGATAGACCCTCGGGCGCGATCTCCGTCAGCCGCGCCGCCAGCTCCGTAGCGCCGGGGTGCGTCAGTCCCAGCATCGTCGTGTGGGCGACACGGTCGAGCTGCTCGCGCACGGTGGCGTCGATCACCGGGTGGCGGTGGCCGTGGACGTTGCACCAGAGCGCCGCCGTCCCGTCCAGGTAGCGCCTCCCCTCGGTGTCGAAGAGGTAGGAGCCCTCGCCACGCTCGATCACCAGCGGCTCTTCCTCGCTCCAGCCCTGCTGCTGGGTGAAGGGGTGCCAGACGTGGTCGCGATCGAGCTGTGCGTAGTCCGGCGGCATGGAGCGGACGTTAGCCCCGGCTCCGGCGGTAGGCGCTTCCACCTAGAAGGGATAGGCGTGATATGCATCACGCATATCCCTTCTCTGTAGAAGCGGCGGGCTCAGGGACCGAAATCCCTTCTATGTGGAAGCGATTTCGGCGTGATGGACATCACGCCTCGTGACTGAGCGGCGCCGCTACTCGCCGACCCCGCGCTTCGTAGAGCCGTCCTCAGATGTCGAATCGTGGGCGGAATCCGTCCACGATGCTGACGACGAGGCTCTTCATGACCTTGAGATCGGGGAGGATCAGGGCATGTTTCGGATCGCTCAGAGCTATCTGGATGGGCGGGCTTCCCTTCACCTTCATCTGCGGGTCCGGCCCACTGGCCCTGATTCGGACCCGCATGAGTTCTGCGCGGTCATAGCCAGCGACCGGGGGGACATAGCGCACGTCAAGGACCTTCGCTACGTCTTTGACGGCGATGGGATTCCAGGGGAAGAGTCCCGGCACGCGCTTTTTCTTGACGCCCCCTCCAGGCGCGTAGTACATGGGCATGAAGGTGACGGGCATGGCGCATCCGACATGGAGAAACCGATGTTTGTCCACATTGTTGAGCCACGCCAAGAGCGCGAGATACGTATCCGACGCGCCTTCTCCCGCCTCAAAGGGCTGGATCACCTCAATCGCTGCCCGATCATCCGAACTTATGCCGCGAAGAGCCCTACGCCCTCGGTCGCGATACCGCTTCCGGCTTTCGTAGATGGGGAACTCCGTACGGCGAGTGGGGATGCCGCCTCGGAGCCGGACGAGTTGCCAGACGAGATTGTCAAGCGCGGCCCGCAGGTTGTGAGCGAACTCCCCGACGAAGAGGCCGATACGGGGATCGGGCATCTCCCCTTCGACCCTGAAGACATACTCGCTGGCGTCGGCATCGAAATAACCCCCGATGCTGCGATCTTTCTTGTCAAGGAAGACGTTTTGTTTTCGGTCGAGCGTGCGCAGGTGCTGGTCCGCGCGTTTGAGTCGCAGATCGATGGCTTCTAGGGGGTGACCCATCCCGGGAGCGTAAAAGCCATCACTCGGCAATGTCAAGAGACTTGACAACTACTGCTATGTCAAGTAGCTTTACAACATGCCACCGGCTAACCGCCACGCCCCGCGCCGCGCGAAGTCCTCGACTTCGGACTACTCGGTCACCGAGTTCCTAGCCGAGTTCCCCGACGACGCCGCTTGCCTGGAGCACCTGTGGCGCACCCGCCACGCGCCCGATGGCGAACACGCCCACTGCCCGAAGTGCGGCGACGTGAAGTCCTTCAAGCGCTACGCGACCAAGCAGCAGCGCCAGTCTTGGACCTGCACCGCATGCGGCCACCATCTGCACCCCACGGCCGGGACGGTCTTCCACCGCTCATCGACCTCGCTACGGCTCTGGTACCACGCGATGTACCTGATGACGAGCACCCGCTGCGGGATCTCCGCCAAACAGCTAGAGCGCGAGCTGGGCGTCCATTACAAGACCGCATGGAGGATGTTCAACAAGATCAGGAACCACCTGATGGCCGAACCCGATCCGGCTCCTAGCCTGCGCGGCGAAGTCGAGGTTGACGAGACCGGCGTCCACGGCCGACCCCGTGGTCCGAAGATGACGAAAAAGGAAGCTGCCGCTTGGCGTCAACGCCAGGTCTCGGTGCTGGGAATGATCGAGCGCGGCGGGCGGGTTCGGCTGCGCGTCATCACGTCCCGCAGGGGCGAGCCCTTAAGTGGAGCCGTCCGGTCGAACGTGAACCCGGAATCAATCCTGATCACCGACGACTGGCGCTCCTATCGGCCGCTCGGCCGCGAGTACGCGGACCACCGCATCATCAACCACTCGGCGGGCTCCTACGTCAACGGGACGATCCATACGAACACGATTGAGGGCTTTTTCGGCAACCTGAAGACCGGGATGCGCGGTGCCTACAAGGGCGTCTCCCGCAAGTGGCTTCAGTCCTATCTGGACGAGTACGCATGGCGGCACAACAACCGCTTCCACGGCCAGCGCTCGATGTTTCACACCCTCGTCAGGGAAGCAGCGAAGCAGTGACTGAGGCAGTCGCAATCCGAAAGCTCAAAGCGGCGGCTCGCAAGCGCGCCAAAGCCGATGAGGCGAAACGAGAGGCGACCACCGAACTTCGCGCCTACATCAGAGACGCCCGCAAGGCGGGCGTCTCGATCACTCGGATTGCTTCTGAGGCCGGTCTTTCCCGGCAGGGGGTTTATGACCTGCTGGGGGAGCGACCTTCCGCATAGCGGCGTCGAACTCGCCTTTGGTCGGAACGGGGATCTCCAACCCCTTATCGGTCTTCTGCTTCTTGGCCACACCCGAAGGCTAACCAGTAGGTCAGGCGGGGTAGGCTTCTGGGCGTGAAGCTTGCTGCTGTTCACCCTCTGCGTCCACTCGCCGGAATTGGCAAGTCCGCATGAAGCTGAAGCCCACCCCGCCGCCAGTTCCTCTCATCCACATCCAGAAGTCCGCTTAGGCGCTAGCTGGCGAGTTCCTCGGTACCCCGGAGCAGGTCGCTGGGCTCTATCCGCAGCGCTTCTGCGAGCCGCCAAACGGATCTGTCATGGGGCATACATATCCCTCTCTCCCAGCCCGAGATACCGGACTGGTGGATGCCCATCCGGTCAGCGAGATCCTGCTGCCTGAGCCTCGCCCGGTGTCGGGCGATACGCAGGTTCCAGCCGAACCGCTCTGCTGCCGTCGAGAACGTGATGCCATCGGGCAGGCTCGGGATGGTGGGGGCGCTGCCGCTCATGCCAGCCCCAACTCGGAGAGGTACAGCGCCGACCGCGTCGGCAGAACAGCGCCCTCGCACCTGAACAGCAGCCCGCCCTTGACGAGTTCACGAACTGCCCTTTCGATTGCGTCCCGCTCGCTGAAGTCCTCCGGGTCGCCCAGTTCCCGAAGTAGATTCGAGAGGCGCAGCGTGGCCGGATGCGCCGCGATGATGTGGGCGAGAACCGCCCCTTCGTACTTCCGATCCTCGCCAGCGGGGTCCGCTGACTTAGCCTTGTCCTGCATGGGAAGTCCACCTTCCTGTGCCAGGGCCGGGGGGCTGTTAGCGCAGTCGCCCCGGCCGTTTGTCTGTTGTGGCGCAGGAAGCTAGGGCGGCTCAGGGACCGAAATCGCTTCTACAGAGAAGGGATAGGCGTGATATGCATCACTCAAACAAATATTGCCCTTTTGAAAAGGTTGCGCTCATGCAACTATTCTCCAGGTGCACGCGACGATCGAGAAGACCCAGGAGACGACCGACACCGCGGCCCGTATAGCCGCCCTCCTGCACCACGTCTTCCTCTACGACCGCGGCAACCAGCTGCGGGTGATCGAGGAGAGCGGGCTCTCGATAACCCAGTGCAAGGCCCTGCTCGAGCTCGGCGGCCTCGGCCACGAGGCGCAGGCCTGGCAGGTCTCCGACCTCGCCGAGCTCTTCGGCGTCTCGGTCCCCTCGATGAGCCGGGCGGTCGACGCCCTCGTCAAGGCGAAGCTGGCGACCCGGGTCGAGGACCCGGACGACCGCCGGGTGCGCCGGGTGAAGATCACCGCCAAGGGCAAGAACCTGGTCGCGACCCTGGTCACGGTCCGCATGACCGGCATCGAATCCTTCGTGGGCACCCTCAGCGCCGCCCAGCGCCGCAAGCTCGACGCCGCCGTCGACTCGCTGCTGGACCGCGAGGACCTCGCCCAGACCTACCGGCACCTGAAGGGAAGTGAGCGCGCTTGACCCGTTACCGCCACCTGATCACCGACGACAACCGCAAGTGGTGGACGCTCGGAGCGATGTGCTTCGCGCTGTTCATGATCATGCTCGACAACACGATCGTCAACGTCGCCCTGCCGTCGATCCAGAAGGACCTCGGCGCCTCGATCAGCGGCCTGGAGTGGACGATCAACGGCTACACGCTCTCCTTCGCGGTGCTGCTGGCGACCGGCGGCCGGCTCGGCGACATCTTCGGCCGGCGGCTGATGTTCATGACCGGTGTTGTCATCTTCGCCCTCTCCTCGGCGACCGCCGGCTTCGCGCCGGACGAGACCGCGCTGGTCCTCAGCCGCGTCGTCCAGGGCGTCGGCGCGGCGCTGATGATGCCGGGGACGCTCTCGATCATCACCGACGCCTTCCCCGCCCACGAGCGCGGCAAGGCGATGGGCACCTGGGCCGGCGTCTCGGCCCTGGCCCTGGCGGTCGGGCCGGTCCTGGGCGGCTTCCTCACCGAGCACGTCAGCTGGCGGGCGATCTTCTACGTCAACATCCCGGTCGCGGTCGGCGCGGTCCTGGCGACCCTGTTCGCGGTGCGCGAGTCCCGCGACACCTCGGTCGGCCGCGAGGTTGACTACAGCGGCGTCGCGGTGCTGACCGTCGGGCTTACGGCGCTCGTCCTCGCCCTCGTCGAGGGCAACTCCTGGGGCTGGGAATCGACCGGGATCGTCGCCCTGCTGGCGCTCGCCGCCCTGGCGCTGCCCGCTTTCGTCTTCGTCGAGAACCGGGTCAGGGCGCCGATGGTCCAGTTCGACCTGCTCAGCGACCGTAATTTCCTCGCCGCGGTCTGCGTGGCGATGATCATCAGCTTCGGGATGCTGGGCGTCTTCTTCTTCCTCGCCCTCTACATGCAGGACATCCTCGGCTACTCGCCGCTGGAGGCGGGGGTGCGGTTCCTGCCCTCGACCCTGATGATCGTCGGCGTGGCGCCGGTCGCGGGACGGCTCTCGGACCGCTACGGCCCGCGCTGGCTGATTGCCGCCGGCCTGACGATCGTCGCCGCCTCGCTGTTCAGCTTCAGCCGCATCGCGGTCGACTCGACCTACCTCGACCTGCTGCCCGGGTTCATGTTGCTCGGGATCGGCATCGCGATGACGATGTCGCCGATGACCAGCGCCGCGATGAACGCGGTGCCCGTGCAGAAAGCCGGCGTCGCCTCCGGGGTGCTTTCGATGTTCCGCATGGTCGGTGGCAGCCTCGGCATCGCCGTCACCGGCGCGATCTTCCAGGGCCTGGTCAGCTCGAAACTGGACTCGCTGCTCGGCGGCACCGGCGTCACCGAGGCCCAGCGGCAGTCGATCTCCGACCAGCTCGGCGGCGGCACGGCGCCGCACGTCGCGGGGCTCGGCGCGGCGCAGGTGAAAGAAGTCGCCGCGGCCGGCAATGAAGCCTTCGTCTACGCGCTCAGCCACGCGATGACCGTCTCCGGCTTCGTCGCCCTGCTGGGGGCGGCGATCGGGGCAACCGCGATCCGCGCCAAGGCGAAGACGACGACCAGCTCCCAGGTGGCGATGGCGGAGGCGGCATAGGCTGCCGCCTCGATGCTGATCCTGCTGCCGCCCTCCGAAGGAAAGACGGAACCCGAGGCGGGTGAGCAGGTGGACCTCGGCTCGCTCGCCTTCTCGGAGGAGCTGGGAGAGCGGCGGGAGCAGCTGCTCGACGCCTTCGACCCCGGCCTGCGCACCGCCCCGGCGGCGCCCGGCGCCGAGGTCTACACGGGCGTCCTCTTCAAGCGGCTGGAGCTGCCGATGCTGACCGCGAAGGCGCGGCGGCAGGTGTTGATCGCGAGTGCGCTCTGGGGGCTCGTGCGGCCCGACGATCGCATCCCCTATTACAAGTTCCCGCCGAAGACGCGACTGGAGGGGATCGGGGTGCCGGCGGCGTTCTGGCGGCCGGCATTGGCCGAGGCGGTGCCCGACGAGGAGGGCGAGCTGATCGTCGACATGCGCTCCGGCGCCTACCGCTCCTTCTGGAAGCCGAAGCACGCGACGCTGCTGGCAGTGCGCGCCTTCACCGAGCAGGGCGGCGAACGCAAGGCCGTCTCCCATATGGCCAAGGCCGTGCGTGGTGATATCGCGCGGGTGCTGCTGCAGGCAAAGAAGCCGCCCAAGGATCCCGCCGGTGCCGCCGCTGTCGCCGAGTCCGCCGGCTTCACCGTCGAGGTCGGCGAGGGCTCGCTCGATGTAATCGTCTGAACCCCGCTGACGGGACGAAAGTACGCCTATATGTAGGGAAATCGTCCCGTCGGCAGGTGGAGTGGTGGCCAGGCCGAGGGGGTGGCGAGGTTGATTGGGGGGAGGGTGAGGACCTCGACGTCGCCGAGGGCGGCGATCGTCCCGCGGTTGGAGGACTCGATTTCGGACGGCTCCCCGGGCCACGGAGTGAGAACTACCGCCGCCACCTTCAACCCGGCAGCGCGGGCGGCTTCGAGCGTCAGCAGGGTGTGGTTGATCGTCCCCAGGCCGGGGCTGGCGACGACGAGCACGGGATACCCGAGGTCGGCGGCGAGGTCACGGACCAGGTATGTGGGAGAGAGGGGGACGAGGAGGCCGCCGACGCCCTCGCAGACGATCGCCTCGGCGCCCTCGGCCGCGTCGCGGGCCGCCTGCCGCAGCCGCTCGGGGTCGATCTCCTCACCGACCAGCTCGGCTGCGAGGTGGGGCGAGGCCGGGGGGCCGAAACGGTAGGGGGCGATCTCCTCGTCACTCTGGATGGAGCCCGAGGCGCGGCGCAGAAGCGCGTGGTCGGTCTCGACCCCTTCGTCGAGGCCGGTGACGGCGGGCTTGAAGACGGCCACGCTCCTGCCCTCGGCGGCGAGCGTACGGGCGACCACCGCGGCTACGACGGTCTTGCCGACCTCAGTGCCCGTCCCGGTGACGAAGATCCCCTGCGTCACGGTGCCTCGTTACGCGGCCAGCACCTGCAGCCGGATCAGGCCCACCGCCTGAGCCGCGGCGGCGACCCTGGCCGCTGCCTGGACGAGCTCGTCCCGCCGGTGGGTGGCCATCACGGTGAAGCGCAGCCGCGAGGAGCCCGCGGGCACGGTCGGCGGCCGGATCCCCTGCGCGAAAACGCCCCGCAGCAGCGCTCGCTCGCAAAGTTCCATCGTCGCTTCGGCCTCGCCGACGTTGAGCGGGACCACCTGCGTGGTCGAATTCCCGACTTCGAGTCCCTGGGCGGCAAGGGCGCCGCGCAGCGTCTCCGCGTTTGCCTGCAGCCGCTCGACCAGCTCCGGCTCGGCTTCGAGGATCTCCAGCGCCGCCATCGCGGCGGCCACCGCGGATGGCGGCGGCGCCGTCGAGAAGATGAAGGGCCGGGCGGAGTTGACGAGGAAGTCGACCGTTTCGGCGCTGGCGCAGGCGTAGGCGCCGTAGGAGCCGAGCGCCTTGCCGAGCGTCCCGACGACGACGTCGACCTCGCCGCGTAGTCCCGCGGCGGCGACCGAGCCGCGCCCGCCGGGGCCGACCGCGCCGGTCGCGTGCGCCTCGTCCACCATCAGCCGGGCCCCGTGCCGCCGCGCCAGCTCCAGCAGCTGCGGCAGCGGCGCCACGTCGCCGTCCATCGAGAAGACGCCGTCGGTGACGATCAGGGAGGCCCGCCCGCCCGCCCGCCGCAGGCACCAGGCGAGGTGCTCGACGTCGCCATGGCGGTAGACGACGGTCTCCGCCCGCGAGAGCCGGCAGCCGTCGACGATGCTGGCGTGGTTGAGCTCGTCGGAGAAGACGACCTCGCCACGTCCCGCCAGCGCCGCGATGACGCCGGTGTTGGCGAGGTAGCCGGAGCCGAACAGCAGTGCCGCCTCGCAGCCCTTGAAGGCGGCGAGCCGCCCCTCCAGCTCCCGGTGCGGCTCCATGTTCCCGGAGATCAGCCGCGAGGCTCCCGAGCCGGCCCCCCAGCGCAACGCCGCCCCGGCCGCCGCCTCCCGCACCTCGGCGCGGTCGGCGAGTCCGAGGTAGTTGTTGGAGCAGAGAAGGAGGACGGGTCGGCCGTCGAGGGTGACGGTCGGTCCCTGCGCTCCCTCGATCAGGCGCAACCGCCGGTAGAGCCCCCGCTCGCGGAGCTCGTCGAGCCGCTCGGCTACGTCAGTCACGCCGCCCGCGGATAGGACGGCGGCTTCTTCGACTTCTTGACGACCCGCAGCTGGGTGGAGGGGTCCCAGAAGTTGGCCTCCTCCTGGCTGTCGACGAGTTCGTCGATCGGCGTCGCCGGCGCCTCGCCCTCGAGCCAGCCGGAGCGGTTGTCGGGGCGCGGGTTGGCGCCGTTGTCGGGCTGGCGGCCGACGTTGAGGCCGAGCTCTTCGAACATCGCCCGGTCCTCGGCCGGCTCGGCCCCGAGCGTCGTCAGGAAGTTCCCCATCATCACCCCGTTCAGCCCCGCCTTGACCGCGAGCTTGTGCAGGGAGCCGAGGTTCTCGACCCGGCCGCCGCAGAGACGGAAGAGGGCGCCGGGGATGATCAGGCGGAAGATCGCGATCCACTTCACGACCTCCCACGGGTCCAACACCTCGCGGTCGCCGAATTTGGTCCCCTCCTTCGGGATCAGGAGGTTGATCGGAACCGAGGTCGGGTTGATCTCGGAGAGCTCGAAGGCCATCTCGACCCGCTGCTCCTCGTTCTCGCCGAGGTTGAGGATGCCGCCGACGCAGGTCTCCAGTCCGGCCTCCTTGACCGCCTGGATCGTCCGCAGCCGGCCCTCGTAGCGGACCGTGGTCGAGACCTC
>JBIOVP010000169.1:0-43683 GCA_044867815.1 Solirubrobacterales bacterium | reverse complement strand
AACGCGATTTCTGTACTCAGCGGCCAAGGGCCGCTGACCCCCGTGGCGTCACAATGACCCGGTGAGCGCGGTCACGGCGAAGCGGACGATCCGACACCGGATCGGCGGCGAGGAGACGAGCGGCAACTCCTCCCGCACCGCCCCCGTCTGGGATCCGACGACGGGCGAGCAGCAGGCCGAGGTGGTCCTGGCCGAGCCCGCCGACATCGCCGCCGCGATCGCGGCGGCGCGGGCGGCCTTCGTCGACTGGGCGGAGGCCTCCCTCAGCCGCCGCGCCAAGGTGATGTTCGCCTTCCGCGAGCTGCTCAACGCCAACGTCGAGAAGCTGGCGCGGATCGTCTCCTCCGAGCACGGCAAGGTGCTGGAGGACGCTAAGGGGGAGGTGCTGCGCGGGCTGGAGGTGGTCGAGTTCGCCTGCGGGATCCCACAGCTGCTGAAGGGCGAGTACTCCGACCAGGTTTCCTCCAGCGTCGACGCGTACTCGTTCCGCCAACCGCTCGGGGTCTGCGCCGGAATCACCCCGTTCAACTTCCCGGCGATGGTGCCGATGTGGATGCACCCGGTAGCGATCGCCTGCGGCAACACCTTCGTACTCAAGCCCTCCGAGCGCGACCCCTCGGCCTCGAACCTGGTCGCCGAGCTCTACGCCGAGGCGGGGCTGCCGGAGGGGGTCTTCAACGTCGTCCACGGCGACAAGGTCGCGGTCGACGCCCTGCTGGACCACCCCGACGTCGCCGCCGTTTCCTTTGTCGGTTCGACTCCGATCGCCTCCTACGTCCACACCCGCGCGACCGAGAACCGCAAGCGGGTGCAGGCGCTCGGGGGGGCGAAGAACCACGCCGTGGTGATGCCCGGCGCCGATCTCGGCTACGCCGCCGACCAGCTCGCCGCCGCCGGCTTCGGCTCGGCCGGGCAGCGGTGCATGGCGATCTCGGTTGCCGTCGCGGTCGGCGAGTCCGGCGACGCCCTGGTCGAGGAGGTGGCGGGGCGGGCACGCGAGATCAACGTCGGTCCCGGCCTCGACCCCGACTCGGAAATGGGCCCGGTGGTGACGCCGCAGGCGCGGGACCGGATCGTCGACTACATCGGCCAGGGCGACGCGGCCGGTGCCCGGCTTACCGTCGACGGCCGTGAGCTGGAGATGGACGGCGGCGGCTTCTGGGTCGGCCCGACCCTGATCGACCGGGTGGCGCCGGAGATGTCCGTCTACACCGATGAGATCTTCGGCCCCGTCCTCTCGGTCGTCCGCAGCGGCAGCCTCGACGAGGCGATCGGGCTGATCAACGCCAACACCTTTGCCAACGGCGCCGCGATCTTCACCGGCTCCGGCCACGAGGCGCGCCGCTTCCAGCGCGAGGTCGAAGTCGGGATGATCGGCGTCAACGTCCCGATCCCGGTGCCGATGGCCTTCCACTCCTTCGGCGGCTGGAAGGACTCCCTCTTCGGCGACCACCGCATTCACGGCCCCGAGGGCGTCCGCTTCTACACCCGCGCCAAGACGATCACCAGCCGATGGCCGGCCAGCAACACCGCCGTGTCAGGCGACGGGGGCTCTATGCACTTCCCGACTTCGAGCTGAGCTCGGCGCAGAGCTCAGCCGGGCCAATCGCCTCCACACCCGCGCCCAGCGCAAAGCGCTCCTCGCCGGGATAAACCACAAAGGCACGATCGGGTTCGACATCAGCGAGAGCGGAACGCATCCCCCGCTCGACCTTGGGGAAGAGGGTCCGCTTCACCTCGACTGCCCACTCGCGGCCGTCCCGCCAGGTGAGGACGAGGTCGATCTCGGCTCCGCCGCTGGTGCGGTAGAAGCTCGGCTCGGCGTCGGTCGCGAGCCCGATCAGGTTCTCGATGATCAAGCCCTCCCAGCTTCCGCCGACGACCGGATGTCCCAGCAGCGACTCTCTTGATTGTGCGCGAGCATCGTCCACAGGTGCCGCAGCGTCTCGGCCGGGATCCGTGGGCCCAGCTGTGGAATGTCGCGCTCGAGGTAGGTGCGGATGAAGTCACGCCGCCAGCGCATGCTCCCCTCCCCGGTCGCGGCGAGAAAGCTCTCCGGAAAGCCGCCGCGGATCCAGAGCCGGTCAAATTGCTCGGCGCCTACCTCGGTCACGTCGAGGGGCGCGAGCTCGATGAACGCTATCCGGCCGGCGAGGCTCTCCCCGCTTTGCTCCAGCAGCTCGAGTGAGGCTGAGCCGAGGAGGAGAAAGCGACCGTTGGCGTTGCCCTTGCGCCGGCCTCGATCGATCACTCCGCGCAAGACTTCGAAAAGCCCGGGCAGCCGCTGGATCTCGTCGAGGACCAGCAGCTCCTCGGCGTGGTCCTCGAAGTAGAGCTCCGGCTCAGCCAGCCGCGCGCGATCGCGTTCTGACTCGAGGTCGAGATACGAGGCAGGGCGATCTCCGGCGATCTCCAGGGCAAGCGTCGTCTTGCCAACCTGCCGCGGACCAGTGAGCACCACGGCAGGCGACTGGGCGAGAAGAGCGACGGCTTGGCCAGCGATTCTTCGCGAGATCATCCATGTAAATCCAACATATTGTGAAAGATTTACATGGAATAGAGGAGCTGATCTGTCCTGATCAGGGAGAAGGCGGTTGGCCGACCGCCAGGCAGAGGCGGTCGTAGATCTCGTCGGCCTGCTCGGCCGACATCACCGGCCGGCGGCGCGAGAGGAACCAGGCGAGCATCCGCGCGGGGAGGATCGTGACACCGCGCCGTTTGGCCGTGAAGAGGCCGCCGGGACCGACCACGATGTGGTCGATGTTGCCTCTGCCGAAGGAGACGTCATGGACCACCTGCCTGCCATCGGTGGTCAGGCTCTCGAGGATCTCGCCGACCACTTCCTCGCCTTCGGCCCCTTGAGACCAGGTGCCGTAATCGCGCTTGAACCTGCCGCCGAGGAATCGCAGCCATCCACGACGGTTCGCCTCCGCCCTCACCTGCTGCCCGGCAACCCGTCTCGGCTCGATCTCGGTACTCACCGGTGCTTGTTAGGTCACATCCTCCTGAAAGATGAGGCGAGCAAGCGGATGTTCGGTTTGATGGAGTGCACCTATGGAGTTTTTGGGCAAGGAGGACCTCCACCGCGGCAAGCACGTCGACTTCGTCTCCAAGCGCTACCGGCGCGCCGATGGCAGCGAGGTCGAGCGGGAGGTGGTCGAGCACCCCGGCTCGGTCGCGGTGCTCGCCTACGACGAGGAGTTCGCCTACCTGGTGGCGCAGCCGCGGGAGGCGGTGGAGGAGGACGAGTTGCTGGAGATCCCGGCGGGGACGCTGGACGTCGAGGGCGAGAGTGAGCTGGAGTGCGCGCAGCGCGAGCTGGCGGAGGAGGCGGAGCTGCGGGCCGAGCACTGGAACCTCCTCCACGTCATCTATCCCAGCCCGGGGTTCCTCAGCGAGAAGGTGACGATCTTCGAGGCCACCGGCCTTTCACCCGCCAGCGGCGAACGCGATGACGACGAGGAAATCGAGATCGTCCGTTTGGATCTCTCAGAGATCGAGCAGGCGCTGCCGGAGATCCACGACGCGACCACGGTGATCGCGCTGCTGCGACTGAAGGAGAAGCTCCGAGGGTAGAGGAGGGCCTCGTGTTCCTCTTCTTCTCCAACAACCTCGGCTGCGCCGGCTCGCTGCTGGTCTCCGCCGTGGTGACGCTGGTCCTGCTGCTCCTCTTCGGCGTGATTGAACTCGGTTAGGCAGCCGTCGCCCCGGCGAGGGCCTGTTTGGCGCCGATGAGGACGGGGGCGCCGTGGGAGGGGAGGACGAGCTCGACCGGTAGGTCGAGGGCGGGGCGGAGGGCCTTGCGCAGCTCCGCCAGGTCGGTCGATACGGGCAGCCAGGAGGCGGGGCAGGTGTGTAGTCCCTCTCCCTTTTCGCCGTTGCCGAGGAGGGCGTCGCCGGCGATCAGCGCCCGCGAGCGCGGCTCCCAGTAGAGGACTTCGCTGCGGGGGCGGGCCTCCAGCGCGACCAGGCCCGCCGGCAGCTCGTCGACGAGCCGGAAGACGTCGGTGACGGGAGTGCGCCTCTTGACGGCGGCGCGATTGCGCGAGTGGGCCCAGATCCGGGCGTTGTCGAAGCGCTCCGCGACCTCGGCGGCCGAGCGGGCGTGCCAGTGGATCGTCAGCAGCAC
Organism: Solirubrobacterales bacterium; assembly: GCA_044867815.1. Classification (GTDB taxonomy): domain Bacteria; phylum Actinomycetota; class Thermoleophilia; order Solirubrobacterales; family 70-9; genus VAYN01. The sequence goes on along the minus strand of JBIOVP010000169.1, from coordinate 39,554 downwards.
CTGCAGCTGGCGCCCATCGAGGGCGCGCTCGAGCTGGTCCCACTGGTCGCCGACCAGGATCGGATCGACCAGCACGAGCTCGCTCTCGTTGGCGACCGCGACCGCTGCCACCTCCTTCTTCCACTCCTCATGGTGGGCGGTCCAGCGCCAGAGGCCCGGACGTAGCTCTTCGCCGAGCATCACCGCTAGCGGTGCGGGTGCTGGCGCACCCGGCGGTCGCGCTCGGCGGCTTCGCGCAGGTGGCGCTGCGACTCGGCCGCGTTGGCGATGGTGAGGTTGGCGAGGAATCTCATGATTGACCTCCTACGAATGATGACACTGGCTAAAACGATTTGCCGGTGTCTACAACACTAGCTAAACTTGATAGACAGTGTCAACTCCTCTTAACAAAGCCGCGGTCGTGCAGGAGTCGGGGCTGCTGGTCGATTTCGTCAACACCCGCGACATCGAGGAGGAGACCGACTTGATCGCCGATCCCCGGCAGCTACAGGTCTGGATCCGCGAACGTACCGGCGAGTACGTTGACGCTCCCGACGAGGAGGCGCTCGCCAGGCTGCTGACACTGCGCGAGTCGTTGCGGGCGCTGCTGCGGACCAACAACGGCGAAGAGATCGCCGCTGGGGAGCTGGCACCTCTGGAGGAAGCCGCCGAGCGCAGCCGCTTCCGCACCGCCTTCTCGCCCGACGGCCGCCTCGACCTCGCCCCCGCCCGCTCAGACCTCAGCGGCTTCGAAGCCCGCCTCCTGCTCGCGATCGAGCGCCTCCAGTCCCTCGGTGCCTGGCCCCGCCTCAAGGCCTGCACCGACGACGAGTGCCGGTGGGCCTTCTACGACACCACCCGCAACCACTCCCGCACCTGGTGCTCGATGGACGTCTGCGGCAACCGCGAGAAGACCCGTCGCTACCGGGAGCGCAAGGGCACCGGCTCCTGAGCGCCGGCCTCCTCGGCCGCGCGTTCGCGGGCGGGCTTGGTCCGCTCGCAGAGGTCGGCGAACTTGTCGAGCAGGACTTCCAGCCGGGAGAGCGTCGGGCCCTCGCGGCCGAGCGGTTCCTGGTGGGCGGCACCGGAGATCTCGCGCATCGCGACGTCGATCTCCTCGGCCAGCCCCGGCGTCCAGCGGATGCCGTGCAGTTTCTGGACCCGGATCGGCAGGGACTGGCGCTCGACGACGCTGTTCAGCAGGTAGACCTCGATCAGCCGCTCGTAGCCCTTCCGCAGGTCGAGCAGCCAGAGCTGGGCGCGGCGCTCGTAGCCGGAGTCACGCCCCTTGTAGAGGCCGCGCAGCTCGGTCTTCAGCTCGTGCCGCAGCGCCTTCAGCCGCTGCATCGGCGAGCGGGCTTCCCAGGGCAGGTTGTCGCTGACGACGCCGACCTCGCCGGCGGCACGGGTCAGCGCCTGCGCCTGCAGCTCGAGACCCAGCTCCTCCGCCCGCTCCAGCAGGTAGTAGACGAAGACGAGGTCGTGGGTGAGGACGACGACCTGGCGCCTGCGGGCTTCCTCGGCGAGGCGGGCGGCGAGGTGCTCGCGGCGCTGGTGGTCGAGTGAGGAGATCGGGTCGTCGAGGATGATCGTGCTGCGCTCGTTGCTGACCCGCAGCTCGGCGAGGAAGAAGGCGGTGGCAAGCGCGGTCTGCTCGCCGGTGCTCAGCACCTTGGCGACCCGCTCGCGGCCCTCGCTGCGGAGCTTGAAGCGGACCGCCGGCCTGCCCTTGCTGGCCGAGGCGTTGAGTTCGACCCGCTCGGCGATCGGGTCGAGTTCCTCGATCTCCTCGGCGAGGGACTCCTGCAGCCGGCCGGTGATCGCCAGCCGGCTCAACTCGCCGATCCGCTGGGAGATCTTCCGCGTCGAGAGCTGGGACCGCGCCTCTTCCCAGGCGGCGATCTCCTCCAGGCCGCGGAGGTGCTCGATCAGCTCGTCGAGCGATTCTTCGACCGCCCGCCGTCCCTGCAGCTCCCGCAGCCGCCGCTCGATCCGCTCCCGCTCGCCCTGGTCGCGGAGGACCGCGAAGCCTTCGGCTTCGGCGACCTGGACGGCGACGTGGTCGCGCAGCGGTCCGAGGTCGAGCCCGCGGCTCGGGTGCGGTTCCGTGGCCCCCGTCGCGATTGAGAGGCGATCGGCGAGCGCCTCCAGCGCCGCATCGGCCGGGGCGCGCAGGTGCTCGCCGCCGCTGGCGACGGCGATCTCGGCCAGCTGGGCGATCCTGCCGAGGTCGGGCAGGCCCTGCAGCCGCTCGGTCAGCGCCAGGTCGACGCGGCGGACCTGCTCGCGCAGCTCGCCGGAGACGAAGGCCTCGAAGCGGTGCATCCGCTCGTGCGCCTCGGATCCGAGGCCCTGCTGGCAGACGGGGCAGGTCGCGTCCTCACCCTCGTCCGGGAACTCGCCGCCGCCCGCTTCGACGAAGCGCCGCGCCGCCTCCCACATCGCCCGCCACTCCTCGCCGCCCGTACCAGGGTTCGGCTGGTCGGCAAAGGCCTCAGCGGCGAGCTGCTCGACCGCGGCTTCGGCCCGCGAGAGCCGCTCGCGCAGCTCCGCCACTTCCGTCAGCGTCTCGTCATCGAGCCGGTCCCAGGCGTCCTGCAGCCGCACGGCCAGCTTCCGCACCGCGGTGGCCCGCTTGCGCGCCTCGCGCTCCAGCTCCTCGCTGCGCTCGGCGGCGATCGTCGCCTCCGCCCGCTCCAGTTCGCCGAGCTCCTTCAGCTCCGCCTCGTCGAGGCGTTGAAAACCCCCCGCCTCCTCCTCGCTCATGTCCCCCGGCAGCTCCGGCAGCTGCTCGCGCCGCTCCTCGATCCGCCGCGCCAGCTCCGCCGCCAGCGCGTCCTGCGCCTCGGCCAGCTCCTTCAGCAGCCGCAGCGGCCGCGGCGTGTGCTCGATCGTGTTCGACTTCGAGATGTGGACGTCGGCGCAGCTGGCGTCGAAGGCGGTCATCGCCGAGAGGATCCGCGGCGCTTCCTCGTTCAGGTCAACCTCGACCACCCGCTCCTCACCGTCGACCGCGAGCACGAACTCCGCCGTCTGCGGTGCCTCCGCCTTGCCGGGGTCGAAGACGTCGTGCAGGACCTCGCCGACTTCGGCCGAGCGGCAGACCCGCCGGCAGAGGCGGCCGTAGCCGCTCTTCCCCGCCCCGTTCTCGCCGAAGACGATGTTCAGCCCCGGCCCGAACCGCAGCACCTGGTCTTCGGCCAGCCGGTTGACGTTGCGCAGGTCGCGGATCTCGCGCAGTTCGACCCGCCCGTGCTCGGCCTCGTCAGCCGGCAGGTTCGCCAGATCCAGCGGCGGCAGCGCCTCCGCCGGCGCCTCCCCGCAGAGCACGGCAAGGACCTCCGCCCGTCCCGCCTCGTCGAGCGGGCCGTCGCAGAGTTTGCGCATCAGGCCGCGCTGCCAGCCCGGCAGCTTCTGCGACCAGTTGAAGATCCTCCGCTGCAGCAGGGCGTCCTGATCGGTCATCGACCAGGAAGCTTCTCAAATGCCGGCCGCCAGCCATGCAGCCTCCTTGCGCCGCATCACCGGCGTGGCAAGGAGGCTGCCGGCGCGGCGTTGGAGGGCGCGCAGGCGGGAGTCGTGGTCGGGCGGCAGCAGCTTCGCCAGCTGGCGGTACTCCTTCGAGACCTGGCCGTCGCGGAAGGCGGTGGCGACCGCGGTGAGAAGTTCGCCGGGCGCGGCGACGGTGCTGCGGGCGATCTCGGCGCCCTCGACCTTGACCACCAGCTCGGCCGGGTAGCTGCGCGCCGGCGGCGGCTCCTGCGGGGCCGCCAGGGCGCCGGCGATCGCGCCGCGCAGGGCGACGTGGGAATCGGCGGGGGAGACGGAGCTGGCGCGGGCGCGTCCTTCTCCCTCCTTCGTCGTCACCAGCCGGGCGTTGCCGAGCTCACCGTCGCGCATCTCCTCCAGCAGCCAGCGGTCGCCGGCGGCGACGAGGATCGGGATGCCCTCGGCACCCAGCGCCTGCGCGTAGGTCTGGGTCTCGCTCAGCGAGTCGCCGTCGAGCAGCACCTCCATCCCCCAGACGAAGGTGTGGGAGCAGAAGCCCCGCGGGCTCGGGGTCCTGGCGTGGTGGCCGATCATCACCACGGCGTCGAGCGGCCCGCCGTGCGCCTTCGCCATCGAGGGCTCGGCCTCGTCGAGGGCGAGGTCGGCGATCGGCCGCACCTCGATCCCCTCCGGCATCCGCTCGCGTTCGATGTTGGTCCCGACCATGTGCCAGTCGCCGACCGAGATCCGCCCGGCGCCGCCCGCCCGCAGCGCTTCGATCGCGACCAGCACCTCGTCGGTCATCTGCCGGCGGCCGCGCGCGTAGGCGGCGGGGTGGGACGGCAGGCAGTCGCCGTAGTCCTCGATCCCGGCGATCCCCTCCATGTCGGCGGCGATAAGGACGTTCATGCCGACAGCCTATTGCGGAGACCACGCATCGCATCGGATTCCTGCCCCAGCGGGCTGGTGCCCAAACCGGATGCGCTTTGCGGCGACCTCACGTCTCTTCCGCCCGCGTCGTTCTATAGACATGAGTGCCATCCGCTGGACCGTCTTCGACAGCCCGATCGGGCCCCTGAATGTGGTGGCGAGCCCGAAGGGGCTGGCCGAGCTCAGCTTCTCCGGACGCCGCCGGATCCCGGTCGGCGCGGCGGAAGCGCCGCTGCCCGACGTGACCGACCAGCTCGGCGCTTACTTCGCCGGAGAGCTGCGGCGGTTCGAGCTTGCCCTCGACCTCCAGGGGACCCCTCTGGAGAAAGTGATCTGGGAAGCGCTGGTGGAGATCCCCTACGGGCACACCGTCAGCTACGGCGAGCAGGCGGAGAAGATCCATCCGGACCTCTTCGGCGCCGAAGTCGAGCCCTGGCAGCGCGCCCGCGTTGTCGGCGTCGCCAACGGTCGCAACCCCGTCTCGATCGTCGTCCCCTGTCACCGGGTGGTAGGGGCCGACGGTTCCCTCACCGGCTACGGCGGCGGCCTCGAGCGGAAGCGGGCGCTGCTCGACCTCGAGCGTCGCAGCGTGGCTCCGCAGCTCCAGCTCGCCTAACTCGCCGTGCCATCCTTCGCCCGATGTGGGTGCAGCGCCCGATCCGACTGACGGCCCGTCCGCGCGGCTTCCACCTGATCACCAACGAGGTCCTCGACGCCCTCCCCGAGCTGGGGGATATCGCGGTCGGCCTCCTGCACGTCCTGATCCAGCACACCTCGGCCTCGCTTGCCTTGAACGAGAACGCCTCGCCCGAAGTCCGCCACGACTTCGAGACCTGGTTCGACCGCGCCGTCCCGGAAGGGGCGCCCTACTGGACCCACACGCTCGAGGGCGAGGACGACATGCCCGCCCATGTGAAGGCGGCTCTGCTCGGGCCCTCCCTGACCCTGCCGATCGCCGACGGCCGCCTCGCCCTTGGGACCTGGCAGGGGATCTTCCTCTGCGAGCACCGCGACCGCGGCGGCGGCCGAAACCTGGTTGCGACTTGCTGGGGCGGGAAAGCGGTTTAGGATCGGGACGTGCGCCGTCTCGTCCTCCCGCTTGCGCTGCTTTCCCTGCTGCTTCTCCTGCCGGCGCAGGCCTCGGCGGCGACCGGCGACCTCAGCTTCAAAGACTGCATCGCCAAGTTCGCGGTCGGTGCCTGCACCGCGGTGCCGAACCAGGAAACCTTCGAAGGCGGGCGCGACGTCGCTGTCAGCCCCGACGGCAGATACGTATTCGTCGCCGACGGGACCGATTCTGTTCTGGCCTTCACCCGCAGCGGCCAGACCGGCGCGGTCACCTATGCCGGCTGCATCGACAGCGGCGGCTCCGCCCCCTGCACCCACACGGCGAAAAACGTGCTCCAGCAACCGCGCTCGATCGCCTCGGTTACCGACGCCGTCGTCAGCCCCGACAACGCCAGTCTCTATGCCGTCGCCTTTCAGGACTCGGCGCTCAGCACCTTCGGTCTCCTCACCTCGCCGGCCGGCAAACTCAGCTTCATCCGCTGCCTGCGCGCGAACGAAGTTCAGGGCTGCACCGGGTTCGGGACCTCGAGCGCGATGTCGCAACCGCTCGGCGTCGCGATCAGCCCCGACGGGCACGACGTCTACGTCGCCAACAACAGCGGCGGCGTCTCCGCCCTGCTCCACTTCGAGCGCGACGCGCCCGGCGCGCGGCCGGGCGAAGAAGAACCGGGAGAAGAAGAACCGGGTCCGGATCCGGGTGGCGGTGGAGCCACGGGCGGGGGAACGGGCCAGACTCCGGGGCCGGGCGGCAAACAGCCGACTCCGGTCGTCAGGTGCAACGGCCTCAAGGCGACGATCGTCGGCACCGCCGGCAGGGACAACCTGCGCGGGACGAAGAAGAAAGACGTGATCGCGGCCGGCGCCGGCAACGACAAAGTCGACGCCCTCGCCGGCAAGGACGTCGTCTGCGGCGAGGGCGGCAACGACAAGCTCGGCGGTGGCCCCGACGCCGACGTTCTCCTCGGTGGTCCCGGCAGGGATCTGCTCAAAGGAGCGGGCGGCCCCGACCGGATGCTCGGCGGCCCCGGCGCCGACACCCTCCTCGGCGGCCCCGGCCGCGACAGCGCCAAGCAGTAGCCGCGGGGGCTACGCCGCGAGCTTGCGGTGCCGGCGCCGGCGCAGCGGGATCACCTGGCCGCCCTTGATCTCGGCGGGCTCGAACTCGGCGACGGAGAGGATCACGTAGCTGTAGCCGCACTCGCAGACCTCGCGGCCGACATCGTCGAGCTCCTCGACCGGGACCTCGGACTCCTCGGCGCAGCTGGAACAGACAACGGTCACCTGCAACATGGCCCGATGGTGGCGGGGCCACCGGACGGAGTGGCGGTTCCTGCAGGGCGTCTTGCAGCCTGGGCTCCGGGTGAGCGGGTAGCGTCGGCGCCGTGACGGCATCCGCCACCCGCAAGCAGCTGCTGATCGGCCTCGGGATCGCGATGGTCGCGTTCTACGTCGCCTTCGGGATCATCGACGCGGGCCTGAAGGACGCCGGCGGCCCGTCGATCCTCGGGCTCGAGTTCGCCGGCGGAGCCGACCGCCTCGAAGAGATTTTCGCGGAATGGGGCGCCCACGGCCGTGACCTCGCCCGCCTCTCGCTCTGGATCGACTTCCCCTTCATGGCCGTCTACGGAGCCTTCTTGGCCGTTGCGGCGCTCGCGACCCGGGACTTCGCGCGAGCGCACGACCTTCGCGCCCTCGCCGCCGCCGGCACCTTCGCGCCGGCCTTCGCGATCGCCGCCGCCCTCTTCGACGCCGCCGAAAACATTCTCTGGCTGCTCCTCCTCGGCGGCCACGTCGGAGACGCCGCACCGGTGATCGCCACCGGCTGCGCCATCGTCAAGTTCATCCTTATCGGCCTCGCGATCGCCTACGTGCTGTGGGGGCTCGTCGCCCGCCTGCGGCGCTGATTCAGTCGACCAGCCGCAGGGCGGTGGCGAGGTCCACCGCGCAGTCGCCGATCCGGCGGCCGAGGAGCTCCTCGATCCCTCGCAGGCGGTTGGCGACGGTGCGGCGGTCGACGCCGAGCGCGGCCGCGGTTGAGGAGACGTTGCGCTCGCTGGCGAAGTAGGCGCGCAGCGTTTCCCGCGCCGCCCTGCCGCCGTCGCGTGTTCCTTCCAGCGGCTGGAGGTAGATCTGGCGCAGCGAGGTGGTCCCGAGGTCGTCGCGGAGGATCGAGGCCAGCACGGCGACGTCCGAGTAGCGAAGAATCCCGGTGCCCCTGCGCTCGGCGATCGGCAGCGCCGCCTTGGCCTGCCGGTGGCTGAGCCGCCAGCCGGCGATTCCCTCCGCCGGCTCGCCGACGGCGGCGACGACCGAATCCGGCGAGTTCGACCTCAACGCCCGCACGGCCTCCTCCGACCCGAGCCGGGCCCTGCCGCCGAGCCAGCACGCCAAGACCGGCTCCTCCTGGTGGGCGTCTGCGAGCAGGCGGCGATCGAGGGTGGTGGCAAGCTCGCGCATCACCGCGAAGGCCTCCTCCGCTTTCACCATCAGACCGAGGTGGTGGCCGTCGAAGTCGTACTCGAGCCCCGTCTCGCCGCTGGGCTGACGACCGGCGAGGAGCTCCTCGACGTAGCGGTGGCGCCACTCCGCGGTGGTGGCGGGCCGGGTGCTGGCCTCGCGAGCATGCTCGCCGCTCGCCGACTGGAGCAGACGGTCGAACACCGTGGAATGCAGGTGGAGGAGGCGGCGGAGTGCGGTGGTCGGGACCCCGGCGCGCTCCGCCTCCTCGACGAGGATGTCGACGAGGAAGGCGTTTGCGGCCGAGTAGCGGCGAAGCACCGCGTCGAGGGGGACGCCGGCGCGGGCGGCCAGACGGGGCGAGGTCAGCACCGCGGCCGGAACTTCCGGGTTCCGGCGCTCGCCCAGTTCGATCGCTTCCACCACGTGATCGAGCACCGCGACGCGGGTCGCCGGCAGGCTGTCCAGGTAGGCCAGGTAGGCGGGGTCCGCTGCGCGGGACTCCGGGATCGGGTCGACGAGTGTGGCGAGGCTCGCTTCGACCTCCGGGAACCTGGCGCGGAAGCGGGCCGCGAGCGCGGCGACGGAATCGCTCATGGCGAAAGTATCCACAGATCGGTGCAACCGACCGCAACTCTGGAAAAGACACCGGGTTTCCTCAGCGACTGGTCAAGCGGGGCTGGGTTCCCGGCGAACAAGGAGGCGGTATGAGATCCACGGGTAGGGGGACGCGGGCGCAACTCGGGTTTGCGTCGATGGTGATGGTGCTGGTGGCGCTGGTCGGAGTCGGCAGCGCGACGGCGGAGAAGCCGGTGACGGTGGAAGCGGGGAATCTCGAATTCACCTTCAACGGCGGCTTCGCGCCGAAGAAATTGCCGAAGAAGAAGCTGGCGCCGATCACGCTCAGCGCCTCCGGCAGGATCAACACGAAGGACGGCACCCACCCGCCGGCGCTGAAGGAAGCGATCGTTGAAACCGACAAGAACGGCGCCGTCTTCGTCAAGGGGCTGCCGGTCTGCCGGTCCGGCCAACTGCAGTCGCGCACCACCACGGCGGCGAAGAAAGCGTGCCCGAAGTCGATCATCGGCTCCGGCAAAACCACGGTCGAGGTCAAGCTCGCGGAACAGAATCCGATCCTGGTCAATTCCGCGCTCACCGTCTTCAACGGCGGCCAGAGGGGCGGCACGACCACCTTCTACATCCACGCCTTCTTCACGGCCCCGGTCTCGGGCGCGATCGTGACCACGGTGAAGATCAAGAAGATCCACCGCGGCCGTTACGGGCTCAAATCCGTCGCCAGCATCCCGAAGATCGTCAGCGGCGCCGGCTCGGTCCTCTCGTTCGACCTGAAGATCGGCAGGAAATACACCTACAAGGGCAGGAAGGTCAGCGTCCTCTCGGCGAAATGTGCTGATGGGAAGCTGCAGGCCTTCGCCAGCGCCATCTTCGCCGACGGCACGAAAGCATCGGCCGACATCATCCGCACCTGCACCCCGCAGGGCTGAGGAGCGGAAAGGCGAAGCAGTCAGCAGACGGCGGCCCGGGTTACGCATATCCCCCGGGCCGCCTTTGGCTACAGGAGGTCGGAGTCCTCGACCTCCGGCCACCGGTAATAGAGCACCCGCGCCTGGTCGAGGATCAGCGCCGTCGCCCGCTCCAGGCTCATGCGGCCGCCGCCGGAGCCACCCTTTTCCGGTGGCCGGTAGTGGTGCTTGCGGAGTAGGCGCTTGATCTTGCGGCGGATCAGCGCTTCCCGGTTCTCGTGGCTGGTCCAGTCGACCGAGAGGTCGGCACGGATTCCCATGACCAGCTCGCGGGCGATCTCGGCGATCCGCGGGTCGGCGGCGAGCTCCTCGGCGCTCCCGGCCAGCGCATCGTAGAAGGCCGCCTCCTCTTCAGCCAGTCCCAGCTCCTGGTGGCGGCTCCGCGCGTCGCGCACCTTCCTGGCCAGCTCGACGAGCGTTTTGACCACTTCGGCGCCGGTGATCTGCCGGTTGCGGTAGCGCCCCAGGGCGGCTTCGAGCTCATCACCGAAGAGCTTGGCCTGCATCCGGTTGCGGCGGCCGCGCGAGCGGATCTCGTCGCTGAGAAGCTTCTTGAGGAAGGCGACCGTCAGAGGCGGCTCCGCCATTTTCTTCTGCAGGTCGTCGAGGAACTCATCGGAGAGGATGGAGACCTCGGGTCTCTTATCCCCCGACAGTCCAAGCACGTCGGTGACTTCCCCGGCGCCAAGCCCCGACGAGAACACCTGTTTGACGGCCTGGAGGGCGGCTTCGCCGGCCTCCCCTTCGGGCGGCGTGTACTTGCGGACCGAGGCCGCGACCGCGGCGAAAAACTCGGCGTCGTCCAGGAACTCTTCCACGGCGGGGTCAGGGTTGACCAGCGCCAACAGTCGTGCGAAAGACGCCTGCTCATCCAGGAACCGCTTCGTCTCAGCTTCGTCTTCGACGACCTTGGCATGGGCCCGGGCGAGCAGCGTCGCCCGTCCGGTCGCGTCCGGTTTGGCGCGGTCGTGCCAGCTCACCCCGTGGAAAAACTCGCGGACCACCTCGTGCTTCTCGCGCAGCTTCGCGATCACCTGCCGCACCGGGGTCATCGCATTCTCGACGTCCTCCGCCGCGTAGCGCGGCAGCGCCTTGCGCAGATCCTCGCCGATCCCGATGTAGTCGACGACGAGGCCGCCCGGCTTGTCCCGGAAGACGCGGTTCACGCGCGCGATGGCCTGGAGGAGACCGTGGTCGCGCATCGGCTTGTCGATGTACATCGTGTGCAGGGGCGGCACGTCGAAGCCGGTCAGCCACATGTCGCGGACGACGACGATCTTCAGCGGGTGATCGGGGTTCTTGAAATCATCTGCGACCCCCTTCATCTCCGCCTTCGAGCGGCGGAATCTGTTGAGCTTCGGCTCGGTCGCCTGGGCGGTGATGACGCAGGTCACCGCCTCTTCGCCGAGCGCCTTCTGCAGGCGCTCCGTCACCTCGACACAGATTTCACGACTCATGCCGACGACCATCGCCTTGCCGGTCATCAGCTTCTCCCGCTCGCGGAAGTGCGTGGCGATGTCGGCAGCGACTTTGTCGAGACGGGCCGCCGAGCCGACCACGCGGTCGAGCCTGGTCTCGGAGGAGACGAGCTTGCCGGCCGCCTCCTCGTCCTCCTGCTGGAGGAGCTTCTCGGTCTCCGCCACAAGGTCCGCGTCGGAGATGTCCAGGGGCACGATCCGTCCCTCGTGGTAGATCCGGACGGTGGCCCCGTCCTCGACGGCGCGGGTGATGTCGTAGACGGAGATGTAGTCGCCGAAGGTGAGGCTGGTCGATTTCCGGTCGGTCTCGATCGGGGTGCCGGTGAAGCCGATGCGGGTCGCGTGCGGGAGCGCCCGGCGCAGATTGCGGGCGAAGTCCGCGTACTGGGAGCGATGGGCCTCGTCCGAGATGACGATCACGTTGCGCCGCTCGCTCAGCACCGGCATCTGATCGCCGCCGGCCGGCGGAACGAACTTCTGAATCGTCGTGAAGACGACCCCTCCCGCGGGCACCTTGAGCAGCTGGTGCAAGCTTCCGCTTCCGCCCGAGACCTGGTCGGCCTGCTTCACCGTCTGGGCCAGCCCGGCCTGTTTGGCAAAGGTCTGCATCAGCTGGTCGTCGAGGTCGATTCGATCGGTCACGCAGACAAGGGTGGGATTCCCGAAGCGTGGATCGCGGCGGAGCTTCTGCGCGTAGAAAACCATCGAGTAGCTCTTGCCGGCGCCCTGGGTGTGCCAGACGACGCCGGCGCGCCCGTCGTTCTCCAACGCCTCGGCGGTCGCCTCCACGGCGCGGTTGACCGCGTCCACCTGGTGGTACTTGGCGAGCACCTTCGTCGCCCTCGAGGCGTTGACCTCGAAGAGGACGAAGTTCTGGACCAGGTCCAGTAGGCGTTCAGTGCTGAAAGCGCCGCGTAGCATCACCTCCAACTCGGACCTGCCGGCGCTCTCGGCCGGGTCCATCGTCTTCCATTCGGCGAAGTGCTCAGCCGGAGTGGTGATCGTGCCGACGCGGGCCTGGATCAGATCGGAGACACCGATGATCTCGACGAAACGGTAGAGCGGAGGAATCGTTTCGACGTAGTGGGCCACCTGGGTGACCGCCGACTTCGGTGTCGCCTTCTCGTCCGCCGGGTTCTTCAGCTCGATCTGGCCGAGGGGGAGGCCGTTGACGAACAGCAGCAGGTCGGGTCGCCGGTTCTTCGAGCCGACGACCACCGTGAACTGATTGAGGGCGAGGAAGTCGTTTTCCTCCGGATGCTCGAAATCGACGAGCTTGGCGCGAACCGCTCGCTCGATCCCGTCGGCGTCCTGGTAGGTCACCGGGACGCGGTCGATGAGGAGGCGATGGAACTCCGCGTGGTCCTCGATCACGTTCGGAGACGCCGACGTCAACACCTGCTGCACCACGTACTCGACCGCATCGTCCGGGAGTTCCCGGTTCAGCCCCGCCACAGCCGAACGAAGCCGATCCACAAGGACCACATCACGCCAACTCTCCCGCTCCGCCGCCGCTCCTCCGGGGCCGAGGTCGGGACCGTACTCCACCTCCCAGCCGAGCTCGCGAAGCCATTGGAGGGCCGGTTGCTCAGCGTAGGCGTCCTCCTTGGAGTAACTCATGTCGTCCCTTGCTCGGTCTCCCCGCTTGCCTCGATCGGCAGTGAGCCAGACAGCAAGCGGGGCAGGAGAGCATCACGGACAGCGGCCAGCGTTCGTATTTCGACCCTTACAGCGGTAGCGGCGTTCAGCAAAGGATCTGCCTGCCGAACAAACTCCTGCATCACGGCTGATGGGGGCTTGACGACTCGGAAAGTGTCGATGTCAGCTTTGCCGAGGTGGATAACGGTAGTGCCGCTCTTCGTGCTCTCGAAGAGCGCCAAGGGTCGCTTTATCGCCTCAAGAACGAAGACGGACGAGATGTTTTTCTGGGGATCGAAGGCACAGACCCGCTGGTTGAGCCAGGAGTCGGGTCCCGACCAAATATGTGCTCGGAACTCCCCATCCATTCCAACGACGATGTCTCCTGCTCCGATCAAACGTCCGTCTTTGCGGTCCTCGGCCGTGAACACCTGTGGTTCATGAGTCGCCAGATCCCTAATACGAAGCAGCGGAATCCCCTCGAAGCCGTTGAAAAATGAGGACTTGAATGGTCGACCATACGTCACCGATGCAACCTCATAGATATCGGCAACCGACCAACCTTTTGGAATAGCTCCGATCTCGCTGTCCGCGAAGTCCGAGTCTCCAACAAAATCGACGAAACGGGCCTTGAACAGAGCGGCAGCGATGCCTTCGCAAGTTTCTGCGAGCCGACGGTTGTTCTCAATCTTGTCGTCGAAGCTACTGATAATCTTGCCTATGGCTTGCTGCTGATCAAGCGGAGGGAGATCCAGCGATAAAGTCTTCTGCTCAGTCAGGCTCACGTAGGGAGCCATGTCACTCCCATGCATACGCGCATACAGCTGCTGGGCAAATGCAGGTGAGCGGAGGTACGCAAATAGATAGGCACGATCAATCTGGCGTTCATCAAGCACTCGCCAATACGTGGTCTGGGGAGAGCAAACAAAGGGCGGAGCGTCACTGGGGACCCGTGCAACCCGACCAACCGTGCCCTTGTGGGTTAACAGTATGTCCCGAGGCCTTCCGATGCCCTTTCGAATGCGATTGAGGGCTCTAGGGATAATTCGATCAGCCCCCTTGAAATCGACGGTCCCATCAACAACATTTGCAGCACGGATGAAGGCAGCTCCATCGGAGGAGAACTCATCACGGCGGGGCCGATACTCACCGTGATTTCCGTCCTCAACGCGGAGGACTCCCTCAGCTTGGAGGTCACCGACGCTTTTAGAACTCATACCCAATAGCTCCAAGCGCCTTTCTGACTTCCCCCGTCAACCGTTCGGACTCTGCCAACTGGTCGGCAAGCTGCTCCACCAGCCCCGCCATCTTCTCCTCGAACTCGATCTCGTCTTCCTCGGTTTCGGGGGCACCCACGTAGCGACCGGGCGTGAGGGCGAAACTGTGTTTCTCGATCTCGTTGAGCGGGACCGAGGCGCAGAAGCCCTTCACGTCGCCGTACTTCTCGGACGTCGTTCCCCGCCAGGCGTGGTAGGTGTCGGCGATCCGCTGTATCTCATCCTCACTGAACTGGATTTGCGTCCGGCTGATCTTGTGGCCCAGTTGCCGGGCGTCGATGAAGAGGACTTCACCGCGGCGATCGCGCTCGCCGCTGGACTGCTTGTTGCGATCGAGGAACCAGAGGCAGACAGGGATCTGCGTCGTGTAGAAGAGCTGACCGGGGCAGGCGACGATGCAGTCGACGAGATCTTCGCGGATGATCGCTTCACGGATTCTGCCCTCGCCGGACTGGTTCGACGTCAGGGAGCCATTGGCCATGACAAAGCCGGCGCGCCCGTCAGGGGAAAGGTGGTGGATGAAGTGTTGAATCCAGGCGTAGTTCGCATTTGAGTCGGGTGGTGCCCCGAACTTCCAGCGTGCGTCCTCGGCGACCTGCGCGGCTCCCCACTTGTCCTGGTTGAAGGGTGGATTGGCGAGGACGAAGTCGGCTTTGAGGCCGGGGTGCTGATCGTTGAGCAGGCTGTCGCCGAGGCGGATCTCGCCGCTCAACGTGTGGATGGCGAGGTTCATCCGCCCGATCCGCCAGGTGGCCTGGTTGTTCTCCTGCCCGTAGATCGAGATCTCCCTCGGCCTGCCGCCGTGGCTCTTGATGAAGTCGGCCGACTGGATGAACAGCCCGCACGATCCACAGGCGGGGTCGAGCACCCGGCCCTCGTAGGGCTCGAGCATCTCGACCAGCAGCCGCGTGATCGAGCGCGGCGTGTAGAACTCGCCGCCGCGATGGCCCTCGGCGGCGGCGAAGCGCTTGATGAAGTACTCGTAGGTGCGGCCAAGGATGTCGCGGGCCTTGTCCTCGTCGTCGCCGAAGCCAACCCTGGCGATCGTCGTCACCAGCTCGCCGAGCTTCTGCGAGGCGAGCGGCGCCCGCGCGTAGATCCGCGGCAGCACCCCCCGCAGCTGTTCCTCGTTGGCCTTCTCGATCTCGTCCAGCGCCGCGTCGATCCGCTCCCCGATATCCGGCTGGGTCGCGGCGGCGAGGAGGTCGTGCCAGCGGGCCTTCCTCGGGACCCAGAAAACGTTCTCGGCGATGTACTCGTCGCGGTCCTCGAGGACTTCCGCCCGCTCCCCCTCGTCCTCGGTATGGAGGTCGCTTCCGGCCTCCCGCGTGGCGGCCTCCAGGACGGCCCGCCGCCGCTCAAACGAATCAGAGATGTATTTGAGGAAGACCAGCCCCAGGACCAGGTGCTTGTATTCCGCCGACTCGACGCTTCCCCGCAGCCGATCGCATGCCTCCCAGAGCTCCTTGGCAAAGGGAAGATCGTGATTCTCGACGCCGCTGGTCTTCCCGTCCCTCCCGCTCGATGCCATGGCCCAACCCTATGCGGAGCCCTCAGCCCGGAGGGTTGAGGTCGGCTATCTCCTCACCCAGGACCGCCCAGGCGAATTTCTCGTCGGTGACGAACGTCGAGACGAGGTCGGCCTGCAGTGCCGCCCGGGCGGCCCGCCGGCGCTCGATCCCGTCGTCGGCTCCGTTGACCAAAACCACCTCGGCGTTCCCCTCCTTCAGTTTCTGGACCTGGCTCATCGAGATTCCGAGGTGGGTGTAGGAATCGTGTGTGCGCTCGCCGACGCCGTCATCGGACTCCTCGAGATAGAAGGTGCCGATCGCGCAGATGCAGTCCTTGTAGTCATCCGCCAGGTCTTTCGGGAGGCCGGTTGCCAGGGCCATCGGCCCCTTCTTCGCGTCCTTCGGCCGCTCGAGGAGCAGCGAGGCGGTGATCAGGAGCACGTCGAGCTTCTCCCAGTCCTCGTTCGGAACCGCCTCCCGTGGGTCACCCTCGCCCTTGAGGGCGAAAGCGGGAGCCGGATGCGGAACCGAGCTGCCGCCGAGGATCTTCACGGCCCGGTCCACCAGGGAGTGGGACTCGATCGAGCGCCGCTGGGCGCCGGTCACGCCGACCACGGGCACCACCCGCAGCTCGTCGGGGGCGAACGGGGGTAGATGCTCTTCCGCGAGCGGAGGCCAGGTTCCCTCTGAGATCGCATGGTTGCGGGACCGGTGGAGCATGGTCGCCTCCGGCTTCGCGTCGATGAAGCGACGGAGGGCGATGGCCCCGATCAGGCCCCCCGGGTCGTGAGCCTCCGGCGGCTCCCCGATCACCTCTCCGATGGTTCCGCCCCAGGGGATCCCGAGTCGAACCGGTTCGCGGCCCTCGCGTTCGCGAGAGGCGGTCGCCAGGACGCCGAGCACGTGTATCGCCGCGGTTGCCGCGATCCGCCGCCAGGTTCGTTTGCGGTCGGCCTCCTTGGCCTTCCGCCGCCCCTTCGCCCTGGGGCCGGGTCGCGCGCCGGGATCGACGAGGACGAGCTCGACGTCGAAGACGCGCCGGTAGGCCTCGGACAGGGTCACCGCGCTGACGCCGCTGTCCGGATCGGCGCAGAGCGCGAGGTTCTGCGCCCACCGATCCGCCGAGCACTCGTCGTAGAGCAGCAGGCAGTCGCCGTCGGCGAGCTGGGCGGCGCGGTCCAGCACCTGGATCTCCATGTCCTGGTCACCCGGCGTCTCCGCGTCCTCGAGGAAGAGGACGGTGTCGCACTCGTCGTCCAGGACCCTGCGGGCAAGCTGGATCACACCGCCCTCGCGGCCGCGCGTCAGCTGGGTCACCCAGCCGGTGCTGCCCGGACCGCTCGGGCGCCGTTCCCTCCACTCTCTTGCCTTCTCCTCGATGCGTTCCTCGACTTCCTCGCGGTCTTCTTCCTTGACGTCGTAGAGGATGTCGTTCGCGTACTCCTCGTCCTCGATCGAGCCGCCGTTGAGGAGGTGACCGGTGACCTGCGTCGACCACCGCTCGGGGAAGTAATCGGTGAGCAGCCCGGCGTGCTTGTCGACCAGATCCATGATCGCGCGCTTGTGACGGTCGTGAGCGGCGAGCGCGAGCACGCCGGGGTGTTCGGCCAGGTCGCCATCTTCGTCGAATCCACCCGGGGGCGGTACGACCAGCAGCTCCCGGGTCCCCACGCCCCCCTTACTCCCGGAGGCCCGCCTGGCCCACTCGAGTCGGAGCCACCGCGCCGCCCCCTGGTACGTGGTCGAGAACGGGGTCTGGTTGAGGATGCACTGTCGCTTGATCGAAGCGGTTGCGGGATATAGCGAGCTGTTGTCGTGTGGATCGACCAGGTACACCACATGACAGGAAGACTCGGACTCCGCCGCCGCGACGACCGCCTCGGTCGCGTACAGCAGGCCACCGTAGAAGCCGGAGGGCAGGGCGACAAGATCCTCATAGTCGTGCAGGAGGCCGGCGCGCCAGATCTCACGGTGGGAACCTTCCAGTGAGTAGATGAAGGTCTCATTCGCGCGCCAGTACGGCGCGAACTCCCGGACCAGCTTCACCAGCCCGCTGGTCGGCCCCCGTCGCTTGGCGTTGGCGGCGATCAGGATGAGGACGTCCTGACCGGGCCTGGGCATGCGGGCTGCGCTGGGCCATGAGGCGGCTGCTCGCCGCGACCTCTGCGGACGCCTACGGCGACGCGGTACCGGCGCATCGGCCCGCTCACCCAGTAGCCGGCGGGCGAGCTCCTCGTAGATCTCCTCTTCCCAGTACGTCCGCACACTGCGGGTGCTCTCGCGAAGCTTGCCGGAGTCGGTCTTCCAGTTGAGCCGGATGTGCTCGAGGCGACTCTGTAGCTGCGTGCCTTCCCATCGGGGCTCCAGTTTCAACAGTGCGGTCCAGGCAAGTGCCAGGGAGCGGTCATGTTCAGGCGGGTGGGCTTCCTCCTCTTTCCTTACCTCCTCGGTGATCCGTGTCAGCTCCTCGCGCAGCCTGTCAACGTCGCTGCGCCCACCCGACAGATTCAGTAGGTGCGCCAGGCTAGGCCACGTGGAGAAGTCGCCGAATTCGTTCGGCTTGTCCCAACGTAGCCGCCACAGTTTGCGCAGCTCGGACCCGAGTTGACTGATCGCCTCGCTTGACCCTCCCACCACGAGCAGTCTTTCAGATCACACAAACCTTTACATGTTCACTGCATATGCACCATCCATATCCCGCGCGCGCTTGACGTCAGCTCCCGGAGAGGTAGTTACTAGTCCAAGAAGGACGGGCCGGCGCTGTTCACCGGTTCGAGGTCCGAACGTAGTAAGGGAGAAAACGATGTCCGATCAAGTCAAACGCGAAGATGGAAAAGAGGTCGAGAACCTGCGAGTGGGGCACGAGACGCCCGGAGAGTTCGCCCGCTTGATGGATGAGAGGGCGGCCAAGGACGGTCCCGCCGGGGTGTCCGACGAGCGGACGGTCGACGACGGGGCTCCGCCCGGTGAGATGGCGAAGCAGGCGGCGCAGGTCCGGGTCGGCGTCCTCAAGGGTGAGATGGCGAAGGAGCGGACTCCGCACGAACGCAAGGTCGCGGAAGGTCCGAGCCGGGTGCGGCAGAAGCTGACCGGGGTAGCGCTGCAGGCCGGCGCGATCAAGGAGGCGAAGGAACGGCTGCGCGAATGCCGCATCGACATTCCGTTCTTCGCCGAAGCGCGCGACAAGGTCGAAGCGGCGATCGCCGAGATCCCCTTCTACCGGCGCGGCCTGGTCTCGGTGTGGGTGCTGGTCGCCGTCCTGGCGGCCGTCGCCCTCTTCGACGGGGCGGTGTCGAAGAGCGCACTCGACCAGACCGCGCTCGACACCGCCTCCATCTGGCTCACCGCGGGCGGAATCGCGGCGGTCTTCGCCGGGATCAACGAGGCCTTCGGGCTGCTGCTCGCAGTCATCGTGCGCCGCACCGGCCGCCGCCGTGTCTGGTTGGTGGCCGGGGTCCTGGCGGTGGGGCTGGTCGGCCTCTTCGTCTCGATCGGGATGCTGGGCTGGTTCCGCCACGAAGTGGCGATCTCCCAGAACCAGAGCCTCAGCGCCATCGCCGCGGGTCGCGACGCGGGGTTCGACTTCATCATCGACCCCCTCTTCCTGGCGCCGCTACAAGCGGCGGGATGTTTTGCCGCGATGGCCGTCGTCGCCCTGTACGCACTGTCCTCGGACTGGCGGAGGCTGAACCGGCAGCTGCAGAAGGCGACGGAGGCGATCGCGCAGAACGAGGCCGACATCCTCAGCATCGAACGGGAGATCGCCGCCGCGCACGCCGCGGGCCGCCTCAACTACTCGCAGGCCTTCGACGCCGAGGCCGATGCCGAGGGGGCGGCAGCGGAGGTCGCTTCCAGCAAGGAGCAGGAGGACGCCCTGGTCGAGGCCGAGGAAGCCTTCGGCGAGGAGATGATCGGCCGCTACCGCAGCGAGCGTAACGCCGAGAAGCAGATCTACGACAACGGCGGGGTGCGTCGGGCGGCTCGGCCGACCGAGTTCGGGAGAAGGAGCGGCAGCCGCACTCCGGACGCCTGGGATGTCGAGATGGAGACCGACGAGCCGGAGAAGAACGGCAACGGCCACAAGGAGGACGTGGACCCGCAGGAGCTGTTCTTCGACGTGAGGGGCTCCTGATGGGCGCCCGGTTCGTCGCGACGATCCTCCTCCTCGCGATCGCCGTCGCCGCCTCGGCCGTGCTGGCCGGGTGCGGCGGCGGGGAGGCGGGGGCGCAGGAGGGCGGTTCGGCCGCAGGGGGCGCGAGCGAAGCCCGTCCCCTCGACCTCCTCCTCGCCGACTGCTCGCACAGCTTCCGGCGCGAGAGCCTGCAGCTGGTGCCGGAGATGGTCACGGTCGCGCGCGACAGCGCCGACCGCCGGCATGAGCTCTGGGCGGCCTGCTTCGCCGGCTCGCCGCTGCAGGACCTGGTCTGGAAGCCGACGATCGACTTCGGCGACCTGCCCGGCCCCCTGGCCCGCAACCCGCACCTGGCCGATCGCTTCAACGTGGCCCGGGCGCTGGGCCTGGAAGGCGAATTCGAACGGATCGTCCGCGATACCCCGCGCGGCGCTCCCGGCTCGGGACAGCTCGAGGTGCTGGAGCTGGCGAGTCAGACGCCCGGCGTCGGCCGGGTCTTCCTCTTCACCGACGCGCGGATCTTCGAGCCCGAAGGGATCCTGCTGGGCAACGCGAGCCGGACCGAGGTCGAGGGGGCGGTCGACCACTGGGCCCCCCGGATGCGCGGCCTCGCCGGCGTCGAGCTCGTCTTCGTCGGTGGCGGCCTCGGAGCTCCCTCGTCCCGCGGCGTGCGCAACGCCCGCGCCCTCTTCCGCGGGCTCGCCCAGAGGGTCGGAGCCTCCTTCGCCTGGGGCCGCACCCTGCCGCTCGAATTCTGAGGTCGCCAGGGCCCACCCGCCTCCTGAACCGTCCGGCGTTCCCCTACGATCGAAGAATGAGCGTCGAGGCCGTGCCGACGGGACCGCGGGAGGCGGGTGCGGTCCCTGCTCCGGGCGCCTGGTTGATGCTCGCCGTGGAGGGGGACCGGCAGCACGGTGGTAACGACGGCTACGACGACAGCCCCTCCACGCACTACAGCTGGGACGAGACGGTTCCGAACCACGGCGCGGTTCGCCGCGGCGACCGCATCGCGCTCTGGGACAAGCACACCCTGCTCGGGATCTCGACGATCGAGTCGATCGAGGTGGGCCGGTCGGTGAAGCAGTTCCACTCGTGCCGGGCCTGCGGGAAGGCCGGGATCAAGGAGCGGAAAACGAAGACCCCCCGCTACCGCTGTCACGGGTGCGGCTCCACCTTCAGCCGTCCCCGGACCCGCTCCCGTGAGGTCACCACGTTCCGCAGCCGGCACGACGTCGCCTGGATCGACCTCCCGGGCACCCTCCCGGCCCCCGACCTCCGAGCGCTCTGCGTCCACCCCCGCTCCCAGCTCAGCATCCGTCCCCTCGACTGGGCCCGGTTCGAGCAGGCGATCAGGGACGTCGACCCCACCGTCAGGTTCACGGTCACCGACGTCAGGAGCGGGGAGATCGCCGGCGGGCACCGGCCCGCCACGGCCCGGGTCAGGGTGGGGCAGGCCGCGTTCCGGAACCGGCTGCTCGAGCAGTTCGGTGACGTCTGTGCGCTCACCGGTCCGGCGCCCCGGCAGGTGCTCGAGGCAGCCCACCTCTACCGCTACGCCGATCGCGGTCGCCACCACGATGACGGTGGGTTCCTGCTGAGGAGGGACGTCCACCGGCTCTTCGACCTGGGCCAGATCGCGGTCGATCCCGGGACGATGAGGATCGACGTCGGCAACGATCTGCTGCCCTTCGCCGACTACGCCCGCCTGCAGGGAATGACACTGCGGGTGCCGGCGATGAACGGTCACCGACGCTGGCTGCAGGAGCACTGGCGGCTGCACCGGACCGGCCGGCCGGCCTGACACACCATCCGGTTCCGGCGGGGCCGGGGGTACGATCAGCGGCCATGGCGAAACCGACGACGGGGACGGCGCAGCTCAAACCCCGGGCCCGCATCCTGCGCACCTTCGGCGACGAGCTGATCTCCTCGGAGACCGTCGCGGTGATCGAGCTGGTGAAGAACTCCTACGACGCCGACGCGAGCCGGGTGCTGGTCCGCTTCACCGGGCCCCTGGAGGTGGGAGCCGGGGCGATCGACGTCATCGACGACGGGCACGGGATGTCGACCGAGACCGTGACCACCACCTGGATGGAGCCGGCGACCCTCTTCCGGGCGGTCGAGCGGCGCAGTGAGGTGAACGGGAGGCGCGTGCTCGGTGAGAAGGGGATCGGCCGCTTCGCCGCCTCCCGCCTCGCCGACCGCCTGCTCCTGGTCACCCGCCGCCCCGAGGCCGAGTTCGAGACCACGGCGCTCTTCGACTGGTCGCAGTTCGACGACGAGGAGAGCTACCTCAGCGACGTCGAAGTCCTCTGGGAAGAGACCGAGCCGCAGGAGCTGACACCGGACGGGCCCCTCGGAGCGCTGCCGGACGGGGTCGAGGAGAGCCACGGCACCATGCTCCACATGGAGGGTCTGCGGACCGACTGGGACCGGGAGAAGTTCCTGACCCTGAACCGGGCGCTGTCCCGGCTGATCTCACCGTTCGCCAGTACGGAGGGGGAGGGTCCGCAGAACTTCCGCATCTCCCTCGAGGCACCCGGGGAGCTGGCCGATCTTTCCGGCGAGATCGGCCCCGTCGAGGCGCTTCAGAACCCCGAGTACCTTCTCCGCGGCGGCGTCGCCGCCGACGGCAGCTACGAGTTCACGCTGCGGATCGGGAGGAAGGGAGAGGACCGGAAGATCAGCGGTGTGCTCAAACCCGAGGACCGCAGTGCTCCCACCTGCGGACCGCTTGATCTGGAGCTGCGGGTCTGGGATCGCGATGCCGACGCGATCCGCGCGATCGCCGGCGAACAGGGTCTCGGGGTGCGGGACTTCCGGCGCGAGCTCGACGAGTTCTCGGGGGTCTCGATCTACCGGGACGGGTTCCGGGTCTTCCCCTACGGCGAGCGTGGCGACGATTGGCTCGGTCTGGACCTGCGCCGGGTCAACCAGCCGACCCGGAGGCTCTCCAACAACCAGATCGCCGGCTACGTCTCGATCTCCCACGAGGAGAACCCCGAGCTGCGTGACCAGACCAACCGCGAGGGGTTGATGCAGAACCGGGCCTACGAGGACCTCCGGGACCTCGTCATCGGCGCCCTGCAGCTGATCGAGGACCCGCGCTGGAGGAAGCGAAAGGAGATCCGGGAGCGATCCGGGGACGGAGGGTCCGAGGAGGAGCACAACGATCCCTTCGACAACTTCAACCTTGAGGATCTTCGTGACACGGTCCGCGACAAAACGGGGGGGGATCCGGAGCTCGAGGGAGCCTTCGAGGAGAAGCAGAAAGCGGTCGAGGCGGGAGCCGCCGAGGTCCGTGACCTGCTCGGCAGCTCCCAGCGTCTGGCCAGCCTCGGCCGGCTCGTCGACGCGATCCTCCACGACGGCAGGGCCCCGCTGGGCTCGATCGACAGCGACGCGCTGCTGGGACTGCGAAAAATCGAAAAAGCGAAGCGCGACGACGATCCCGTGACCGGGTTCGCGGAACAGAAGTTCGCAGCGATCCGCAACCAGACGAAGGTTCTCGACGCCCTGTTCAAACGGATCGCACCATTCGCCGGGCGCAAGCGCGGCAGGCCGAAGAAGCTGGTCCTCGAGGACCTCGTCCGGGAGACGTTCGAGCTCGAGCAGGCGAAGATCGACGAGCTCGGGATACGCGTTCACCAGCCGCGGACCAAGACCGAGGTGACGGTCGAGGAAACCGACATCAGGATCATCCTCTACAACCTCCTGGACAACTCCCTGCACTGGCTGCGTGACGTGCCGGAGGACAAGCGCGAGATCACCGTTCGGGTCAAACGGCGCCGGGAGGACGGGGTGGAGGTTCTCTTCTCCGACAGCGGCCCCGGGGTGCGGGAGGAGGACCGGGCGCTGATCTTCGAACCGTATTTCAGCCAGAAGGTGAACGGCTGGGGAATCGGGCTCAGCCACGTGACCGCCCTGATCCACGAGTACTACGACGGCTCCGTCCAGCTCGTTGACGACGGCCCGCTTCCGGGTGCCACCTTCCGGATCATCCTGAGGAGGCGGGTATGAGCCCCGGTCCCTTCCGGGTCGTCCACGTCGACGACGAGGAGAGTGTCCTGACGCAGGTCAAGGAACTGCTGGAGGAAGACGACCGGATCGGGGCCCTCGGTGGGGTCCGGGTGACCTCCTTCAGCAAGTTCTCCGATGCGCTCGAGCATCTTGACCAGAGCCTCACGGACATCGTCATCCTCGACGTGATGAAGGAGCACGGGGTGACGGAGGCCGAACCCGAGCTGGCCGGTCGCGACGCCTTCGAACAGCTGAGTGCGAAAGTCTTCGTTCCGGTCATCTTCTACACCGGTTTCGCCCACCGGATAGCCGATCTGCCCGAGGACCTGAAGCTCCTCCGGGTGGCGGAGAAGGGCAACGCCGACCGCCTGCTCGCCGCCGTCCGCGGGGTGCTCGAAGAGGGTCTGCCGGCCCTCAACCGGGGCCTGCTGGAGTTGCTGCGGGAGGTGCAGCGCTCCTACATGTGGGGATTCGTCGCCCAGCACTGGCCGGAGTTCAGGTCACAGGAGGACACCACCGCCCTGGCGCACCTGCTCGTCCGCAGATTTGCTCTCACGCTCGAGTCCGACGGGGCCGCTTCGCTCGCCCCCGCTCTGGCGGGGGAGGGCGGCGATGCCCCGGGCGAATGCGCCGAGGAGAAGGTGCACCCGATCTCGATGTACGTGATGCCTCCGCTCGACGACGTGCCGCCGATGGCCGGCGATGTGTGCCGCGGCGAGATCGACGGCGCCGGTGACCACTGGATCGTCCTCACCCCCTCCTGCGATTTCGCCCAGGGGCGGGCCGACACCGTTCTGCTGGCGGCCTGCGAGCTGCTGGCGGACCAGCCCGAGCTGGAGGCCTTTCTGGAGAACACCGAGGTGACGGGCAAACGCAGGAAGCTGGAGAGGCTGCTGAACAACAGGGGGGAGGGACGGCAGGCCGACCGTTACCACTTCCTGCCCGGTGCGCTGAGCCTCCCCGACCTTCTCGTCGACCTGCGCAAACTGAAGTCCGTTCCCCGCCAGCAGTTCGACCAGCTGACCCGGGTGGTCTCCCTGGACGCACCCTTCGCCGAGGCGCTTCTCGGCCAGTTCTCCCGCTACGTCGGCAGGCTCGGCACCCCCGACCCGGATTTCGATCTGGTCATCGAGCGCCTGCGGGGAGCGGGCGCGCCCCCCGCACCCTGAGTCGTGTGACCGCGGAAAGTCCTGCTTTTCAGGGCATTCGGAACGTCCTGCGCGCGCCCTAGTCTCGGTGGTCCCGATGGCAAACCGACGCAGCCCAGAAAGGACGCGATCGGCGCCCGCCGGGGAACCGATGCGACGCCCGGCCGTCCCCCTGTACCGCGGCCTGCCGGCGCGCCCGGGGCGGCACCCGGAGGCCCCGGATCCCACCGACATTCCCGGCATCCGCGAGTGGGTATCCGCGCGGAAACGGCCCACCGCGATCGACCTCTTCGCCGGCGCCGGCGGACTCTCCCTCGGGCTGCACCAGGCGGGCTTCGACGTGCTCGTCGGGGCCGACTCCAACCAGTGGGCGATGGAGACCCACGCGGCCAACCTGCCGGGCCTCACCTGGACCGGTGACCTCACCGATCCGCGCTACTTCCTCGAAGCCCTGGAGGTCTGGGGGATCGGGACCGTCGACCTCCTCGCCGGCGGCGTTCCCTGCCAGCCCTTCAGCCGCGCCGGGCGTTCGAAGATCGCCAACCTCGTTGAGCAGGGGATCAGGGGGAAGCACGACGAGCGGGCGGAACTGTGGGAGAGCTTCGTCTCCGTGGTCCGGGCGCTGCGCCCCCGCGCCGTCCTCGTCGAGAACGTCCCCGACCTGCCGCGCTGGAACGACGGGGCGGTCCTGATCGGCTTCTTCGAGTCGCTGCGGGAGCTGGGCTACACGGTCGAGGCGCGGATCCTCGACGGCTTCCGCCACGGCGTGCCGCAGCACCGCCAGCGCCTGATCCTGCTCGGCTTCGCCGAGGGGAGGCGGCCGGTCTGGCCGGAGCCGACCGACGAGTTCGTCTCCCTCGACGACGCGATCGACGACCTGCCGATCGTCCCGCGGGCCCAGCGCGCGGAGGAGCTTCCGTACGACCCGGACCGGATCCGGACCGACTTCCAGCGGGATATGCGGGCGGGCCTCGCGGGCGAGGGGGCCGAGGTCGTCTGGGAGCACATCACCCGTGACGTCCGGCCCGACGACATGGAAGCGTTCGACGAACTCGGGGAAGGCCAGACCTACGTCGACCTGCCGGAGCGCCTGCGCCGGTACCGGTCCGACGTGTTCACCGACAAGTACAAGCGCCTGGTCGGAACCCAGCTCTGCCGTTCGATCACCGCCCACATCGCCAAGGACGGCTACTGGTACATCCATCCCCGCCAGCACCGGACGCTCTCGATCCGGGAGGCGGCCCGCGTCCAGACCTTCCCTGACGACTTCCGCTTCGCCGGCACCCAGACCCACCGCTACCAGCAGATCGGCAACGCGGTGCCGGTGCGGCTCGGCCGCGCGGTCGGGGAGACGATCCTGACGGCGCTCGCCGGCGAGGCCGGGAGGACGGTGGAGAGGGACCTGCACCGGCGGCGGCTGCTCGAGTGGCACGGGGAGATGCCCGCCCGGCGCCCGTGGCGTACCTGCGGGGACCCGTGGCGGGTGCTGGTCGGAGAGCTGGCGCTGCGGCGGGCCCCCGACGACGTGGTCGCGGCGATGCACCGGCGGCTGCGGGGAGTGGCGAGGTCCCCCCGTGCCGTCGCCCGGCATCCGCAGGCGGTGGAAGAGGAGCTGCGGGAGATGGGCCTGAAGACGGCGGCGACGGCGATCGTCGAGATCGCCCTGGCGATCGACGAGTACTTCGACGGCCGGGTTCCGGACGAGTCGCTGGCGTTGCGCTCGCTGCCCGGGGTCGGGGAATACCTCGCCGAGGCGGTTCTCTGCTTCGGTTTCGGCCGCCGCGCCGTCCTCGTCGACGCGACGACGACCCGGATCTGCAGCCGCGTGCGGGGCCACGACGACGACAGGCGCTTCCAGCTGCGCCTCGATCTCTACGACCTCGCGGGTGGCCCCGGCCCCGACGCCGCCTTCAACCGCGCTCTGCTGGATCTCGGCGAAGGGATCTGCCGCGCGAGCGTGAAGGACTGCGCCCGCTGCCCGCTGGCGGGGCTCTGCGCCTCGGCCGAGGCCGTGCCGGAGGATGCGGAGGAGCTGATCGGGGCGGTGGCCTCGTGAGCCGCTTCACCACCGTCCTGCCCTCCGCCCGCAAGCTGATGTCCTCGCTGCGGGACATCGGCTACGACCTTCCGTCCGCGGTCGCCGACCTCGTTGACAACTCGATCGACGCCGGCGCCGAAAACGTCGACGTCGCCTTCGGCGAGGAGGGCTCCGGCTCCTGGATCCGCATCGTCGACGACGGCATGGGGATGTCCCCACGGCAGCTCGACGAGGCGATGCGCTACGGCAGCCAGCGGACCTACTCGGGCTCGGCCCTGGGCCACTTCGGACTCGGCCTGAAGACGGGTTCGCTCTCGCAGTGCCGGCGGCTCACCGTCGCCTCCCGCCGCCGCAGCAACTCCCCCCTCGCCGTGCGCCGGTGGGACCTCGACCTCGTCGCCGAGCGGGACTCCTGGGATCTCGACACCCCACCGAGGAAAGAGCTGCCCCCGCAGCTTCTGGAGCCGCTGCTCAAGGGGACCGGGACCGTCGTCCTCTGGGAGCGCCTGGACCGCGTCCTCGCCTTCCGCAATCCCGACGGGGCCGCCACCCGCAGGGCTCTCGCCAACATGGCGACCGAGGTCGCCGACCACCTCGGGATGGTGTTCCACCGCTTCATCACCGGCGAGTGGGCCGACGGCGACGCCTTCGTGAATATCTCCGTCAACGGAACGCCGGTCATCGCCTGGGACCCGTTCGCGCGGGAGGAGCCGCGGACGAAGGTGCTGCCGCGCCAGAGGATCGAGCTGACCGCCGAAGACGGTCCGGTCGCGACCCTGACGGTGCAGCCCTACGTCCTTCCCTCCCAGAGCCACTTCTCCTCACCGGAGGCACACCAGGTCGCCGCCGGCCCGAACCGCTGGAACCGCCAGCAGGGCTTCTACGTCTACCGGCGCGACAGGATGATCCAGTCGGGGGGCTGGAACCGGATCCGCACCATGGACGAGCACGCGAAGCTCGCCCGCATCGCGATCGATCTGCCGGCCGGGCACGAGGAGCTGTTCGGGATCAACGTCGCGAAGATGTCGATCGTGATCCCCGAGGCGGCGCGGGCGCCGTTGCGGACGATCGCCTCGGCGGTCGTGCACCAGGCCCAGTGGAGCTACCGCGAGCACCTCGACCGCCGGGCCGAACCGGTTGAAGCCGTCGCCCGCACCGGTAACGCGGGCTCCGCCGGCGAGGTCGGCGGGGGACCGTCGATCGGCGGCGACTGGCCGCTGATCATGCGCACGGTGAACGAGGCGCTGCGGGACGATCCCGCTCGCCGCGATGATCTTCTCCTCCGGCTGGTCAACGCGTTCGGGTAAGCGCGGGGTCTCGGTAGGGTCCTGCCTGTGGCAGAAGGGAGACCGACGCCCACCAGCGCCCGGGTGAGCAAGCAGATGGCGAGGGTCGCGCGCAGGGACACGCGACCGGAGCTGGAGATCAGGCGGGAGCTCCACGCCCGGGGCCTCCGCTACCGGGTCGACGTGAGCCCGGTCGCGTCGCTGCGCGGTCGGGCGGACATCCTCTTCCGCCGGGCGCGGGTCGCGGTTTACGTGGACGGTTGCTTCTGGCACAGCTGTCCCGAGCACGGGGTGCTGCCGAAAGGAAACCGGGAGTGGTGGCGGGAGAAGCTGGCGGCGACCGTGCGCCGGGACAGGACCACCGAGACGACGCTGGCCGGGCTCGGCTGGAGAGTGGTGCGGGTGTGGGAGCACGAGAACCCGATCGCCGCAGCGGACCGGATCGAGGCGGCGGTCCGCGGAGGGAGGCGATAGCCGTGGCGCCGGAGGGGGAGAAGCGGAGGGCGCCGCTCCGGACCGAGGAGGTGCCCCCGGATCCGCCGGCGATGATCGAGTCGATGCGGGCGTTCGGGTACTCGCTCCCGGACGCGATTGCGGACCTGATCGACAACAGCATCACCGCCGGCGCCTCGCTGGTGGAGATCACGCTCCACTGGGACGGTGCCGCCTCCTGGATCCTCATCCTCGACGACGGCAGCGGCATGGACGCCGCGACCCTGACCAACGCGATGCGGCTCGGCAGCAGGAACCCGAAGGAGACGCGCGATCCCCACGACCTCGGCCGCTTCGGTCTCGGCCTGAAGACGGCGGCCTTCTCCCAGGCCTCGGCCCTGACCGTGGCGAGCAGGGCTGAGGATTCGGAGCTGGAGCTCCGCAGCTGGGACCTCGATCACATCAGCCGCACCGGCAGCTGGTCCCTCCTGCTCGAGGAGACGCCGGGTGACCGCCCGGCGCTGGAGGCGCTCGGGTCGGAGGCCGTCGGCACCGCCGTCCTGCTGAAGCAGCTCGACCGCCTGGTCGGCGAAGCCGACGTCGAGGACGAGCAGGCGAAGGGGCACTTCCTGCGTCTCGCCGAGACGGTCGAGCAGCATCTGGGAGTCGTCTTCCACCGCTTCCTCGACTCCGGTCTGACGATCCGGGTGAACGGGAGGCCGCTGCGGGCCTGGGACCCCTTCCTCGCCGCCGACCCCGCCACCCAGGTGCTCCCCGCCGAGCGGCTTCCCTTCGCCGGCGAGCAGGTGGAGGTCCAGCCCTACGTCCTCCCGCACCACTCCCGCCTCTCCACCGAGGCGCACCGGGCGGCCGCCGGGACCCGCGGCTGGAACCAGCACCAGGGGTTCTACATCTACCGGGCCCGCCGCCTCCTGGTCGCCGGCGACTGGCTCGGTCTCCCCTTCCAGAAGGAGGAGCACTACAAGCTGGCGCGGATCCGGGTCGACCTCAGCAACGCGATGGACCGGGAGTGGCAGATCGACGTCCGCAAGGCGACCGCCCGCATCCCGCGGGAGCTCCGGAGCGAGCTCAAGCGGATTGCCGACGCCACCCGCTCCAGGGCGGCCGAGGCCTACCGCTACCGGGGCAGGCGGATCGCGCGGGAGGCGAACGTGGACCGCTCCTTCGTCTGGTCGGCCCGGGTCAGCCGCGGCACCGTCGAGTACCGGATCGACCGCGAGCACCCCCTGATCCGGCAGGCTCTCGAGGAGGCGGGGGACGGCCGCCCGGCCTTCGAGCGGATCCTGCGGGTGGTCGAGGAGACCCTCCCCGTACAGGCGATCGTGATGGAGTCGAGGGAGCACCCCGACGGGGACCGGGAACCGTTCGCCGGCAGGAAGCGCGAGCTCGAGAGCATGCTGAGGGAGGCCTTCGAGATCCTGGTGGAGCACGGCGCCCGGCCCGGCGACGCGCTGGCGCGGCTGGCGACGATGGAGCCCTTCGACAGTCACCCGGAGCTGGTCGCGGCGATCGCCGAGGAGGCGGGGACGTGAGCCGGCCGGTGATGGAGGAGGCGCGCGGCCTGGCACTGACGATCCTCGCCGGCGACGACGCGCCCGGTCCGGCCGAGCTCGAGCGGGCCATCGCCGGGGCGCTGGCGGCGATCGGGGCGATCTCGCCGGAAGCCACGGTCGACGCCGACGCCCTGCGGCGCGAAATCGAGGAACTGGTCACGGTCTTCGTCCCCGGCGAGACGGTGCTGGAGGACAACACCAACCACGTCCCCTGGCTGCCGGAGGAGCGGGCCTCGATCGAGTGGAACTTCTGGGAGCGCTACCAGCGCCTTCTCACCGACCAGCAGCTGCCGCCGCAGGCGATCCGCCGGCTCGGGGATATCACCGACGACGTCCTCGGCCGCCTCGAGTCCCCGCGCCGCAAGGGGGCCTGGGACCGGCGCGGGATGGTCGTCGGCCAGGTCCAGTCGGGCAAGACCGCCAACTACGTCGGCCTGGTCTGCAAGGCGGCCGACGCCGGCTACCGCGTGATCGTCGTCCTCACCGGCATGCACGACAGCCTCCGCAGCCAGACCCAGCGCCGCATCGACGAGGGTTTCCTCGGCTTCGACTCGCGCACCACGCTCGCCTTCAGGGACGGCGAACACGGCGGCCGGATCGGCGCCGGGGCGCTGGTCGAGAACGCGAAGCTGATCCCGGTCTTCTCCTACACCAGCAGCCTTCCCCGCGGGGACTTCAACCGCGCCACCGCTGAGCGCGTCGCCGCCCAGGTCGGCTCGGACCCGGTCGTCCTCGTCGTCAAGAAGAACAGGACGATCCTCGAAAACCTGATCGCCTGGACCACCGGCACCGGCGCCCGCGACCCCCGCACCGGCCGCAGGTTCGTCGTCGACAAACCCCTGCTGGTGATCGACGACGAGGCCGACAACGCCTCCGTCAACACGAAGGAGGTCGAACGCGAACTCGACGAGAACGGCGAGCTCCTGGGGGAGAGCGATCCGACCACGATCAACCGGCTGATCCGGGAGCTGCTCGGCAGCTTCGAGAAGAGCGCCTACATCGGCTACACCGCGACCCCCTTCGCCAACATCTTCATCTGGGAGGACGAGCAGCACGGCACCTACGGGGAAGACCTCTTCCCCCGCTCGTTCATTGTGCGGCTGCCGACGCCCTCCAACTACATCGGGCCGGCGAAGGTCTTCGGCGTGCCGCAGGCCGGGGGGAGCGACGAGGTCGACCCGCCGGCGCTGCCGATCGTCCGCCACGTCGACGACTACGGCAACTTCATCCCCGACAAACACAGGAAGGACCTTGAGGTCGGGGCGCTGCCGCTCTCGCTGCGGGAGGCGCTCGGCGCCTTCGTCCTCGCCTGCGCCGCCCGGCGGGCGCGGGGGCGGACGGGCGTCCACAACTCGATGCTGATCCACCTCACCCGCTTCGTCGACGTCCAGGCGCAGGTGGTCGATCGCCTGGGTGAGGAACTGGAGGAGATGAGGCGGCGGATCCGGCTTGGCGAGGGCGAAAGTTCAAACACCCTGATCGCGCGGCTGAAGGGACTCTGGGAGTCCGACTTCGAACCGACCACCGAGGCCTTCGGCGCGGACGAGCGCGGGGAGGCGCTGAGCTGGGCGGAGGTCGAGCCGCACCTGCTGGAGGCGATCTGGCGGATCGAGGTGCGGCAGATCAACGGCACCTCGGCCGACGCCCTCGCCTACACCGAGCACCCCGACGGCCTCAGCGTGATCGCGGTCGGCGGCGACAAACTCTCCCGCGGGCTGACCCTGGAGGGGTTGACGGTCAGCTACTACCTGCGGGCCTCGCGGATGTACGACACGCTGATGCAGATGGGGCGCTGGTTCGGTTACCGGCCGGGCTACCTCGATCTCTGCCGCCTCTACACCACCGCCGAGCTGGAGGACTGGTACCGCGACATCACCGTCGCCAACGAGGAGTTGCTGGCGGAGTTCGATGCGATGGCGGCGGCGGGCGGTACGCCCCGGGACTACGGCCTGCGCGTGCGCAAGCACCCCGCCGGGCTGCTGATAACCGCCCGGGCCAAGATGCGCAGCGGCAAAGAGCTGAAACTCGACTACTCGCGCAGCGGTATCCCCACCAACGCCTTCTCGCTCGATCCCGAGGAGCACCGCGCCAACCTGCGGCTGACCGAGAGCTTCATCGCCGATCTCGAGCAGGAGGGACGGCGGCGGGCGGACCCGGGTCCCCGCGGCGCCCACCTGTTCGACGGCGTCCCCGGCATCGGCGTGGCGAACTTCCTCGGAGCATTCCGGACCTCGGAACGGGCGCGGCGGGCGAGCGGGCGGATGCTCGCCCGCTACATCTCCGCCGCCGTCACCCACGGTGAGCTCAGCGCCTGGACGGTGGCCCTTCTCAACAACGGTGGGGCGACCGAGAAGCGGCAGATCGGCGGGCTCGAGGTGGGGCTGTTCGAACGTAAACCGAAGCGGGACCGCCGCCGGCAGCCGCTCGTCACCGACGCCTACTCGATCGGTCAGATCCTCAGCCCCCCGGACGAGTGGATCGACCTCGACGAGGTCGAGCTCGGGGCCGCCCGCGAGGACACCCGCCGGCGTTTCGAGGCGGGCGAGATCAGGACCCGGGACGGGCGGCCACCGGAGATCGACGGCACCGGAGCGCGGCACGCCCGGCCGGCGACGCGGGGCCTGCTGCTGCTCTACCCGCTCGACCCGGCGGCGCCGCGCGCGGCCGGCCTCGACCTCGACCTCGAGGAGCCGCTGATGGGCTTCTACGTGAGCTTCCCGCACGGCACCACCTCGGTGCGCTACCAGGTCAACAACGTCTACTGGCAGCTGGACATGGGGCTGGACGAATGAGGGCCGGGGAGATCTGGCGGGAGCTGGAAGAGGGGAGCGCCCCGGCCGGGAGCGGGCGGCTGCGGCGGCGCATCCAGGGCGACTCGAAGCTGGACCTCCACCTCGAACTGGTCCTACCGGAGCGCCACCGGGCGGTCGCGCTGACGGTCCCGGCGGCCGCCGCGGCCGGTCACGAGGACCCGCCGCAGGCGGCGGGCCTGCGGCACACCCTGATCGCGGCCGGCGGCGGGGACCCGGTGACCTTTTCGCTGGAGCTGACCGACCGGGCCGCCGGCGACCTCTTCGAGGTCCTGACGGAGGACCTGATCGCGGCGGTGGGGGTGGCGCCCGACGAGCGCGAGGGGGTGGGCCTCTGGACCGGCCGGATCGCCCGCTGGCAACACCTCCTGCGCCGGGCGCCGCACGGCCTCGGTCCGGAGCTGCAACGGGCGCTGATGGCGGAGCTGTGGATCCTGCGGGAGCTGGTGGCGCCCGCCGCCGGAGCGGCCGCGGCGGTGCGGGCGTGGCAGGGACCGGCGAGGTCCCGCCACGACTTCCAGCTGCCGCGGACCTCGCTGGAGGTGAAGTCCTGTGCCGCCAACCAGCCCCAGGTCGTCACCATCAACGGCGAGCGCCAGCTGGACGAGGTGGGGACGCCGGCGCTGCACCTCGCGCACGTCTCCCTCGACGTCCACCACAACGGTCCGGAGTCCCTGCCGGAAATGGTCGCGTCGGTACGGGAGCTGGTGCAGGGCTCGGGCGCCGAGGTCGAGCTCGAGGACCGCCTCCTGGAGTTCGGCTTCCTCGACCTGCACGCGTCCCGTTACGCCGGCACCGGCTACACGGTGAGGGAGAGCCGGTTCTTCCGTGTCGCCCCCGGCTTCCCCCGCCTGGTCGAGGCCGATCTGCCGGACGGGGTGGGGGGCCTTCGCTACACCCTGGCGATCGCCGCCTGCGCCGGCTTCGAGGTGGAGGCGGAGGCGATCAGGACCCTGATCGGGGGTGGCGGATGAGGGCCGACGATCCGGCGCTGGTCGAGTACGCCCGGCAGTTCCGCAACGAGATGGTCTACGAGGCCGCCGCCGAGGGGGCCGAGGCGATGATGTCGGAGGTCCTGACCAGGCGGATGCTGGAGACCTTCGTCGAGATCGGCGAGGTCGAGAACGCCGCCGACTGCCACCTGAAGCAGCGGGGCATCGAGGTTGCGGGATACGGGATCGACGACGGCGACACGCTGAACCTCGTCGCCACCCTTTACCGGGGTGAGGTTCCTCCCACCAGCGTTACCCGCGGGGAGATCGAGACCGCCTTCCGCCGCCTTCGCGGGCTCTGGGAACGTTGCCGCGACCGGCCCCTGCACGAGTCGCTCGAGGAGTCCTCCGACGCCTGGAGCATGGCGCTGGAAATCCATCGCTCGGCGCCGCGGATCCGGCGGATCCGGATGTTCGTCGTCACCGACGGCCTCTCCGCCGTCGAGTACCTGGAGCCGGAGACCGAGGCGGGGATGGAGATCCACCGCTCGGTCTGGGACATCGGCCGCCTCCACCGCCTGCACGGCACCGGGATGCGCGGGGAGCCGGTGGAGATCGACTTCATCGCCCGCTTCGGGCGGCCGCTGCCCTGCATCTCCCCGGATCTGCCGGGAGCCGACTACGCGGCCTACCTGGCGGCGTTCCCGGCTCCCTGGCTGGCCGACATCTACGAGGAGTTCGGCGCCCGCCTGCTGGAGAAGAACGTCCGCTCCTTCCTCCAGTTCACCGGCAAGGTCAACAAGGGGATGCGCGACACCCTGGCGGGGGACGACGCCCCCCGCTTCTTCGCCTACAACAACGGGATCTCCGCCACCGCCTCCGAGGTCGAGCTCGACGTCGACGGTTCCGGCGCGGCGGGGATCACCCGGCTCAGGGATCTGCAGATCGTCAACGGCGGCCAGACCACCGCCTCGATCCACCGGGCGCAGCGCAGTGGCATCGACGTCGGCCACGTCGCGGTCCAGGCGAAGATCACCGAGATCGAGGGCGACCACCTGGAGGAGATGGTTCCCCTGATCTCCCGCTACGCGAACAGCCAGAACCGGGTCAGTCCCTCCGACCTCAGCTCCAACGACCCCTTCCACATCGAGGTCGAATCGCTCTCGCGCAGCGTCTGGGCGCCGGCGACGGGGAGCACGATGCGGGAAACGCGCTGGTTCTACGAGCGGGCCAGGGGCCAGTACGCGGACGCCCTGAACCGGGAGGCGACCCGCTCGCGGCGCCGCATCTTCCGCGAGATCCACCCGACCTCCCAGAAGTTCAGCAAGACCGACCTGGCGAAGTTCGAGAACGCCTGGGCGCAGCGGCCGTGGGAGGTCAGCCTCGGCGCCCAGAAGAACTTCACCGCCTTCATGGTGGCGATGCAGGCGCAGGGAGGGCCAGGCGTGAGCGGCGACGTCGCCTACTTCCAGCGGCTGGTGGCGAAGGCGATTCTCTGGCGGCGGACGGAGAAGATCGTTTCCGCCCAGGCCTTCGGCGGCTACCGCGCGAACATCGTCGCCTACGCGATCGCGAAGCTCTCCCAGGCGACCCGGCACCGCCTCGACCTCGACCGCATCTGGCAGCAGCAGGAGCTGGACGAGCCGCTCGAGCTGGCGCTCGCCGACCTCTCGCACCTGGTCTTCAAACACCTCGTCGCCGAAGACCGCCCCGCCGCGAACGTAACCGAGTGGGCGAAGCGCGAGGAGTGCTGGGAGCGGTTGCAGGCGGAGCCGTGGGAGCTGCCGCCGGAGGTGGAGGCCCTGCTGGCCCCGACCGAGGCCCCCGCGACCAACGGCGCCTCCCCCACCTCACTCGAGGACATCCCCGGCGACGCCTTCCTCGCCATTTCCAGCTGGGCCAAGGAGACCGGTAACCTCTCCCCTTGGGACCGCCGCTTCGCCTACACCATCGGCATCCGCCTCAACGGCGACAAACTCCTCACCCCGAAACAGGCACCCCACGCCGAGCGCATCCTCGCCGAGGCCCGGGACCTGGGTTTCGACCCGCTGCGCGAGTCGTACGGCCCACCATGATGTGATCTTGATGAAACCAGTCTTAGCCTCAAAAAATTCCGACCCACTTGGCTCCGGGTTGTCCCTTTCAGTGAAACCGCGATGCCTGGTACTACTGGCGACCGTCGCCGCCGTGGTGGGGGCCGTTGCCCCGACGGCCCAGGCCTGGCAGGGGCGCGCCATCCAGGGGCCGTTGACGGTGGCAGTTGCCTTCGCCGAAGCGAATCGCTACCGCCACGCCGCCTTTACGGAACACGCGACGGCGTTGCGGCCCTGTGAGCCGTTGCCTGCCTCGCCCCAGCGGTTCGAGTGCGACCTGATGTTTCTCGGGGATTTTCGCCTGAGCGGTGAATTGCTCCCGCTTCGGGTCTTCAAGAGCCGCGGCCACGTCTGCGTCTTCGATCCCGGCGAAGAAGCCGGTGTCGAACAGTGTGTGGAGCCCAAATATGGGCCGGTTCGGACGAGGACCGTGGCCAGGTTCTCCGTCGCGGCTACCAACGGCTACACGCTTGTGGCTCAGCGATTCGACCGGAGGCTGACAATCGAGCTGCGGCGCGGCGACGCCGTCGCGACCTATGAACTGTTGGCGAAGGGGCCGGCTGGAGGGAACCAGGTCCTCGCAACCATCCCGGGTCTGCTCGACGTCGACGTCCAGTTCCGTGCCAGGGGCCCGGTCGACGTCTCGCCGAAGTCACCGCCCTGCCCGCCAAACGTCACCAGGCACAAGCGCGGCGTCTTCGTCGGCACGATCCGATTCTTTGGCGAGGGCGGTTTCACGGAAGCCGAGGCTTCAAGAGCGCGGGGTTCCCTCAACCATCGCATCAGGTCTCGATGCCGGCGCTCGAGCCGAGAGGCTGCCAGCTTGAGTCTGCAACGGAGGCCCACTCGGACGATCGAACTCGGAGCGGAAGAGGGAGAAATTCTGCGTAGGCTCGATTTTGGGGCTGCGAAGGGACCGTATCCGCTCTTCGCACCGCTCGATTACGACAACAGCGGACGCCGCTACTTCTACGCCGAACTGTTCGAAAACGGCTACGAGATCGACGTCAGTCGTAAAATAGAAGTGAAGGGCGCTGATCCCGGGACCTTCGTCCTCGACCCCGCGCTCACCTCGGCGACCGTCACGCCGCCCTGGCCCTTTCGTGGTGTAGGTCAACTCGAACAAGAGCGCCCATCTGTTTTGCTCGAATCCCCCGACCCGCTCTGGACCGGAAACCTCACCGTCACCTTCCCGGGGGCGCCGGAAGTCGCGCTGATCGGCCCCGGTATCAGGGCACGCCTTAGCGAAGTCCTCTAGGTGAGTGGGTGGGCGGATCAGGCCAAGCCGAATCAGGGTCGGACGGTGCCACCAAGAGGGGCAACATGAACTTTCCCCTCGTATTCTTCGACGACTCGCACTTGAAAGTGCCACTCCCGGATACCGTGGGACTCACCACCAAGCCAGACGATGCCCGAGCCGCGGTAGCTGTGTTTTCCGACGGCCCATGAGAAGTGACAGCGGCGCCGGATTTCATGCTCCTGATTGGCACCACCGCGCCGGGGGCGGAAGGCGGTGGGGCATGCAAGCTCATGGCCTCTGGCACGGTGCCAGGACACAGGCCGGTGGTGAATAAGAGCGGTCCGCATCAGTTTGACTGCCTGCCCCCGGCCGAGCACCACCGGGTTCTCAGGTTCTGGTTCGGCGGCTGCGGTTCCAGGAACGAGAAGGCTCGCGCCGATGAGGATGGTGAGCGATAACCGGAGGAAGTGTCGGTGGTCCATGGCCGAAGGATGCCGAATCGCTGTGGCCCTCTCCGGGCCAACCTTGGCCCGAAAGCATCGTTCCACCGCGGTCGTCCCGCGGTCGTGCCCATTGCGATCTCCTGATTCCGTTGGGCCTCGCCTCGCGGCGTCCCACCGGACGTCCTAGTGTTGTCGCCGGCCAGAGCGAGCAAAATCAGGGCAATCGGCGCGAATCCCGCATATACGGCGCCCATCAGGCAGTTTCTCGCTTCCCAAGGAAGCTTTGCTTGCGTCTCAGCTATCCCAAGGAAAACGCCTTAACCTTTGGTAGCGTCGTCCGTATCCCAAGGATCCCAGGGCATGAACGACGTCAAGACGAACACCGAAATAGGCCGTGCTGGGCACTTCACGTCCGTAGCCTCTGGGGACGGCGCCTACTCGACGTTCTCGCCAAAGCCCCTGCCGCCAGATCCTCCGCTTGTCGTTGACGCGGAGATGCAGCGCCTGCTGGATCGGGCAAATCAGGCTCTGGGTCGGCTGGACGGCATCACGCTCCTGCTGCCCGATGCGGACCAGTTCCTCTATAGCTACATCCGCAAGGAGGCCGTGTTGTCCTCACAGATCGAGGGCACGCAGTCTTCCCTCTCGGACCTGCTCCTCTTCGAGCACGATGTCGTGCCCGGTGTTCCCGAGGAAGATGTTCGCGAGACCACCAACTACCTGGCCGCGCTGAACCTTGGGCTTCGGAGCATGGAGGAGGGCCTGCCTCTCAGCCTTCGCCTCATAAGGCGGGTTCACGGCGAGCTGTTGCGCGGCACCCGAGGCGGGGAGACCGGTCCCGGCGAGTTCCGCCGCATTCAGAACTGGCTGGGCGGGCCTGGTCCCGCAGCAGCCCGCTACGTCCCTCCGCCTGCCAACGAGGTGCCGGCCGCGATGGCCGACCTCGAGAAGTTTCTGCACGGTAAGCCCGTTGCCGTGCCCGTCTTGATTCGAGCGGCATTGGCGCACGCCCAGTTCGAGACGATCCACCCATTCCTCGATGGCAATGGTCGGCTTGGGCGGCTCCTCGTGACGCTCATGCTCTGCAGCGAGACCGCCGACGGCGAAGAGCGCGTCCTCTCACGCCCACTCCTCTATCTGAGCCTTCACCTGAAGCGCCACCGCGATACCTACTACGAACGGCTACAGGCGATTCGGACCGACGGCGACTGGGAGGGCTGGCTTCGATTCTTCCTCGAAGGCGTGATCTCCGTCGCTGACCTCGCTAGCGAAACGACCAAACGGATAGTCGAGCTGATCGAGCGGGATAGAAAGCAGATCAACGATCTCCGACGCGCAGCGGGCTCCGCCCTGCTCGTCTTCGACCACGCCGTCAGAGAGGTGGTCCTGCGAATTCCCGAAACCGTCGAGCAGCTGCCGATCTCCGAGCCGACGGTTGCGACTGCGATCAACCACTTGGAGCGAATCGGCATCCTCCGCGAGCTCACCGGCCGCTCCCGCAACAAGATCTTCGCCTATGACCAGTACCTGAAGATCTTGAGTGAGGGCACCGAGCCGCTGTAGACCTCTATACATCAGCGAGATAACGCCTAGTACTGCACGAGTACGCGATCGATGATTTCCTCAAGGTGTGGGCTGTACTGGGGACCTTGGTCGGGGTTCTTACGGGTGCCGTTCCGTCCTACTTCATTGCAGTCTCTGCAGGGGCCGCTATCGGGAGGCTGTCTTCCTGCATCACGAAGACGCTGAAGCCGCCTTCGGGCTCCAGCTGCAGAATGATCTCGTATTCCCGTTCGATGCTCACGCCGTTGAACTAGCGCGGCCATTAGCTCTGCGGTAGCCCAGATGCAAGTCGGGAATCGGCGCAATCGGCGCCAATCCCTTCACATCCCTCCGATTTCGGGCACTAGTTGTAGTTACCCATGACGTTGTTCCAACTCGGCGAGCCGAGCTGCGGGCGGCCTGTGGCCGAGGGAGCCGTGTCGTCTCCTGAAGTTGTAGTGATCGAGCCAGCCGGATAGCGCGGCGCTGCGCTCTG
>JBIOVP010000168.1:0-2419 GCA_044867815.1 Solirubrobacterales bacterium | reverse complement strand
GGGCGGCCCGGAGGCCGCCCCGCTGGCTCTTGTTCTGTGGGGAACGTCGGAGTTAGGTGGGGATCTCCGACTCCTCGTGCAGTTGGAGCACGGACTGGCCGTCCTCCCCGGTGCGGATGCGAATCGCCTCCTCCACCGGCAGCACGAAGATCTTTCCGTCGCCGACCTCACCCGTGCGGGCGTGCTTGAGGATCGTCTCGACGACGACGTCTTTGTCTTTGTCCTCGACCACGACCTCCAGCTTGATCTTCGGCCGGACGTTGACGGTGAGGGTCGAGCCGCGGTACCGCTCGACGATGCCCTTCTGGCGCCCCGAGCCCTTGGCCTCGAGGATCGACAGGGACGGGAACCCCTTGTCGAGCAACTCGGCCCGGATCGGCTCGAACGCCTCGTGGCGGATGTACGCCTCTATCTTCTTCATGCGTCCAGCCCTCCTAGGACTCGCTGGTCATCGGGGTGACGGTCGCCGGCGAGGAAGCCGGCGCGGCTTTCGGCTTGTTGCCGTACACCGCCCCGGTCGAGTACTCCGGCTGCGGGATGAACTGCTCCGGGTACCCGTACATCCCGTGCTCGGAGATGTCGAGGCCGGCGTCCTCCTCCTCTGCCGTCACCCGCAGCCCGATCGTCTTCTTGATCACGAAGAAGATCGCGTAGGAGGCGACGAAGACACAGGCGAAGGCGACCGCCACCCCGAGCGCCTGGGCGCCGAGCTGGTGGAAGGAGCCGCTGTACCAGAGGCCCGGATCGCCGACTTCGTTCAGTTCCGCCAGCCGCGGCGAGGTGAAGATGCCGCAGGAGAGGGTTCCCCAGATACCGGCGAGTCCGTGGGCCGAGAGGGCACCGACCGGGTCGTCGATGATCTTCTCGATCGCGAGGACGCCGAAGACAACGACGATGCCGGCGACAGCGCCGATGATCGGAGCGGCCCAGTACTCGACGTAGCCCGACGGGGCGGTGATCGCGACGAGGCCGGCGATGGCGCCGTTGCCGGCCATGCCGATGTCGATCGTCTTCGTCCTCAGGTACATGACCGCGACCGCGGCGACGACACCGGCGGCGGCGGCGAGGTTGGTGACGACGACGACTTCGGCGAAGCGGCCGCCGATCGCGCCGAGGGTCGAACCGGGGTTGAACCCGAACCAGCCGAGCCAGAGGATCAGGACGCCGAGGCCGACCAGCGGCATCGAGTGTCCCGGGATCGCCCGCGGTTTGCCGTCTTTCGTGTACTTGCCGATCCGCGGACCGAGCAGCAACAGCGCCGCGAAGGCACCGGTCGCGCCGATCAGGTGGACCACCGTCGAGCCGGCGAAGTCCTGCATCCCGACGTTCACCTGCAACCAGCCGCCGCCGAAGATCCAGTGGCTGAGCACCGGGTACAGAACGGCGCTGAAGATGATCGCGTAGATGATGTAGGCGCTGAACTTGATCCGCTCCAGGGTCGCGCCCCAGACGATCGCCAGCGAGACGGCGCAGAACACGAACTGGAAGAACATGAACGCGGCCGGACTGATCGAATACGTTTCGACGAACGGGATGCTCGAACCGGCCTGTTCGACCGAGGAGCCGACGTCGAGGAAGAACCCGTGCGTGCCGGCGATCTCACCGAGCCCGCCGAAAGCGAGGGCGAAACCGCACGCCCAGTAACAGAGCGAGGCGATCGAAAAGTTCACCAGCACCTTGGCGACGCCGGCGCCCGCGTTCTTGGCGCGGGAGAACCCGACCTCCAAGAGCAGGAACCCTGCCTGCATGAACATCACCAGACAGGCGGCGACGATCACCCACATCGCGTTGATGCTGGCCTCCGGGGTTTCCAGAACCGCGGGCGCTTCGGCCCCCAGGGCCATAGCCGGCAGCACCAGCGAGGCGATCGCGGCCACCGGAGCGGCGATCATCAACCTCCTTTTCATTCCATTTCCTCCTTGCCCGGCAGGGTTCACGGCCCCGACGGTCGCGTTTGGATTACCGGTTTCCACGCTATGGACGGGTCTGGAGCGGGTCTTTGGACGGCTGGAGCAAATTCGGCAACCCCCGTTTCTCCCCGATGTCGGCGCCGTGCCTGAGCGGCTAGATTCGACCGCCTGGATGCCGGCCCGCCTGAGACCGACCGCCCCGATCGCCGCCGAGGCGATCCTCGTCGGCGACCCCGGCCGGGCGCTGATGCTTGCCCAGGAGCTGCTCACCCGTCCGAAGATGAGCAACCACGCCCGCGGCCTCTGGGGCTACACGGGGACGACTGCGGCGGGCCACGAGCTGACGATCCAGTCGACCGGGATGGGAGGCCCCAGCGCCTCCGTCGTCCTCGCCGACCTCGCCGAGCTGGGAGTGCGGCGGGCGATAAGGATCGGCACCTGCGCCTCACTCGGGAAGTTGGAGACGGGGGATCTACTCGTCGTCACCGAAGCCCTGCACCTCCGTGGGT
>JBIOVP010000167.1:0-12805 GCA_044867815.1 Solirubrobacterales bacterium | reverse complement strand
CCGCCTCGGCGACGTCGGGGTGGGCGACGATCGCCGACTCGACCTCGGCGGTTGAGAGTCGGTGGCCGGAGACGTTGACGACGTCGTCGATCCGGCCGATCACCCAGAAGTAGCCGTCCTCGTCGCGACGGGCGGCGTCGCCGACCAGGTAGCGCTCTTTGCCGAAGCGGGAGAAGTAGGTCTCGATGAAGCGGTCGTCCTCTTTGTAGAGGCCGCGCAGCATCGAAGGCCAGGGCCGCTCGAGGACCAGCAGGCCCTGCCCTTCGGAGACCGGCTCGCCCGCGGACTCGTCGACGACCTGCGC
Source organism: Solirubrobacterales bacterium (assembly GCA_044867815.1). Lineage (GTDB taxonomy): Bacteria > Actinomycetota > Thermoleophilia > Solirubrobacterales > 70-9 > VAYN01. Next base: position 12,501 of record JBIOVP010000167.1, on the reverse strand, counting down.
CTCGACCCCGGGGAACGGCGTCGTCGCCGAGCCGGGCTTGGTCGCGGTGATCCCAGGCAGCGGCGTGATCATGATCGCCCCGGTCTCCGTCTGCCACCAGGTGTCGACGATCGGGCAGCGGCCGCCGCCGATCACCTCGCGGTACCAGAGCCAGGCCTTGGGGTTGATCGGCTCCCCGACCGAGCCCAGCAGACGCAGCGAGGAAAGGTCGTGTTCGGCCGGGATCTCGGCGCCCCACTTGATGAAGGTGCGGATCGCGGTCGGCGCCGCGTAGAGGATCGTCGCCTTGCAACGGGCGACGAGTTCCCACCAGATCCCCTTGTGCGGATAGTCGGGTGCTCCCTCCCACATCACCGAGGTGGCGCCGTTGGCGAGCGGGCCGTAGACGATGTAGGAGTGACCGGTGACCCAGCCGACGTCGGCCGCGCACCAGTAAACGTCCGACTCCGGCTTCAAGTCGAAGACGTAGCGGTGGGTGGCGGTGACCCCGGTCATGTAGCCGCCGGTGGTGTGGAGGATCCCCTTTGGCTTCGCGGTCGAGCCGGAGGTGTAGAGGATGTAGAGCGGGTGCTCGGCCTCCATCGGCCCGGCCGGGCAATCTGGATCCGCGGCAGCCATCGCCTCGTCGTAGAAGACGTCGCGGCCCTCGCTCATCGGCACGTCGATCCCGGTGTGGCGGACGACGACGATCTTCTCCAAGGCGTGGTGGTTGGCCATGTGCTCGTCGACCTGCGGCTTGATCGGCGCCGTCCTGCCCTTGCGGCGGGCGCCGTCGACGGTGACCAGCGCCTTCGCTTCGGAGAAGTCCATCCGCTCGGCTACCGACTCGGCCGAGAAGCCGCCGAAGACGACATTGTGGATGGCGCCGATGCGGGCGCAGGCGAGCATCGCGACGACGACCTCGGGGATCATCGGCAGGTAGATCCCGACCACGTCGCCCTTGCGGACGCCCAGATCCTTGAGCGCGTTGGCGAAGCGCTGGACGTCGCGGTGGAGATCGGCGTAGGTGACCTCACGCTCCTCCCCCTCCTCGCCGCGCCAGTGGTAGGCGACGCGGTCGCCGATGCCGGCCTCGACGTGGCGGTCGAGGCAGTTGTAGCTGGCGTTCAGCCGCCCGTCTGCGAACCACCTGTAGAAGGGCGGGTTGGAGTCGTCGAGCCCCTCGCTCGGCTCGACGTCCCAGTCGAGCAGCTCCTTCGCCTGCGCCGTCCACCAGGCCTCGGGATCGGCCGCCGCCTCCTCGTAGACCTTCGGGTCGCTCCAGAGCGCGTTCGCCCGGAAGTCCTCCGGCGGGTCGAATCTCTCGGCCCCCAGCATCTCCTCCAGCTTCTGCTCAAGGTCCATGGCGCCAAACCTACCCCAGCAACGCCTCAGAACATCGTTTCCACCCTTTTGGCCCCTATAGGAACCAAAAGGGTGGAAACGATCGAACTAGAGACCCGCGGGGTGGCGGGCGATGAAACCTTCGGGCGAGGACGCCCAAGGGTCGTGCCAGCGCGGGCCGGCGCCGCCGCTGGTGTCGAAGGCGATCCCGGCGACGACCATCCAGGCGTGGCCGGAGTTGGCGTAGACGGTGATCCAGCGGCCGGGGCCGGGTTCGCCCCAGGTCTCGAGGCCGGTCGAGTCGAGCGGGCTTTCGAGCAGGCCGCCGCCGTGCAGGGCGTAGCTGACCGAGCCCGAGCAGTCGTAGCCGGAGGATTCGAAGGAGCCGTGGCCGCCGCCCCAGACGTAGGGGGTGTCGGCGATCGAGTTGGCGGCGGCGATCACGTCCTTCACCGCCTGCGGCGCCGACGCCGGGGCGCTGGCTTCGCTTTCGGTGATCAGCTGCGCTGCCTGGCCCGGGTTGAGCGGCGCCGGCAGCTGCCCTTCGGTCGCGTCGCCGCCTTCGGAGGCGATCTGTTCGGAGATCGCCGAGAGGTTGTCGCTGAGCTGCGCTTCGCGCGACTGCAGGGCGTCGAGCGCTTCCTGCCGCTCGGCCTGTTCGGCCTTCAGTTCCTGGAAGCGCGCCGCGGCTTCGGCGCGGGCGTTGCTGACTTCCCGCTCCTTGGCGGCGACCGCGTCACGCACTTCTTCGATCTCGGCCCGCTGCTCGTCGAGCCGTTCGACCGCCGAGCGGACCTGATCGCGTAGCGTCTTCACCCGCTCGACGACGGCGTCGTCGTATTCCTGGATCTGCCGCAGGTATTCGGTCTGCGCGGCCATCTCGTCCCAGTCCTCGGATTCGAGGATCGCGTTCAGCATGTCCGGCGAGCCCACCTCGTAGATCGCGACGAGCCGGTCGCTCAGCACCGCGAGCGCCCGCTGCAGCTTCGCCCGTACCCGCTCCAAGTGGGCTTCTTCGGCTTCCAGCGCCTCGGTCGCCCGGTCCAGTTCCGCCTGCTTTTCGGCCAGTTCGGCCTCAACGGCCTCCTGTTCCCGGCGCAGGGCCGAGACTTCGCCCAGCTTCGTGTCGATTGCCGCGTTCTGTTCGGCGATCGAGGCCGCCAGGTCTTCCTCCTGCGCACGGACTCCTTCGAGCTTGTCCCGCGTCGCTTCCAGTTTTTCCCGCGGATCGGCCGGCGCGCTGCCGGCCCAGGACCCGGCCAGCACGCACAGGGCCGCCAGAAGCAGCGCGGCAAAGATCAGGGCACGGCGCCGAACCGTGCTCGTGGAGGAGCTGAACAGCACGGCGGCGCAGGCTAGCGAAGCGCCCGCGCCGCTCTAGAAGGGGTCGATAATCCGCAAGTTTCCTTGCAGTTGCAGGACTTTTGAGGCGTACGTCAGGCGAGCAGTTTGGCCTTCGCCTTGTCGAACTCCTCCTGCGAGAGCGCGCCTTTGTCTTTCAGCTCGGCGAGCTTGTGGAGTTCGTCGGCGGGGGAGTTGGCGTGGGCCTGCTGCTGCACATATTCGTCGAAATGCTTTTTCGCGTCGGCCTGGGCTTTGATCGTGCGGTCGCGCATGCCGTTGCCGCGGGCGATCAGGTAGATCAGGGCCGTCAGGAAGGGGATGAAGACGAGGAAGAGGACCCAGGCGGCCTTCCCCCATCCGGAGAGTTCGTGATCACGGAAGAGATCGCTGAGGATCGTGATCAGGATCCAGATCCAGACCACGAAGAAGAACACCTCGAGCGTGATCAGGAGGATTTCACCGAAGCTTATGTCTGCGACTGGAATAGGCATGTAGCCCTATTCGGTAGCTGCTGCCCCTTCCCTGCCGGCCAGCTTCAGCGCGAACAGCACGATCGCCACCGAGGTGGCGAGGTTGAGGCTGGAGACGCCCTCGCGCATCGGGATCGCGATCCGCCCCTCGGCGCGCTCGAAGACTTCGCTGCTGAGCCCGTGGCGCTCGGTGCCGAAGGCGAGGACGGCGCGGGCGGGCAGCCCCTCCGGCGCCAGCTCCTTCCCCTCGGGGTCGATCGCCAGCAGCGGCCGGTCGCTTGCCGGCAACGCATCGGCCTTGGCGATCGGGAGGGCAAACTGCAGGCCGGCGGCGCCGCGGACGGCGTCGGGGTGCCAGGGGTCGTTCTCGCCGGTCGTGATCAGCGCCGCCGCGCCGGCCGCGGCGGCGACGCGGATGCAGGCGCCGATGTTGCCCATGTTGCGCGGGTCCTCCAGCAGCACCGCGGGGGCCGGCGCCGGGTCGGCCAGCGCCGCCGCGAGGTCGACCTGCGGCCGGCGGGCGATCGCGGCGACCCCGGTGTGCGGGACCAGCGGCACCAGGTCGGCCAGGGTCTCCCTGTCGACGGTCTCGACGCGATCGACGAGTTTCCCGCCGAGGTCCGGCGCCAGTTCGCTGGCCATCGCCTCCAGGGCCGGCGGGTCCACCGCCACCGCCTCGACCAGCTCGGCCCCGAACCGCAGCGCGTGCTTGAGCGCGTGGAAGCCCTCGACGACGGTCAGCTCGGGAGCGCGGCGAGCGGTGCGGAAGCGGACGGCGCGTTCGTGCTCTTCGCGGCCCATCCGCGAATCATTACTCGGCGAGCGGAGCCTCCGCCAGCCGGTCGCGGCCACCGGCCTTCGCCAGGTAGAGCGCCTGGTCGGCGCGGGCGAGCAGATCGTCGATCGACTCCGCGTGGTCCCAGTAGGCGAGCCCGGCCGAGCAGCTCTGCCCCATCGGCGTCCGCTCGCGCAGCCGCTCGACGATCTCGGCCGCCTCCGCGGGCGCGGTGTCGGGGAGGAGGACGAGGAACTCCTCGCCGCCGAAACGGGCGATCGTGTCCTCGGCCCGCAGGGCGGAGTCCCAGGCCCTGGCGCAGGCGCGCAGGACTTCGTCGCCGGCGAGGTGCCCGTGTGTGTCGTTGTAGTTCTTGAAGTGGTCGATGTCTAGGATCGCGACGCTGAGCGGCGAAACCGCGCGGCGGGCACGGGCCATCGCCTGCGGCAGCTGCTCCTCCAGCGCCCGCCGGTTGGGCAGGCCGGTGAGGGCGTCGTGGCGGGCCATGTCGCGGACCTGGTCGAGCAGCTCCTCGCGTTCGGCCTCGATCTGCTTGATCTCGGTGACGTCGGCGGCGCGGGCGTAGATCAGCGACTCGTCGGGCGAGAGCTGCGAGCTCCAGCGCAGCCAGTGCCAGGTCCCGTCCTTGGCCAGGTAGCGGTTTTCGAAGCTGAGGGTTTCGGCCCCTTCGAAGAGGGCGGCGGCCTCCGCTTCGGTCCGCTCGCGGTCCTCTGGATGGACGCGTTCGATGAAGGGGACCGCGCGCAGCTCGTCGAGGCCGTAGCCGAGGCTCCTGGTCCAGGCGTCGTTCAGCTCGACGAAATAGCCGTCCATGTTGGCGGTGCAGAGCATGTCGCGGGAGAGGTCGAAGAAGTGGCGGGCGCGCTCGTCGGCGCGGGCGCGGCGGGCGACGATACCGGTGATCAGCAGCATCACCACGCTGAGTGAGATCAGGGTGAAGAGCCAGCGGGTCAGCGGCGAGTACCCGGCGGTGCTTTCGACCACGAGCAGGACGGCCCCGTAGGCGAGGAGCAGCCAGGCGAGGTGGGCGGCGGCGACGCGGCGGGGGAAGTAGATCGAGGCGACCAGGGTCGACCAGACGAAGATCGTCCCGTACTGGCCGACCGCGATCCCGCTCTCGTAGATCAGCAGGGAGGTGACGGCGACGACGACGGCGAGGATCGCGTGGACGCCCCCGTCCGGGACCTTGCCGGCCAGCGCCCAGACGATCCCGCCGGCGACCGCCATCGCCAGCGCGGTGAGGATCAGGGCGGCTTCGTCGCCGCCGCTCGGGTGCGGCAGAACCAGCGAGATCGCGACCAGGCCGGCGCCGGCGACGAGCAGCGCCGCGCAGGCGCGGGCCCGGGTCCGGGAGGCGGGTCGAATGCTTACCCGATTTTGGGGAGCGGCCATGGCACGAGCATCGGCAAACGCGCGCGTTTTCTTAACCCCTGACGACCTGAAACTGGCTCATCAGACCGTGATCCTCGTGGTCCAACATGTGGCAGTGGACGACGAACTTCCCGGTGTAATCGGAGAAGTGACCGGCAAGAAGAATTTTTTCATTGGGATGGACGAAGAAGGTCTCCTTGAGACAGTCTTCGTAGCTGGGCGGCTTCCTACCGTTGCGCTCCAGCAGGTACCAGTCGGTGTGGTGCAGGTGCATCACGTGGGCGACGTTCGTCCTGTTGACGATCTCCCAGGTCTCGGTCGTGTTCAGCTTCGGGAAGGCCTCGACGTGGGCCGGGTTGAAGGTGCGGCCGTTGATCCGCCAGGTGGTTTTGAAGAAGCCGCCGATCGTGATCTCCCAGCGCCTGTCGGGCTGGTGCCTGGCCTTGCGGGCCCAGCGCGGCAGCGGCCGCAGGTGGCGGGGGACGTGGGTGCGGTCGCGGACGCGCTCGGCGCCGACCCGGAACTGCATCAGGGTCCCGCCGTAGGTGTGGGCGCCGAGCGGGTTGCTGCCGGCGTGCCGTTTGGTGCTGCGCAGCTCGACGGTCTCGCCGCGGGCGCCGGCGAAGTCGACGATCACCTCGACCCGCTCGGCCGGGCCGAGGAGGATCTCGCGGCGGCGAACCGGCTTCGGCGTCAGCCCGCTCTCGGTGGCGATCTGCAGCATCGCCGCCCCGTTGGAGAGCTGGAGGTTGTAGCTGCGGAAGGAGGAGACGTTGAGGATCCGCAGCCGGTGGCGGCAGGCGTCGGCCGGGTGGTGCGGCAGGTAGGCGCCGTTGACGAGGACGGCCTCGCCGAGGATCCCGTCGGCGGGTGGCCGCTGCCCCTCGAACGGGTCGGTGAGCTGGTTGCGGTGATCGAAGCTGCGGTCGCAGATCATCAGCGGCAGGTCGCGGGCGCCGTCGGGCAGCGCCAGCGCCTCCTCGAAGGCGTCGTCGACGATCCACATCCCGGCCAGCCCTTTCCAGGTGTGGGGAGCGGTGCGGTCGAGGCGATGGTCGTGGTACCACTGGAAGGAGGCGCGTTCCGGCCTGCCGTCCTCCATCAGGTCGTAGACGTAGGTTTTACGCCGGCCCGGCTCCAGCAGGAACTCGTTGCCGGACTCGCGGGCGGAGAGTCCCTGGGGGATCCGGCAGAAGGCCGAGAGCGGCTGGCGCCTGGTCAGCCCGCCCGGGTATCCGTCGAACCGGGTGCGGTTGTGGCCGCCGTGGAGGTGGACCGAGAGCTCTCCCGCCTTCTCGCCCAGTTCGTGGTGGAAGGTGACGCGGGTGCGCTGGCCGGCGCGGCGGCGGATCGTCGGGCCGGGGAAGCTGCCGCCGAAGGTCCAGAGCCTGGTCTTGCGGCCGGGGAGGATCTGCTGCTCGGCCTCGCGGATCGGGATCCGGATGTGGTCGTCGCGGAGGACCGGCGGGATCGGCAGCCGCGAGCGGAACGGAGCCGCCGCCAGCGCCGGCGGCGGCTCCGCGCTCAGCGGCAGCGGGCCGCCGCTCCTCCCCCGCAGGGGAAGGAGGGCGGCGAGGACACCGCCGCCGAGGGCGCCGAGGAAGGTTCGGCGCCCGAAGCGGCGGTGTGGAGCTGAGGGCTGCCCAGACGTGCCGTTAGCTGGTCGGGGTCGGCAGCGGCACCACCGGGGCGACGACGTTGACCTTGCCCTGCATCCACGGGTGGACGGCGCAGAGGTAGTACAGGGTCGTGCCCGCTTCGGCGGTGACTTCCTGGGAGAAGTGGCCGCCCTTCTTTTCACCGCTGAACCACGAGTCGCCCTTCTTGGACTTGGCGTCGCCCGCCGTGCTCCAGCCGGCCGGACCGGCTTTGGCCGGGTTCTTCGTGATCTTTTCGGTTTTCGGGCTGAAGCCGTGCCAGTTCGCGATCGCCAGGCAGATGTGTTTCGGGGCGAAGCAGCTCTTGCGCGCTTTCGGGGTCTTCGGCAGCGAGCCTTTGGTGACCAGCGAGAAGGTGTGGGGCCCGACCTGTTTCGGGTTCGTCTTGTTGACGATTTCCAGCTGGTCGCCGACGGTGACCGATTCCGGGCCGGTGAACTTCAGCTTGCCCTTGGTCAGGTCCATCGAAATGACGTCGGTGACACCGGTGGGGGTCGCCGCGGCGGCGGTGCCGGCGAAGGCGAGGGTCAGGGCGACCGTGGAAACCGCGAGAACCAGTGCCCGCAGACGGGTGCTGCGGGAGAGCGTGCTGTGCAAAGCGTGCCTTTCTCTAAGAAGGGTCGAGTGGTCGCATCTTATGGCCTATGGGGCGAGCGCTAGCCTCCCCGGGGTGCCAACCTTCCTCCATACCTGCTACCGCATCGGCGATATCGACCGCTCGGTCGACTTCTACGAGAAGCTCGGCTTCGAAGAGGTGCGGCGGATGCCGATCGGCGAGGAGGCGATCAACGTCTTCATGGCGATGCCGGGCGAGGACCCCCGCCTCGAGCTCACCTACAACCACGGCGTCACCGAGTACGACCACGGCACCGGCTACAACCACATCGCCCTCGGCGTCGAGGACCTCGACGGCAGCCTGGCGCGCCTCGCCGAGCTCGGCATCGAGCCCGAAAAGCCCCCCTACCGACCCGGCGGCCGCACCGAAGGCCACCGCATCGCCTTCGTCAGGGACCCCGACGGCTACCGGATCGAGCTGATCGGCGAGTAGGCGCAGCCATTACGAGATTTGGGGGCCTATAGGGACCCAAATCTCGGAGAGGCTTGGGGGCGAGGGACTGGTTGAGCCTCGCCCCTTGCTGCGCCCGTGGCTCCCTCAGTGAGGGCCGGGGCAGTTGGGGTGGTCGTTGTCGCTGGCGCAGGGACCGCTACCCGGGTGGAAGTGGCCGGAGCCGCCGGCGCTGTTGGGACCGCCGAACGCGGACGCTGGACCGGCCGCCATCAGCGCGATTGCTGCGGTGAGCGCCGCTAGCCTGCGGATACGCATGCTCATGTGAACCTCCTTCTTGGGTGGACCTCGCCCGCGTCCCCAGAACTGAGTACGGGGCAAGTTCCCTTAAAGGTCCAGCTACCCGAACATTCGTTGGGTATGCGTTTAAAACGCGAAAAGCCCTGGGCAGCGATCGTCAGCCCGGGCTGACGCCGCCACCGGGCGGGGGCGCCGGGGCGGGCGTGGGCGCCGGCGCCGGAGTGGGTTCAGGCGTAGGTTCGGGCTCGGGGGCGGGGGTGTCTTCTTCGCCGCCACCGTGGTCGCCGGCCTTGTCGTTGCCTTCCGGGCCTTCGGATTCTTCTTCGTAGCCTTCGTACGTTTCTTCTTCTTCGTAGCTGTTGTAGCTCGACGAAGAGGTGTGTTCGCTGTCGAGGCCTTCGAGCTCGGGGGCCGACCCGGCCTCGAATTCGGGGCAGTCGCCTTCTACCGCTTCGGACATGTAGTTGGCCCAGATCGGGCCGGCGGTGGGACCGCCGAAGCCGGTGTATTCGCGGGTGGTCGGGTGACCGACCCAGACCGCCGTGGAGAAGAGCGGGGTGTAGCCGACGAACCAGGCGTCGGAGAGTTCCTCGGAGGTACCGGTCTTGCCGGCGGCGCTGGAGCAGCCCATCGAGGTGTAGCCGGCGCCGGTGCCCTGGGTGATCACGCCCTCGAGGATGCGGGTCACTTCGTATGCCTGGCCCGGGGTGAGGACGCGTTCGCCGGAGTCCTTCTCGAAGTCGTCGACCTTGCCGTCGGGGAACTCGACTTTGCTCACCGCGGTCGGGTCGTGGTGGACGCCACCGTTGGCGAGGGTCGCGTAGGCATCGGCCATTTCCAGCGGGGTGACGCCGATTCCGAGACCGCCGATTCCCTCCGCAGGAACCGACTGCAGCGGCGATTCGATCCCCATTTCCTGCGCCGTCTGGGTCACGTTTTCGGGACCAACGTCGAGGTCGAGCTGGGCGAAGACGACGTTGACCGAGTGCCAGGTGGCGCTTTCGAGGTCGTAGGTCCCGCCCCCCTCGCCCTCGGAGTTGTTCACCGTCCAGGTGCCGCCGCCGGGGATCTCCAGCGTCTTCGGCGAGGTGCCGTCGTAGTAGGTGCTGCCGGGGTCGATCCCCTCCTTCACCGCGGCGGTGAGGACGATGGTCTTGAACGAAGACCCGGGCTGGCGGCGCGCCTGCCAGGCGTAGTTGAACTGGGATTCGTCGGCGAAGCCTTCGGTCGAGGCGAGGGCGACGATCGCGCCGGTGCTCGGGTCGACCGAGGCGAGGCCGGCGACCGGGCCGCCTTCGGGGTAACAGACCGAGCAGTAGTTTTCGACCGCGTATTCGGCCTTCGCCTGCAGGTCGGGGTCGATCGTCGTGTACGCCTTCAGCCCGCCTTTGCGGACGGTGTTGATCCCGTACTCCTCGATCAGTTCGTTCTGGACGAGGTCGAAGAGGAACGGGTCCTTGATCACCTGGTACTTGTCGCCGGGGTCGAGGCCGAGGCCGCGAGTTCGAGCCTCGCGGTATTCGTCGCCGCTGATGTAGCCCTGTTCCTGCATCACCAGCAGCACCTCGTTGCGCCGCTTCAGCGCCGCCTTCGGGTCGAGGAAGGGGTTGTATTCGGAGGGCGCCTGCGGCAGCCCGGCCAGCAGGGCCGCCTCGGTCAGGTTCAGCTTCTTCGCCGGCTTCGAGAAGTAGGTCTGGGAGGCCGCCTCGGCGCCTACCGCGGTCTGACCTTCGACCGTCCCGTAGGGGGCGCTGTTGAGGTACTGGGTGAGGATCCAGTTCTTGTCGTGGGCTTCCTCCAGCTCGACCGCCAGCGAGGCTTCGATCAGCTTTCGCTTCAGCGTGTTTTCCGGGTTGTGGATGTAGAGGTTGCGGACCAGCTGCTGGGTGATCGTCGAGGCGCCCTGGACGGCGGCGCCGGCCTGCAGGTCCTTCCAGGCGGCACGGGCGATGCCTTCGTAGTCGAGGGCGCCGTGCTCGTAGAAATTCTTGTCCTCGATCGCGATCGTCGCGTCGCGCAGCACCTGCGGCTGCGATTTTTCCGGCAGCGGCTGGCGTACGTTTTCGGAGCGGATGAACCCGATCAGGCTGCTGTCGGCGGCGTAGATCGCCGAGGAACGACCCTTCTGGACCGGCTTCAGGCTCGATAGCGCCGGGGCCGAGTTGTAGACGTCGATCGCCCAGGCGGCCGCCATGCCGCCGGCGACGAGCACAAACGCGGCGAGGATCCCCAGCGGGATCGCGAGCTTCTGCCAGATGGGATGGTGCGGCTTCCGTCGCCGCCTGCGGACCCGCGTCGCCATTCGCTGCGGATTGTAGGGAGCGGCGACCCCGGGCCGCCCCGGCGGGAAGCGGCGCGCAATCCCGCTTGCCATCCCGATAGGCTCGCGCGCGGCAGGTTCCTGATCATGAGGGGGAGGCAAAGTGAAACTGGTAATCGGGATCGTTCGCCCTGAGCAGGCGAACCAGGTCCTCGAGGCGCTGCACCGGGCTGAGGTGCGGGGGTTCTCGATGAGCCGCGTGCAAGGGCACGGCGGCGAGATGGACCGGGTGGAGACCTACCGCGGGACGACCGTGCAGATGGGTCTTTCGGAGAAGGTCAGGTTCGAGGTCGCCGTCTCCGACGGCTTCGTCGATAAAACCGTCGGGGCGCTCTGCGAAGGCGGCCGCACCGGCGAAGTCGGCGACGGCAAGATCTTCGTGGTGCCCCTGGACCATGCGGTGCGGATCCGCACCGGGGATACGGATGAAGGCGCCGTGACGCCGGTGAGCAAATGAACGGCGTCGACACGGGGGATACCGCCTGGATGCTGGTCGCGACCGCGCTGGTGCTGCTGATGACGCCGGCGCTGGGGCTCTTCTACGCCGGGCTGGTCCGCTCCAAGAACACCCTCAACACCTTCATGATGAGCATCGCCGCGATCGCGGTCGCGACCGTGACCTGGGCGGCGGTCGGGTACTCGCTCGCCTTCGACGGCGACGGCGGCATCATCGGCGGCCTCGGCAACGCCTTCATGAGCGGCGTCGACTTCGCCCCGCGGGAAGGGACGACGATCCCCGAGCTCGTTTTCTTCGCCTTCCAGGCGACCTTCTGCATCATCACCACGGCGCTGATCTCCGGCGCGGTGGTCGAGCGGATGCGGTTCGGGCCGTTCCTCGTCTTCTCGGCACTGTGGTCGGTGCTGGTCTACGCCGTCCTCGCCCACTGGGCCTTCGGCGGCGGCTGGCTGATCGCCGGCGGCACCCTGGACTTCGCCGGCGGCGTCCCGGTCGAGATGGCCTCCGGGTTCTCCGCCCTGGCGGCGGCGCTGGTGGTGGGAGCGCGGAAAGACTACGGTCGCCAGGCGCTCCTCCCCCACAACGCCGTCTACGTCCTCCTCGGCGCCGGCCTGCTGTGGTTCGGCTGGTTCGGGTTCAACGGCGGCAGCGGCTTCTCGACCGGGGAAGGCAGCGTCCTCGCCTTCACCAACACGCTGCTCTGCCCGGCGGCGACGCTGGTGGTCTGGTTCGCGCTCGACCTGATGCGCGGCCGCAAGGTGACGGCGATCGGCGCCGCCACCGCGATCATCGTCGGCTGCGTGCTGATCACCCCGGCGGGCGGCTTCGTCAGCCCCGGCTGGGCGATGCTGCTCGGGGCGGTCGGCGCGATCCCCAGCTACTACCTGATCGTCTGGCGGACCCGGACCCGGGTCGACGAGACCCTCGACGTCCTCGCCGCCCACGGCACGGCCGGGTTCTTCGGGATCCTCTTCATCGGCTTCTTCGCCCAGGAGGCGTGGAACGGGGTCTCCGACGGGCTCTTCTACGGCAACGCCGAGCAGCTGCTCGACCAGGCGCTGGCGGCGCTGACGGCGCCGGTCTACGCCTTCGTCATGACCTTCATCCTGCTGAAGGCGATCGGCGCGGTGATGCCGCTGCGGGCGACCGACAGGGAAGAGGCGATGGGTATGGACGTCAACCAGCACGGCGAGGAGGCCTACGTCACCGGCGAGGGGGCGATTTTGCTTCTGCCGGAGGATGGCGAGCGGGCGGGGGTGCCGGTCGCCGATCCAGGGTAGATCTGCGGTGGTCCGGGGGCCTGGGGTACCCCCTCCAGACACATCTCGCTATGGCTCGATGTTGAGTGTCTGGAGGGGCTACACCCACCCCCTCAGCAACACGAAATATTTGGACGGCTCAGGGTCGACAGCTTCCTAGGAGGAGTGAGAGGCCCTACTTCTTGGAGAACGAGGAG
>JBIOVP010000166.1:0-4998 GCA_044867815.1 Solirubrobacterales bacterium | reverse complement strand
CGGCGAGGGCACGACGCCGCCGGCGACGCAGGCCGCGGCGCCGCCAGCGGTGCCGATGCAGACCGCCGCCACCTTCGCGAAGCCCGCGCTGGTTCCGCTGAGCCCACTTCCAGCCGTTGTCCCGGGCGACCTGCCGCCGAGGCGCCCGGCGAGTTCGCCGACGGCATCGTGGGCCCGTTCCCAGAGCGAGCGGTCCAGTGGCAGAGCCGGCGCCAGCGCCGCAGCAGCCGCCGGAGCGGCGCGGTAGGCGCGCAGCGTCGCCCGACAGTGGGCGCAGGCGCGCAGGTGCTCGCGCAGCTTGGCCGCCTCCGCCGCCGTCACCGCGCCGTCGCAGAAGGCGGAGAGCAGCGGCTTCATCTCCCGGCAGCGCTCGCCGCCCTCGCTGCGTGCGACCATCCGCCGGAAGCGCTCCCGGCCCGCGGCCAAGGCCTTGTTCACCTTCGTCGCGCTGAACCCGGTGATCTCGCCGATCTCCACGTAGGAGTAGCCGTGCGCCAGCAGCGACAGCGCCCTCAGCTCGTGCGGCTTCAGCGCCCGCAGTGCCTCGCGGCTGCGGGCGATCGCCTCCTCGCGCTCGGCTCGCTCCGCGGGTCCGTCGTTCTCGGCGGGTAGGAGGTTGACCCAGTCGTCCATTCCGGGGTCGGGCTTCAGCGATGCCGGACCGGCGAACACGCGCTCCCGCTCTCCCCGTAGCGCCATCGCCTCGCGTTTGACGACCGTCTGCATCCACCTGATCAGGTGACGTGGGTCGTCGCTGGGCGCTTTGCGGAGGAGGATCTCCAGGCTGCGCTGCAGGGCTTCTTCGGCGTCGTCGAGGCAGAGCGAGTGACGGCGCGCGGTCCTGCGCAAAGTCGCCTCGTTCTGCGCGTAGATCTCCACAGCCGCTCGCCTGCGAGCCGCGTCGCTTTTCACCGCTTCAACACCCCCGCCGCTTGAGTTCAACTCGTCGCACATTTGCAGCGGTTAGGCATCAGGTCGGGAACTCTCTCCCCCCTTTGGACACATTCATCAATCCAAAAGTACGGAAATTGCGAGAGCGACCAGAAGATCGTCCAGCGCTCCCGTGTCGGATAGGATCGCTCCCGTGAGCACCTGCATAGTCACCGGCGGCGCCGGCTTTCTCGGGTCCCACCTCTGCGAGCGGCTGCTCGGCGACGGGCACCGGGTGATCTGCCTCGACAACCTCGAGACCGGGTCGCTGGAGAACATCGCCCACATCCGCGACGAGGCTTTCGACTTCCGTCACACGGACATCACCTCTTACGTCGACATCCCCGAGGAGGTCGACTTCGTCTACCACCTCGCCTCGCCGGCGAGCCCGATCGATTACCTGCGGCTGCCGCTGCACACGCTCAAGGTCGGCTCCCACGGCACCCACCACATGCTCGGGGTTGCGAAGTGGAAGCGCGCCCGCTTCCTGATCGCCTCGACCAGCGAGGTCTACGGCGACCCCGAGGTCCATCCCCAGAAGGAGGACTACTGGGGGCACGTCAACCCGATCGGCCCGCGCGGCGTCTACGACGAGGCGAAGCGCTACGCCGAGGCGCTGACGATGGCCTACCACCGCCAGCAGGGCGTCGATACCGCGATCGTCCGCATCTTCAACACCTACGGCCCGCGGATGCGCGCCCACGACGGCCGCGCGATCCCGACCTTCCTGCGTCAAGCGCTGCAGGACCGACCGCTGACCGTCTTCGGCGACGGCAGCCAGACCCGCAGCTTCTGTTACGTCGACGACCTGATCGACGGCATCGTCCGCCTCGCCGAGTCCGACGTCCACACGCCGGTCAACATCGGCAACCCTGACGAGTTCACCCTGCTCGAACTGGCGAAGACCGTCGTCGAGCTGACCGAATCCCGCTCGGAGATCATCTACGAGGCGCTCCCCACCGACGACCCGAAACAGCGCCGCCCCGACATCGGCCGCGCCCGCGACCTGCTCGGCTGGGAACCGACGATCGCCCTCAACGAGGGCCTGCGCCGGACGATCGACCAGAGCGGCGTCGAGCGCCTGGTCGGCGACTCGGCCTGAAAAAAGGGGCGGCCTGGAGGCCGCCCCTCTCGCGATGCAGCGAGCTTCTTGGACTACTGGGTCTGGGCAGTGAAGGAGAAGGTGCCCAGCGGGTTGCCGGCGGAGATGTGGTTTTTTTCGACCTCTTCGCCGGTTGCTTTGGCTGCGGCTTTGCCCTCCGCGTCCGCTTCTGCGTCGGATTTGCCTTCGCCTTTGGCTTTTTCGAACGTTTTTACGTAGGCCACTTTTTCGGCGTAGCCTTTGTAGACGCTGACAAACCCCTGCAGCACTTCAGCCGAGATCGGCTGCAGCACCGCCGAGGAGTTGACGCTGACCGTCCGAGCGACCGCGTCGGCAGTCACCCCGGTGATGGTCAGATCGGCGATCGAGCTGCGACCGAGGTTGCCGCGGTTGAGGTCTTCGGTCGCATTTGATTTCAGGACTACCTCAACCGTCACGGTTTTGGCCGAGAGGTCGAGCCACATGTTGCCGAGCGTGATTTCGGTTTCCAAGAAGGAGCCGTCGCCTTTATTGAGTTTCTGCGACAACAGCAGGCCCCCCCCGGTCTGGAGAACGCCGGCCGACCCGCTCGGAGCGATCGTTCCGCCCGTGATCGGGAGCTCGTAGTTGCCTTTGCCCTGTTCGGTAGTCGGGGCAATCGTTTTGGCGAACGTTTCGACATTTTCGAGCTTTTTCAGCAGTTCTTTGTCGGCTTTGAAGCTGACGTTGCCGCCCGGGAGGACGGTGACGGTCGCCGGCTGCTCTTCAGCTTTGGCCGAACCCAGCTTCTTGTTGCCGACGAACGGCTTCTTGCCTTTTTTGAACCCGAGCTTCTTGTTCAGCTTCTTGGCTGCCGCCTTGGTCAGCTTCAGCTTGTTCACGGTCAGGGCGACGCCGAAGCCGGCGCGGGTGTAGCTCAAACCGGCGAGGGTGGCAAGTTTGACCTTCTTGCCCGCGACCTTGGCGAAGAGGCCTTTCTTGGTCGTGTCGATGACGAGGGCCTTGACTGGAGCGCTCTTCTTGCCGCGCTTGAACTTGAGGCCGCCGCTGTGTTTGAGCGTTCCGGCGCCGTTGGTCGGATCCACTTCGCCGCCAACGACGGGGAAGGTGGCCTTCCTGCCCTTCAGCTTGGCGGGTTTGATCTTGAGGACCTTCACCCCGTGTTTCTTCAGCGTCTTGACGAAGCCGTTGTTGAGGGTGACGGTGGTTGATCCGCTTTCGACCGGGTCGGGTGCGGCAGCGGCGAAGGGAGCGAACGCCAGCAGCGCGAACAGCGCAGCCGCGAGAACTGCCAAGGGCAGCTTCGTCCCCCGAGCCATCCGTGGCTGGGTTGCTTCAGTCATATGGTTCCTCCGTTGTTGCCGCCCCCTGCTGTGCCTATAGGCGACTTACGGCGAGTTGACTTGTCTGAACAGGTTATTCCCGCTTGATCTGCTTTTACAACCCTGCAACTGGACCGATGTTCCGGTCCCCGCGTGACAGCGGGCATCGGTCGATCCGGCAGCCCGCACCCGGAGCGGCCGCCTCAATATCCTCCCGGGCGATGGCGACCAGCGACAGCTCCGGCGCCCAGGAGGCGCACCGCACGATCGCGCCCGTGGTCGGCCCCGACGACGAGCGCGTCTTCACCGACTCCGGGATCGAGATCAAGGCCCTCTACGACGAGGGCGACGTCGCCCCCGGCCTCGAGAAGCGCCTCGGCGAGCCCGGCGCGCCGCCGTTCACCCGGGGCATCCACGAGGGTATGTACCGCGACCGGCTCTGGACGATGCGCCAGTACGCCGGCTTTGCCTCGCCCGAGGACACCAACGAGCGCTACCGCTACCTGATCGAGCACGGCTCGACCGGCCTCTCGATGGCCTTCGACCTGCCGACCCAGCTCGGCCGCGACTCCGACGACCCGCTCTGTCACGGCGAGGTCGGCCGCACCGGTGTCCCGATCGACACGATCGAGGACATGCGGATTTGCTTCGACCAGATCCCGCTCGACGGCGTCTCCACCTCGATGACGATCAACGCCCCGGCGGCGATTCTGCTGCTGCTCTACGAGCTGGTCGGCGAGGAGCAGGGGGTCCCGAGCGAGAAGCTGCGCGGCACCGTCCAGAACGACGTGCTGAAGGAGTACATGGCCCGCGGCAACTACATCTATCCCGCGGAGCCGACGATGCGGCTGACCACCGACATCTTCGAGTACTGCAGCGAGAACGTGCCGAAATGGAACACGATCTCGATCTCCGGGTACCACATCCGCGAGAAGGGCTGCTCCGCTGTCCAGGAGGTCGCTTTCACGCTCTCCAACGCGATCGCCTACGTCGAAGCGGCGCTGGAGCGGGGCCTGAAGATCGACGAGTTCGCGCCGCGGCTGGCCTTCTTCTTCAACGGCCACAACAACGTCTTCCAGGAGATCGCCAAGTTCAGGGCGGTGCGCCGGATGTGGGCCGAGATCGTCAAGGAGCGGTTCGGGGCGGAGAACCCGAAATCGATGCAGATCCGCTTCCACACGCAGACCGGTGGGGTGACGCTGCAGGCCCAGCAGCCGGAGGTGAACATCATCCGCGTCGCCTTGCAGGGCTTCGCGGCGGTCTGCGGCGGCACCCAGTCGCTGCACACCAACGGCTTCGACGAGGCGCTGGCGCTGCCGACCGAGCGCTCGGCGCGGATCGCCCTGCGCACCCAGCAGGTGCTGGCCCACGAGTCCGGCGTCGCCGACACGGTGGACCCCTTCGCCGGCTCCTACTTCGTCGAGTCCCTCACCGACGAGATCGAGGACCGCTCCTGGGAGCTGATGAAGAAGGTGGAGGACCTGGGCGGCTCGGTCAACGCGCTCGAGTTCATCATGAAGGAGATCGACGAGTCCGCCTGGGGCTACCAGGAGCGCTACCGCACCGAGCAGGACGTCGTCGTGGGCGTGAACCGCTACGTCGAGGACGATGCCGACGTCGAGGAGACGCTGAAGGTCGATCCCGCGTCCGAGCACGCGCAGGTGC
>JBIOVP010000165.1:0-39954 GCA_044867815.1 Solirubrobacterales bacterium | reverse complement strand
GGAGTGGCACTGCCGCGGCTACTACGGCTCGGTCAGCCACAACGTCAAGGCGGTCTACCAGCGCTACATGGGCTGGTTCGACGGCAACCCGGCCCACCTCTGGGAGCACCCGCCGGTCGAGCGGGCGCGGCGCTACGTCGAGGCGATCGGCGGCGCCGAGCGGGCGCTGGAGCTGGCGCGCGCCTCCTTCGAGGCCGGCGACTACCGCTGGGTCGCGGAGCTGGTCAACCACGTCGTCTTCGCCGAGCCGGAGAACCGGGCGGCCCGGGAGCTGCAGGCCGACACGCTGGAGCAGCTCGGCCACGGGTCCGAGAACGCGACCTGGCGAAACTTCTACCTCGCCGGCGCCGCGGAGCTGCGCGGCGGCGTCACCGGCACTCCCACCGATACCCGCGCCCCCGACATCCTCGCCCAGCTCTCGGTCGCCCAGATCCTCGACGGGATGAAGGTGAGGCTCGACGGCCCGCGCGCCTGGGGCAGGCGCCTGGCGATCGGCTGGCAGGTGACCGCTCCCGACGAGCGCCACCTGCTGACCGTTGAAAACGGCGTTCTCCAGCACCGGCCCTGGAAGCCGGGCGCGAAGGCCGAAGCGACCCTCGTGATCGAGCGCGGTGCGCTGAACGAGATGCTCTCCGGCAGCGCCGACCTCGCCGAGCTCGCCACCAGCGGCCGCCTGCGCGTCGAGGGCGACGGGGAGAAACTCGGCGAGCTGCTGGGGCTGCTGGAGGAGCCGGACCCGAGCTTCGCGATCGTGACGCCGGAGGCCTGAGCCCTCAGCTACCGCTGTCGAGGCGCATCATCACCTCGTCGACGTAGCACCAGCTCCAGTCTTCGTTCGGCTCGGCCGAGCGGATGATCGGGTGGCCGGTGTCCTGGTGATGGGCGGTCGCGTGTTTGCCGATCGAGTTGTCGCAGCAGCCGACGTGGCCGCAGGTCTGGCACATCCGCAGGTGGACCCACCGCATCCCCATCGCCAGGCACTCCTCGCAGCCCGCGACCTCGTCCGGGAGGTCCGGGTAGTTGACCGAGTCAAGATGGGAGCAGTTTGGGCTCACGAGGCCCAAGGTATACCGGGGGGATCCCCGGCCATTCAAGGAGAAATTTCTTAATCCAAGAAGTGAGGAGCCACTACGAACCGGTGGCGATCTCGGCCGGCTCGCCGCCGGGCATCCAGTGTGCCTCGACCGGGACGTCGGCGTCGCGCAGGTAGCGCTCGGCGTCGAGCGCGCCCATGCAGCCGGTGCCGGCCGCGGTCACGGCCTGGCGGTAGGTGTGGTCGACGACGTCGCCGACGGCGAAGACGCCGCCGAGGTTGGTCCGGGTCGAGCCCGCCTCGGTGACGATGTAACCGTCCTCGTCGGTCTCGACCTGGCCGGCGACGATCTCCGATTTCGGCACGTGGCCGATCGCGACGAAGGCGCCGTCGGTCTCGATCTCCTCCCGCTCGCCGGTCTCGGCGTTGCGCAGGCGGACCTTCTCCAGCCTGCCGCTCTCGCCGGCGAGGAACTCCTCGGCTACAAACGGCGTCTTCAGGTCGATGTTCTCCTTGTCCCGCGCCCGCTCGAACATGATCTTCGAGGCGCGGAACTCGTCGCGGCGGTTGACGATCGTCAGGTTCCTGGCGAACTTGGAGATGAAGATCGAGTCCTCCATCGCCGAGTCGCCCCCGCCGATCACGATCACCTTCTGGTCTTTGAAGAAGGCGCCGTCGCAGACGCCGCAGGTGGAGACGCCGCGGCCGCCGAGCTCCATCTCGCCGGGCACGCCGAGCCGTTTCGGCTCCGCCCCCATCGCCAGGATCACCGTCCTCGCCCGGTGCTCCTCGTCGCCGAGGAAGACCTTCTGGACGCCGCCGTCGGAGACCTCGACCCGGTCGACGTCGTCGGTGACGAAGCGGGTTCCGAAACGCTCGGCCTGGGCGCGGAACTGGGCCATCATCTCCGGCCCCATGATCCCCTCGGGGTAGCCGGGGTAGTTCTCGACCTCGGTCGTGTTCTGTAGCTGGCCGCCCCACTGGAAGCCCTCGAAGACGAGCGGCTCTAGGTTGGCGCGGGCGGTGTAGAGCGCCGCCGTGTACCCGGCCGGCCCCCCGCCGACGATGATCACGTTCTCAACCTTCTTCTGCTCAGTCATATCTGCCGCCTGAAGTCTATTACTTTACTTTTTATAGTACGCCTCGCCGCGGCCGGATTCAAGCTGACCGGAGCCTTCCAGCGGTCCCGCCCCGGGCTCCAGATCGGAGGTCGCCCGGCCGCCGCGGTCGATCGGCAGACCCTCCTCTTCCCAGCGGTGGACGGTGTGGCGGAGCTGGAAGAAGGCGAAGATGCCGGGTGGGATCGGCATCCAGAAGGCAACGAGGCGGAAGATCAGGACCGCCGGGAAAACGGTCTCCTCCGGAATCCCGAAGAGAACGAAGGCGCCGATCATGCCGGCGTCGACCGCCCCCACGCCCGCCGGCGCCAGCGGGAAGAGGTTGGCGACCATGCCGAGGAAGAAGCCCTGGACGACGACCGCGAGCGGGACCTGGACGCCGAAGGCGTGGAAGGAGGCCCAGAGGACGCCGATGCTGGCGGCCCAGAAGCCGGCGGCGCCAAGAACCGCGAGCCCGCCCTTGGAGGGATGGGCGAAGAGGCCGAAGGCGAAGCGGAAGCCCTCGCCCAGCGTAGCCGGCACTTTCCCCAGGTTCTCGAGGAAGTGGCGCGAGCGCTCGGTGTGGGCGAAGCGGGCGAGCCGGCGCTCGGCGTCGGGCGGGATCAGCGTCACCAGGACGCCGACGATCAGCAGCACGCCGGCGATCGCGGCGGGGACGATGGTCAGCTCGACCGAGCTCTTGCCGTTCATCACCCCGGTCCGCAGGAGGATGCCGAAGACGATCAGGGCGATCGGGTAGAAGATGTAGTGGAGGGAGACGAAGGCGACCATGCGCCGGGCGACGTCCCGCCGCCGCATCCCCGCCTTGCGCAGCGCCCAGTAGGTGACGGCGATGCCGCCGGCGCCGCCGGCCGAGAAGAGCAGCGTTCCGGCCACCCCGGCCATGTTGATCTCGTAGGTCTCGCCCCAGGTCAGCCGCAGCGCGTCGCCCCCGACCACCGCTTTGAAGAGGGCGATGTAGGTCGCGTAGGCGAGGACGTTGAACCCGATCGCCACCGCGATCCAGATCGGATCGGCTTCGTCGAGCCGGTCGAGGGCGTTGCCGAGGCCGACGATCTTGGGAAAGAGGAAGTAGATCGCCCCGAGCAGCAGGAAGACGGCGACGATGGTCTGGACCAGCCGCCGCGTCGTGAAGATCGGCATGTCGGCGAAGCGGCTGCCGCCGTTCGCCGGGTCTTCCGGAGACACGCCAGGGAAGTTACCCGTTGGCGATCCTCTCCAGGCGCTGCAATCCCCCGTTTACCCTGCGTACAAGGGGTTCCGCCAGCGGCTCCCCCTTGCGCACCGCCGCCACCAGGGCGACGCCGGCGAGGAGATCGGTGACGTAATGCTCGCCGAGGTAGACGAGGGCGAAGCCGAGCGTGCCGGCGTAGCCCCAGCCGAGCGCGCCCTCGACCCTGCCGGCTTCGGAGAGCGAGAGCGCCGCCTGCAGGGAGGTGGCGAAGTGCAGCGAGGGCATCGCCGCCCAGGGGTTGCCGCCGAGGGCGTCGTACATCCGCTCCCAGGCCCGTCCCCAGGTCGGTTCGCCGACCTCGACCATGATCCGCCGCACCTCTTCGCCGGTCAGCCCCTGCTCGGAGGACCACCACGGCGGCGCCGTCGGGACCGCGAAGTAGACGGCGCAGCCGAGGTCGAAGACGGCGGCCATCTGGCGGGCGGAGCGGGGGAAGCGCTGGTTGCGGCGGACGAGGATGAAGGCGAGCGAGAGGTAGGGCTCGACGAACCAGAGCCAGTGGGTCCAGGTGAGGACCTTGTTCAGAGCGCCGACGCCAGGCATCCCCGCGAAGGCGTGCTGCAGGCGGGCGTTGGGGAGGCGGCCGGCGCCGATCAGCTTGTCGGTGCGGATCGGGTAGCGGCTGCGGAGACGGGCGCGCAGGCGCTCGGGATCGTCGTAGGGGAGCTCGTGGGCGACGGTGAAGGCCCACATCTGCAGGGCGAAGAGGGCGACGTCGCGGCGCCTCGAACGCGGCTGCAGGACCGCCAGCGCCAGCGGCGCGCAGGCGACGCTGGCGACCGTGACCGGGGTCGGGATCCGCAGGCGGCGGCGTAGGAGGGGGACGGCGGCCGCCCCCGCGATCGCGGCGAGACCACCGGCGCGCACCGCGAGGCGAAGCGCATTCGATGGCCGGGAGCGCCTCCTCATCAGTGACAGCCTGGGAATCCGCGCGTGCGGCTGGCGAGTGCCGGGCCGAGCGGGGGTAGGACGCAGGGAGGCCGAATGGCAGCGCCATTTGGCCGACTGAGGACGACGCCCCGCGAAGTGTGCCCGGCGCCGCCAGGCGTGCGTGGGGATTCCCAGGCTGTCACGGAGTCGGCGAGTATAGGTCCGGAGCGGGAAGGGGACCGGGAAACCGCAGCGCCGCCCCGCCTGAATAGAATGGCCGCGCTTTGGCGTCCCACTCCCCTGGCACTGACCAGATCGACACCCTGCTTTGGATCGGCACCGTCGCCGCCGCGATCCTGATCATCGCGCTCGTCGGCGCGCTGCTCTTCGTCGTCCGCCGCTACCGCGGCGAGCGGGGAGCGGAGCCGCGCCAGTTGCTCAGCGGCCACGGACTGCAGTTCCGGGTCGCCGGGGTGCTGACGGTCTTCGCGGCACTGCTCTTCATCCTCGGCATCGTCTTCACCGACAACGTCCGCGAAAGGCCCGAGACGGGCGACGCCGGCCTCGCCTCGCTGAAAGGCGAACCGCTGAAGATCAAGGCGACCGGCCAGCAGTGGCTGTGGCGCTACGACTACCCCAACGGCGCCTTCTCCTACTACAAGCTGGTGGTCCCCGAGGACACCGCGGTCGAGCTCGAAGTCGTCTCCACCGACGTCGTCCACACCTGGAACGTCGAAGAACTGGCCCGTAAGGCCGACGCGGTCCCCGGCAAGACCAACAAGGTGCTCTTCGTCGCCGACGAGCCGGGCGTCTACGGCGGCGACTCCGCCACCCTCTCCGGCCAGGCCTACGCGGCGATGCGGACCGAGGTGGAAGTCGTCTCCCCGGAGGAATACGAAGAATTCATCGAAACGCTGGACGAAGAGATCGACGCCGCCGAGGAACGGGTCGTCGGCCTGATCGAAAACGGAGACACCCCATGAGCCCCAGCCCGCGCCCCGAGCTCGTCGCCGACGGCTACAGCGCCTCCCGTCCCCGCTGGTCGCAGCTGGCGACCTCGGCCGACCACAAGGACATCGGCCAGATCCTCATCACCGGCGCTCTCGGCTTCCTCTTCCTCGCCCTGATCGAGCTGGTGCTGATGCGGATCCAGCTGCTCGTCCCCGAGAACACGTTCCTCTCCCCCGTCGCCTTCAACCGCATGCTCTCGCTCTACGGCGCCAGCGCGGTCTTCCTCTTCGCCCTACCGCTCGCCTTCGGGCTCTTCCACTACGTGGCGCCGCTGCAGATCGGCGCCCGCGGGGCGGCGCTGCCGCGGCTCGGACAGGTCGGCATGGCGCTCTGGGTCGCCGGGGCCACGGTGCTCTACGCGACCTTCCTCTTCACCCCCTCGGAGGCCGGGGTCAACCCGCTGGCGCCGCTCAGCGAGGTCGCCTTCCTCTCCAACAACGGTGTCGACGCCTGGGCGACGGCGACCGGCCTGGCGACGCTCGGCTTCGTCCTCCTCGCGATCAACCTGATCGCGACGCTGAAAACGATGCGGGCGCCGGGGATGGCCTGGCGCCGCATGCCGCTCTTCGCCTGGGCCACCGCCGTCGGCTCCTGGTTGATGGTCGTCGTCGGGCCGGTGCTGCTGGCGGCGCTGACGATGCTGATGATCGACCGTAACTACGACGGGATCTTCTTCGCCGACGGCTCCGGCGGCGCGCCGCTGCTCTGGCAGCACCTGAGCTGGATCTTCTACACCGGCACCTACATGCTGGTCCTGATCTTCGCCTTCGGCGCGATCGCCGAAATCGCCGCCACCTTCTCGCGCAAACCGCTCTTCAACCGCAACGTCGTCATGGCCTGCCTGGCGGCGATCGCGGTGATCGGGACCCTGGCCTGGATGCAGAACATGCTGACCGCCCCGATCGGGATCGGCTGGATGTACTACGCGATGCTGATGTCGCTGGCGCTGATCGTCCCCTTCGGCCTCGTCTTCTTCAACCTGATCGCGACCCTGGCCGGCGGCACCCTGCGGGTGCGGGCGCCGCTGCTGTTCGCGCTCGGCGCGATCTTCGCGATCGGGGTCGGCCTCGCCTCCGAGCTCTGCCACTCCCTGGTCGCCGCTGCCTGGCACCTGAAGAACACCACCGACTCCACCGCCGCGACCCACTTCGCGCTCGTCGGCGGCGCCGTCTTCGGCGGCTTCGCGGCGCTTCACTACTGGTTCCCGAAGATGACCGGCCGGACGATGGGCGAGAGCCTCGCCAAGATCTCCTTCTGGACGATCCTCGCCGGCCTGCTGCTGGGCTTCGTACCGCTCTTCTTCGCCGGCGCCGAGCAGGGCCAGGTCGTCGACGCCTACAAGTACTTCGCCGGCACCGGCGTCACCGCCTACAACGTGATCGCCTCGATCGGCGTCTTCGTCCTCTTCGTCGGGATCCTGCTGACGATCCTCAACGCGATCTTCAGCCGCACCAACGGCCCCGAGGCGGGCCACGACCCCTGGGCCGGCGACACGCTCGAGTGGTTCACGCTCTCGCCGCCGGAGCCGCACAACTTCGACGTCCTGCCCGACGTCCGCAGTGCCCGGCCGCTGCGCGACATCCGCGTGGCGATCGGCAATCGCACCCGCCGCTCCGAGCAGGCGGCGGCGCGCGAATCGCAGCCGGTAGCCTGAGCCCCATGCAGACCGGCGCCGGCGCGCAGACCGCGCCCAACCCGACGACGGCCACCCGCACGCTCCTCCCCACCGTCGTCCGCGACTACCTGACGCTGACCAAGCCGAAGGTGCAGTCGCTGTTGCTCTTCACCACGGTGACGACGATGTACGTGGCGGGGAACCCATCACTTGAACTGATCCTCCTCACCTGCCTCGGGGGAGCGCTCTCCGCGGGCGGGGCCGGGGCGATCAACCACGCCGTCGACCGCGATATCGACCGCACGATGGCCCGCACCGCCACCCGCCCCGTCGCCTCCGGCAGGGTCTCCGTGCGGGCGGCGACGATCTTCGGGGTGGCCCTCGCAACCGCTTCCTTCCTGCTGCTGTCGCTGACCGTGAACCCGCTGGCGGCGACGCTCTCGCTCAGCGGCTTCCTCGGCTACGTCGGGGTCTACACGCTGTGGCTGAAGCGGCGGACGCCGCAGAACATCGTCATCGGCGGCGCTGCCGGCGCTGTCCCGCCCCTCGTCGCCTGGGCCGCCGTCACCGGCGAGCTCAGCGGCATGGCCTTCTACATGTTCGCGATCGTCTTCTTCTGGACGCCGCCGCACTTCTGGGCGCTCTCGCTGCTGATGAAGGACGAGTACGCGAAGGCTGGGATCCCGATGCTGCCGGTCGTCCGCGGCGAGGAGGAGACCCGTCGCCAAATCCTCCTCTACACCGTCCTCCTCTACGCCGTCACCCAGCTCCCCTTCTGCGCCGGCGGCCTCGGCGTCGCCTACGTCATCCCCTCCATCCTCCTCGGCGCCACCTTCATCTACTTCGCCACCCGCCTCTACCGGGCCCGAGACCGCCGCTGGGCCCTCCGCACCTACCTCTTCTCCCTCGCCTACCTGGCATTGCTCTTCCTCTCGATGGCGATCGCCGCCAACGTCTGAGCCACTCCAGCGACGCCACCCAGGGCCAATAGGAGGACCCGGATGCCCCTCCACAGAGGCTCCTGAGACCACAAACGCGCCCAAGACCGCGCCCAGCTGCGCGACGGTCTCTGGGGAGGGCACACGGCTCCTCCCCAACGCCTCATGTCCTGATAGAACTCCGTCCCAATGGACCGCGAGACCGCACGCCGACAGCTGAAAGCCGGACTTGTGGCCGGAGGCATCGCCGCCGGCATCTTCGCCCTCAGCTTCGTCGCCGCCTTCCTCTACATCGCCCAGTAGGAACCGCATGGCTGAGCACCGACACATCCCCGAGCCCGGCGAGACGATCTACCTGCCGCGGCCGTCGTGGGGGCCCATCTTCTTCGCCATCGGCGCCATCGGCCTGATCTGCGGCACCTTCGCCGGCGGCTTCATGTTCCCCCCCTACATCTGGGGGCTGATCGGCGCGATCTTCGTTCTCGCCGCCTTTCGCAGCATCGTCCGCGGCTCGGTCCGCGACTACTACCGGCTGCCCCGCCGCCAGGAGACTCGGGGAGCGGCACTCCCCGTTGAAACGATCAGCGGCCCTCCGCAGCCCTAGCCGGGCAGCTGCATCTCTGAGGTAGCGCCGTCCGACGTCCAGCAGCGGACGATGTCGCGCATCGAGAGGACGCCGACTGCGTCGCCGCCGTCGAAGACGACGAGGTGGCGGACATTGCGGCGGGACATCTCCGCGGCCGCCCGCTCGAGGCTCCAGTCCGGCGCCGCGGAGAGCACGCCCTCGCTCATGTGATCGGAAACGCGCTCCATGGCCGGGTCCTGCCCCTGGGCGACCGAGACCAGTAGATCGCGCTCGGTGACGATCGATGGGGCCGGCAGCTCCGCATCGATGACCAGCGCCGCCCCAGTGCCTTTCTCGACCATCTTCTCGGCCGCCTCGCGCAGCGTGTGGGACGGCCCCACGGTCAACGTGATCTCCGACATCCCGTCCCTCACCTGCATCTGCGGCCTCCCGTCGCTTGCGATTTCCAGTTAGTGCGGATCGCCTCAAGATTATCCGACACAGCGTGCCTGACGACATGCTTCCCGGGGGCGGCGACATATAGACTTCCGCTCGCATTCCACCCCATGGCCCGCTCTTCGAAATTCACCTCGCTGCTCGCCCTCGTGGCCCTGCTCGCCCTCGTGGTGGTCGCTTCCGGCTGCGGAACCACCGACGCGGACCCGCAGCGCGGCCGCACCCTATTCGTCCAGAAATGCGGCGAATGCCATGCGCTGGCGCAGGCCGGGAGCACCGGCCAGCAGGGACCGAACCTCGACCACGCTTTCGCGGCGGCACGTGAAGAAGGCAACGACTCGGACACGATCGAGGGCGTCGTCAAGGCGCAGATCGAGTACCCCCGACCCAGCAACGGCAATTCCGCCGTCTCGATGCCGGCCGACCTCGTCACCGGCCAAGACCTCGACGACGTCGCCGCCTACGTCGGCGAATGGGCCGGCGTCCCCGGTGCCGCCCCGCCGGAGGTCCCGGGTGGCCCCGGCGCCCAGGTCTTCGCCAGCAACGGCTGCGGCACCTGCCACACCTTCCTCGCAGCGGAAGCCGGCGGCGTCACCGGCCCGAACCTGGATGAAGAACTTCCCGACGAAAGCGAGGCCGCGGTCGAAGAGATGATCGTCGACCCCAACGCCGAGATCGTCAAGGGCTACCCGCCCAACGTGATGCCGCAGACCTACGAGCAGGAACTGACTCCGAAAGAACTCGAAGACCTCGTCAAATACCTGCTCGAAAACGCCGGCGGCGGCTCCGGCGAATCCAAAGGCTGAGGTCGCTGCGGCCGAACGGCCGCTGCCATGATTGTGGATAGATGCGGGACCGCCTGAAACGCCGCCTCGAGATCTCCCCCGCGCGCTACGCGCAGGTCACCCTGGTTGCCCTAGCGGCTCTGTCGCTGATCGTCCTCACCGGCGCCGCGGTACGGCTCACCGGCTCCGGCCTCGGCTGCCCGGACTGGCCGAAATGCTACGGCGGCACCACCCCCCCGCTCGAATCGCACGCGGTGATCGAGTACGGGAACCGGCTCCTCACCGGCTTCGTCGGCTTCGCGGTGATCGCCGCCAGCATCCTCGCCTGGTTCCGCCGCCCCTACCGCTGGCACCTCGCCCTCTTCGGCGCCCTGCTGCCGCTCGGCGTCGTCGGCCAAGCGATCCTCGGCGCCCTGGTGGTCAAGTACCACCTGGCGCCGGGGCTGGTGATGTCCCACTTCATCCTCTCGATGATGCTGCTCGACACCGCTTTCGCGCTTGCATGGTGCTCGCGCTACGAACCGTGGGAGCGTCGCCGCTCCGGTGATCGGCTCAGCGTCTGGGCGGTGCGGGCGCTGATCCCGCTGGGGCAGCTGACGATACTGGCGGGGACGATCGCCACCGCCTCGGGACCCCACGCGGGCGCCCACGAAGGCCAGCTGGTCCACCGCTTCGACTTCGAGGGGACCGGCACCCTGGAGTGGGTGGTGCAGCGCCACGCCGTGATCGCCGCCGTCTACGGTGTCGCGGCGATCGGCGTCTGGTTCCTGCTGCGGCGCCCGGGCGCCGACAGGCGGGCCCTGCGGCCGCTGACGCTGGTGATCGGCCTCCTCGCCTTGCAGGGCGCCATCGGCGGCGTCCAGTGGGCGCTGGAACTGCCGGCGGGCATGGTCTGGGTCCACGTCGCCGTCGCCACCGCCAACTGGCTGGCGATGCTCTGGACTGTCGCTGCCGCAGGGCGTCTCGAGCCGCGGCGCGCCGATTCGGCGGCTCGCGCCGAGGACGCCGAGCGTCCGGTCCAGGCCGCCGCCGGCTCCGCCTGAGGCTTGCTCCCCTTCTGGCTCTCGATCGGCGTCCTCAGCCTGGTCCAGGCCGCCCTCGTAGCCCTGCCCAAAGCCCCCGCGACCCGGCTGCTCCGGGAACTGCAGAGCAGGTGGTGGGCGCTGGTCCTGCCGCTCTCGATCGTCGTGGTCGTCTCCGCGATCGCACTCGAATCGGCCAGCGCCCGCTTTCTCACCTACCTGGCGCTGGCCGCGGTCCCGCCGCTGGCGGCTGCGGCGTTGGCCTGGCTGATCCACGGGGCGAGGCACTGGCTCGCACTCTTAGCCGTTCCCTTGTTCGTGCTCGCCTGGGCCGCCGAGGGCTCCCTCAGCGGCGAGACCGCCGCCCTCGTCCTCTCCGCCCTCGCCTGCGTCAGCCTCGGCTGGCTCGTCGCCTGCGTGGTGCCGCCGCGCTGGCTGAAGCCGGGGATCTACGCGATGGCCGTAATCGACGCCTGGCTGGTCTTCTCGAACCTGCTCCAGGAGCCCAACGCCGTCCTCAACGCCGCCGCTCCGGCCGCCGACCTCCCCCGCCTCCAGCTCGCCTCCTTCGGCTCGTCGGTGATGGGCTTCGGCGACCTCTTCGTCGCCGCCACCTTGGGCGCCCTACTTGCCTCCGACCGGCGCCTGCAGCTGCAGGGCGCGGCCCTAGCCGCCGTCATCTGCCCCGCCTTCGACCTGCTCTTCTTCTTCGTCAACCAGACCCCGGCAACCGTCCCGATCGCGCTGACGCTGGCGGCTCTAGAACTTCGCCGCAAGCACCGCGGCAAAAACGCCGAAGACGGCGATCATCGATGCGGACAGTGCCATAGCGCCGACCAAAAGGGAGCGACTCATCGCGAAGACGCGTGAATCGATCTGTTCGATGTGACGGTTAGCCTGATCCAGCCGCTGATTGACTTCAGCAGAGCGCCCCTCAAACTCCTCCCGCGTGATCACTCTGGCTTCAAGTCGATTGAACCGCTCATCGATCTTCTCGAACTGCTTAGCGACGGCTTCGAATCCCTCGGCGACCTGCCGGAACCCCTCGTCCACCTTGTCGTTCAACTCGTCGAGCCGTGCGTCGGTCCTACCCTCGGTCATCACGTGCATGTTGCCAGCCTACAGAGATAAATGCAACTTTTTGTCGTAGAACGAAAATTCTCTGTGCCAATTTCAGCGCCATCTCTCCCGCGCCCACCGGTAGGCGTACATGCAGCCGGCGATCACGATCGCCAGCCCCAACAGTGACCCCACCAGCGGCCGCGTCAAAAGCGTCACCGCGATGATCACCGCCGCCGCAATCCCGACGATCACGACCCATTTGAAAACCGCCGCCTCATTGAATTTCATCCCGTGATCTTCCTATCCGAAGTTCGAACGGCCGCGAAAACCAAGCAGGTCGTGGGACGCAGGGAGGTTGGTGAGGGGAGCGCACTGTTGGTGCGTGACCCGATCCAACCGACCGAGGACCGCGAGATGCGCCGGTTTGCAGCGGCCGCTAAAGGATGTACACGGTCACATAAACGATGATCCACATGATGTCCACGAAGTGCCAGTAGATACCGGGCACCTCGACGCCTAGGTGGTCCTTCGCGGCGGGGCCGAAGTGGCCGCGGAAGGCGCGGATCGTCGCAAACGAAAGCAGCATCAGGCCGACGAAGACGTGGGCTCCGTGGAGGCCGGTGAGGCTGTAGAAGATCGAGCCGAAGCTGAGGTCGCGGGCGCTGAAACCTAGATGCGCGTACTCGTTGATCTGGATGAAGAGGAAGGTCGCGCCCAGCAGCCAGGTCGCCACCAGGCCGAGTTTGAGGCCGGTGCGGTTACCGCGGCGGATCGACTCCAGCGCGTAGTGGACGGTGAAGCTCGAGGAGACGAGGATCGCCGTGTTCATCCCCGCCACCGCCACCGGCAGCTCGTAGGGGTGCGGCGGCCAGCTCGGCGGGTCGACGACGACGCGGAGGAAGAAGTAGGAGGCGAAGAACGCCCCGAACAGCATCACCTCGGAGACGATGAAGAGGAGGATGCCAAGCGTCTGGCGGTCGATGCGGGAGCTCTGGTTGGCCTCGGGCGGGCCGTGATGATGATCGGCGTGGTCGTGACCGACGGCGACGGTGGCGCTCTCCATCAGCTTGCCTCTCCCTCGGCGACGGCAGCGGCGACAGCGGTCGCGGGCCGGCCGACCTCGATGTGCTCGACAGACTTCTCGGTGATCTCGCGCACGCGGCCGATCAGGTTCTCCTCGAGCCACCGCGAGCGCTCGCCGGCGAAGGTGGAGATGAGGATGTCGTCGATCCGGTAGTGCTCGACGGCGTTTTTGACCGCGTAGAAGGGATCGGGGCTCATCGGCTGGCCGGTGGCGTCGATCTCGGAGCGGTAAAGCTCGGCCAGGGTCGACGCCAGGTCGCGCACTACCTGTCCCTCGCTGACCTCCTCGGCCCGCGGGCAGATGATCGTGAAGCGGTGCGGGCGGATGTTGGCGCGCTCCTTCAGCCGGTTGACCAGATCGGGGGCGGCCACGGTCTTGGTCGCCACGACGAGGGTGTGGTTGAGGTCCCAGCGGATCGCGTCGTCCTCGATCCGGACCGGGATGTGAGTCAATTTCACCTCGGGCTCGACCCGCTCGCGCGCCCACTCGACGAGGTCGCGGCGCATGAAGCCGAAGCGGGTATCGGCCAGGCAGGAGAGCAGGACCTCGCCGGGACGGTGGGCGCGGACTGCGTCGTCGAGCGCCAGCGAGGACTCCGGGTCCATCACCTCGCCGACCGAGGGGATCCCGAACTCGCTCAGCACCGCCATCGTCACCTCGACGCGGGCGCGGGCGGCTTCGCGCACCTCGCTGGTGTCGATCAGCTGGCCGACGGAAGGCTGGTTCTGCGGCGCCGCGACGACGACGCCGGAGATCTGGTCCTGGCGCTCGCGCACCGCCCCCAGCAGCTTGCGGCCCCCGGCCACCTCGTTGAGGAAGACCAGCAGCGGCTTGCGCTCGTCAGCCTGCGAAACGCTCTCGCTCATGAGGAGCTGCCCACCACGCTTTTCTCACCGGCGGGCACTTCGGCGCCTTCGCCGGCCATGATCGCGTGTTTCGCCCCCGGGATCCCGAACTCGTAGGGGCCGCCGACAACCCGCGGGATCTCGTCGAAGTTGAAGATCGGCGGCGGCGAGGAGACCTGCCACTCGATCGAGTTGGCGCGCCACGGATTGCCATCTGCCTTCGGGCCGAAGCGCCAGCTGACGACCATGTTGTAGAGGAAGACGAGCTGGACGGCGCCGAGCATGAAGGCGAAGGCGCTGATCAGCAGGTTCCAGTCGCCGAACTGGGCGGCGTAGTCGGCGACGCGCCGCGGCATTCCGTCCATCCCCACCCAGTGCATCGGGATGAAGGTGCCCCAGGTGCCGACCAGGGTGCCCCAGAAGTGGACGCGGCCGAGTTTCTCGTCGTACATCCGCCCCGTCATCTTCGGGAACCAGTGGTAGACGCCGGCGAAGATCGTGAAGACCGAGCCGCCGAAGAGGACGAAGTGGATGTGGGCGACGATGAAGTAGGTGTCGGAGACGTGGATGTCGATTGGCACCATGCCGAGCATCACGCCGCTGATCCCGCCGATCGTGAAGGTGACGATGAAGGCGAGCGCGAACAGCATCGCGGTCGAATAGGTGTGGATCTTCCCGAAATAGAGCGTGCCCAGCCAGGAGAAGATCTTGATCCCGGTCGGCACCGCGATCAGCAGGGTGGTGATCATCATCGGCACCCGCAGCCAGCCGAACATGCCGGCGACGAACATGTGGTGCGCCCAGACCGTGTAGCTGAGGACGACGATCCCGATCAGCGCCAGCGCCATCAGCCGGTAACCGAAGATCGGCTTGCGGGCGTGGGTCGAGATCACCTCGGAGACGATTCCGAACCCGGGCAGCATCATGATGTACACCGCCGGGTGCGAGTAGAACCAGAAGATGTGCTGGTAGCTGATCACGTCGCCGCCAGCGGAGAAGTCGAAGAAGTTGGTGTGCAGGGCGCGGTCGAACAGGACCATGAACTGGACGCCGGCGATGAAGGGGGTCGCGGCGACGACCAGCAGCGAGGTCGAGAGGTTCGCCCAGACCAGCAGCGGCATCCGCCAGAAGGTCATTCCGGGCGCCCGCATGGTGATGATCGTGACCAGGAAGTTGAGCGCGGTCGCGATCGAGGAAGCGCCGGCGAACTGGACGCCGAGGTTGAAGAAGGACTGACCCAGCGGCGCCCCGGTCGAGAGCGGCGCGTAGCCGGTCCAGCCGGTGTCGAAGGCACCGCCCGGGCAGAGGAAGCTGCCGATGAAGAGGATCCCCGCCAGCGGCAGCATCCAGAAGCTGAGCGCGTTGAGCCGCGGGAAGGCCATGTCCGGCGCACCGATCATCAGCGGCAGGACGTAGTTCGCGAGCCCGGCGAAGACCGGAATCACGAAGACGAAGATCATCAGCACCGCGTGCGTCGAGAAGAGGCTGTTGTAGGTCGACGCTTCGACGATCTGGGTGCCCGGCTGGGCGAGCTCGGCCCGGATCAGCATCGCCATCAGGCCGCCGATGAAGAAGAAGAAGAACGTCGTGACCACGTACTGGACGCCGATCACCTTGTGGTCGGTGTTGAATTTGAAGTAGTCCCTCCAGCTCTTGGCGCCGTGCTGGGAGTGGTCGTCGGGGATCGTCGGCAGCCCGGCGGCCCAACGCAGCCAGTAGTCGAAGCAGCCGAAGCCGGCAAGGAAGCCGAGCGGGGCCGTGATCGCAGGCACGACCACGTGTGGGTAGCCGGTCTGTTCGGTCTGGTACGGGTCCAGGCCGGAGATCTTCCGCAGGATGAGGACAAGGCCGAAACCGAAGGCGCCGAAGGCAATGGCCCCGAGCAGGCCTCGCCACCAGCCGGGTCTCTTGATCGCGTCAACCATCAACTCTCTCCATTATGCCTTTACGCCCCACCGGCCCCGAGGGCCGGGGGATTGGTCACGCTCTCCTCTTTGAGGACTTCCATCAACGGTTCCGGCAGCTTCCGATCGAGGCCTTCCACCCACTTCCTGAATTTGCCCGGGGACTCGACGACGACCTTCGCCCGCATCGTCGCGTGGCCGAAGCCGCAGAGCTCGGTGCAGACGAGCTGGTAGGTCCCTTCCTTGTCCGGGGTGACGATCGCCGTGGTCGTGATTCCCGGGACGTTGTCTTTCTTGATCCGCCACTCGGGCACCCAGAAGGAGTGGATCACGTCCATCGCGTGCATCTTGAACTGGACCTGGCGTCCAACCGGGACGTGCAGCTCCCCTTCGGACCAGACGTAGCCTTTGCCGGGGTAGGCGAAGCTCCAGGCGTACTGCTGGGAGAAGACCGAGACCGTCAGGGCCCCGTCCACCGGCTCTTCGATCTCGTCGAGCACCTTCCAGCTGTAGCCGCCGGCGAAGAGGACGATGATCGTCGGGATCAGGGTCCAGGCGATCTCGAGGCGGGTGTTGCCGTGGATCGGCTCCCCGTCGGACTCGTCCCCGGGCTTCGCTTTGAATTTCCAGAGCGCATAGCCGAGCATCACCATCACCAGCGAGAAGACGAACGCCGAGAGGACGATCATCACGTTCAGCAGGTGGTCGATCTTCGGCGCGGCCGTGGACGCGCCCTGGCCGTCCCAGTTGATCGGGACCATCACCGCTGAGATGACCACCGTCAGGGCGATCGTCACCAGCAGCATCTTCACTATGGGCAGGCGGCCGTACATTGGGGCGGCGGGCATTCTATTGAAGCGGCGGCGGGAGGCTTTGCGGTCTCAGGTGACTCTTCGCACTAGCTGGTCGGACGGGGAAGATGATCCAGCTCGCCGGCGGCCGCGGCCAGGACCCCGCGGGCCACTCCCTCCCAGCTCCAGAGCCGGGCGACGGTCTCGACCAGGGCCTCGCGGGCGTGCTCCCGCCGCGGCTCCGGGAGCGCCAGCCAGCGGTCGAGCCGGGCGGCGACCGCCTCCACCGCGCCCTCCTCGACCGGGAACGAGGTGAGGGCGCCGATCTCCTCCGGGAGGTCCGCGCACAGCTGCCGGGAGACCTCGAGCATCCCCGAGTGGCCGGCCGAAACCGGCAGGGTCCCGCAGGCGGCGGCCTCGACCGCGACCATCCCGAAGGCCTCGGGGAAGGTGCTCGGCATCACCATCGCCTCGGCCCGGGGGAAGAAGGAGGCGACCTCGTGGTGCTCGAGCCGGCCGACGAACTCGACCGAGCCGGCGGCAGCGCACGCCTGCCCGGCGTAGCCGGGGGGTGGGTCGGCGAGGAAGGCCGAGAGGATCGGGAGCGGCCGCTCCTCCCCGCCCTCCAGTCCCCACCCGAGTCGGGCGACCTCGCGGGCCGCATCGAGATCGCCGCGCTCGAGCGCCGCCAGCAGCCGCCGCAGGGCCTCTTCGTAGGCGCCATAGCCGGCGATCTCCAGCCGCGCCTCCGGGTGCGCCGCCCGCACCAGCGGCCAGGCGGCGAGCAGGAGGTCAACACCCTTGGAGACGATCAGCTTGCCGACGAAGGCGACCAGCGGCTCACGCGCACCGCCCGGGCGGAACTCCTCCACGTCGACCCCGGGCGGCCCCAGCCGGGTCTTCTCCCGCAGGCCCGGGACTTCGGGCAGGGTCGCCCAGAGAGATTGCGCGGTATGGGCGGAGCCGATGAGGACGCCGCGGGCGGCCTCCATGCCTTCGCGGGCGTAGGGAAGGAAGCGGGGGTACGGTTTGACCGTGTACTCCAGCGCCGAGCCGTGGATCTTGGCCGCGAAGGGGGCGACGTCGGCGCGGGAGAGGATCGCCGGTCCCATCACCAGGTGGTTGGCGAGGGCGAGGTCGATCCCCCCCGCCGCCTCCGCGACCTCCCGCACAGCGGCCACGTTGGCCTCGATGTAGCGGTCGAGCTCGCCCTCGCTCAGCTCCGGGAACGACTTCACCTCGAATCCCTCGTAGGGGTCTTTGACGTAGACGGGCAGAAGGCCGTCGATGTCGGGGTTGTGGATCCGCACCCCCTCGATCCGAACCTCGCGGTCCTGGCAGAGCAGGTGCACCTCGTGGCCGAGCCGGGCCAGCGCCCGCGCCAGGTTGACGTTGTAGATGTTGCTGCCGGTGCCGCGCAGCATGTAGCCGTGGAAAATGAGGACGCGCATCGGAGCCGCGCAAGCTAATAGAGTGCCCGGCGATGAACGAGAAGCAGCTATACCGCATGCGCGCCGCGGCCTCCGGCCGCGAGGCCCTCGCCCCCGCCAAACCCGGCTCGGTCTACGTCGACCGCGAGACCGGCGAGGAGATGGAGCCGGTCGCCCGGGTCCTACCCCTGGCCCCCTCCGCGTCCTCCCTCCCGCGCAGCCCCGAGAACCTCCGCGCCTGCCGCCGCTGCGACCAGCTGATCGGGCTGGACGTCTCGGATTGCCCCTACTGCGGGCTAAGGCAACAAGCCCTCTAGCGCTTCTAGCGTGCCCTGACCAAGCAGGTCAAGGACGCAGGGAGCGCCGCGTGCTCTGCACGCAAGCGACCGAGGACGCCGAGATGCGCCGGTCAGGGCGCGCTAGGGATTCTTGACGAGCGTCGCCGTGTAGAGCAAGCGCGCGTTGGAGTAGTAACAGCCGTAGGTCTTGATCTTGCCGATGCCCTGTTGGGGGTGGCCGCCCTGGATGTCCTCCTTCGAGGAGCAGTGTTCGGGCAGGCGGCTGCCGCGCCAGGTGTTGTCAGCGGAGACGTTGAAGGCGAACATCGGCGCCCAGGTGGGGATGGTCAGCGCCACGACCTGGCCCTTGAGGACGGTGAGCGGGTGGTCGAGGGCGAAGATCGGGGTGCTGCCGAAGTAGGGGTTGAGCGTCTCCAGCGGGCTCTGGCGCACGAGCTTGTATTTCGGCGGCTTCGAGTCCTCGATCGGGCGCAGGACGCCGATCCGGGCCTGCGAGGGGGCGCCGAGAAAGTCATTGAAGAAACCCACCTCGTCGGTGGTCGTTTTCGTTTCCACCCTCGAGGGCTTGGCGAGGGTGATCGACCAGGCGACGATTTTCCCTTCGAAGGGAGCCTCGTAGGGACGGGGGACGCCGTCGGCGATCGACTGGAAGCCGGTCACGTGGCCCTCGACCCGGCAGGGCGTGATCTCGACGTTGTTGACGATTTTGCCCGGGCAGGAGGCCGGCGGCGTCTCCGGCGTCTGGCCGAGGACGACGACGCGCAGCGGTGCCGAGTCGGCCTGCCGCGGTGCCGCGATCGCGACCAGTGCCGCCAGGAGGACGGCAGCGCCGACCAGCGCCGGGAGGCGCCGGGAGGTGGTTTTGGTCTCTGCGTAGGCCATCGCTCAGGCAAACACCGGGCTCGGAGCCCGGTTGCGGCGCCAATCTTGCCGTCCGGGCCGGCTGGATGCGCCGCTGCGGGGGCTTTTGCACGATCCCGGCCAACTGGCGGACCAGCCAAGGTAGGGTTCGCCGCCAGATGGAGGCCTCGGACCACAGCAGCGATTTCATCCCCGCCGGCCTCGCCGCCTACGAAATCGAGGCCGACGAGATCGAGCTGGCGGTGATCAGCGCCGCCCACCAGGCCTTCTGGCCGCCGATCCTCGAGCTGCTGCAACTCGACACCAGCCAGGTCCCGGTCGAGCACGATCCCAACCTCTCGCAGGCGCCGCCGAGACGATGAGCGAGCCCCTCGACCTCCCGCTGCGCGAGCAGGCGGCGGCCGTCGCCGCCGGCGACCTGGATGCCGGCGAGCTGCTGCGGGCGTGCCTCGACCGGATCGAGGAGCGGAACCCGGCGCTGAACGCCGTCGTCGAGACCTTCCCGGAGCGCTCGCGGGAGATGCTTGCCGCGGCACCGGCCGGGCCGCTGCACGGGGTCCCGATCGTGATCAAGGACGAGTGGCCGCTGCCCTGGCGGGCGCAGCGGTTCGGGGCCGCCGAGATGCTGGCGAAGGCCGAGCCGGGCGAGTCCGCCCCCTACCGGGCCCTGCGCGACGCCGGCGCGGTCGTCGTCGGCGTCGGCAACATGCACGAGCTCGGCGCCAGCAGCACCGGCAACATCTCCGTCTACGGCCCGGCCTGCAATCCCTGGAACCCCGAGCGCTGTCCGGGCGGCTCCTCCAGCGGCCCTGCCGCCTCCGTCGCGGCGCGCCTGGTCGCCGGCGCGGTCGGCGCCGACGGCGTCGGCTCGATCCGCTACCCCGCCGCCTACTGCGGCCTCACCGGCCTGAAGCCGACCTTCGGCCGGTCGGCGATGGCCGGGCACCACATGGCCGAGATCTCGACCACGATCGTCTCCGGCGCCCTCTGCGCCGACGCCGCCGACTGCCGCCTGCTCGACTCCGTCCTCTTCGGCGAAGAGCTGCGGGCGAGGACGCCCGAGGGGCTGCGGATCGGCGTCATCCGCGGCGAGGTCTCCGAAGACGTGGCGCCGGTGGTGCGCGAGGCCTGCGAGGGGGCGATCGAGGATTTGCGGCGCGAGACCGGCGGCGAGGTGCGTGAGATCGAGCTGCCCGAACTGGCTTCGGCGACGCTGGCGACGGTCCTCATCGCCAACAGCGAGAGCCTCGGCGGCGTCACCCCCGAGCGCCTCAACCGCCTTGACCCGGAGCTGAGCCCGATCGGCCGCGGTCTGCTCAAGTACCGGGTGCTGTTGCCGGCGATGGCGACGATCAAGGCCGGGCAGGTGCGGACGCTGGCGCGCCGCACCCTTGCCAAGACCTTCGAGGAGGTCGACGTGATCGCCTGGCCGACCGTGCCGGCGGTGGCGCCGCAGCTGGAGGCACCGTTGGTCGAGCTGCCGAGCGGCACCCTCACCGCCGACGAAGCCAACGTCCGCGGCGGCGCCCTCGCCAACCTCACCGGCATCCCCGCGATCAGCGTTCCCGTCGGCTCCTCCGAAGGACTGCCGATCGGCCTCCAGCTGCAGGCCGCCTGGGGGCGCGACGAGCTGCTGCTCGACGCCGCCGAGGCGCTCGAGCGCGCCAACGGCCGTCGCTGGGTCGAGGCGCTGCCGCCGGCCACGCGCGGCGCCGAGACGCTGGAGGCCTAGCGTGGCGGCGATCGAGGTCGCTGGGCTCGAGCGCGCCTTCGGCGAGGTCAGGGCCGTGCAGGGAATCGACCTGCGGGTCGAGGAGGGAGAGATCTACGGCTTCCTCGGTCCCAACGGCGCCGGCAAGACGACGACGGTGCGGATGCTGACCACGCTGCTGCTGCCTACCGGGGGGCGGGCCAGCGTCGCCGGCTGCGACGTGGTCGGCGAAGCCCGGCAGGTGCGCGCCACGATCGGGGTCGCCCTGCAGGAAGCGGCGCTCGATCCGCTGATGACCGGGCGCGAGCTGATCCGCCTGCAGGCGACGCTGCAGGGACTGCCACCGGCAGCGGGGCGCGAACGCGCCGACGCGCTGCTGGAGCGGGTCGGCCTCAGCGGCGCCGCCGACCGCCGTGTCGGCGGCTACTCGGGCGGGATGCAGCGCCGGCTCGACCTCGCCGCCGCGCTCGTGCACGAACCGCGCGTCCTCTTCCTCGACGAGCCGACCACCGGCCTCGACCCGGTCAGCCGGAAAACGATCTGGGAGGAGGTACGGGCGCTGAACGAAGACGGGACCACCGTCTTCCTCACCACCCAGTATCTGGAGGAGGCGGATCAGCTGGCCGACAACGTCGGGATCATCGACAGCGGCAGCATCGTCGCCGAGGGCACCCCGGAGGCTTTGAAGGCCGAGGTCGGCAATCCGCACGTCGAGATCCTGGTCAGCGAGGGGGCGGTCCCCGCGGCCGAGCACGCCTGCGCCGAGCTGGGGAAGCTGCTGCCGCCAAAGGACGGCAAGCGCGTCCTGGTCGAGGTCGAGCAGGGCGCCGCCGATATCCCCCGCGTCGTCCGTGCCCTCGACGAGGCCGGGGTCGCGGTCGAGTCGCTGGAGCTGGTGCGGCCGACCCTCGACGACGTCTTCGTCGCCAAGACCGGCCACCACCTCGAAAAAGAGGAGCGCGAGGGCAGCGGCGAGGAGCTGGCGCCGGCGTGAGTGAGCTGGTGCGGAGCGCGCGGGTGGTGGGGGCGCTGGGCGCGCGTTCGATCCGCCAGACCTTCCGCCGGCCGCAGCTGATCAGCCCGATCGTCGTCTTCCCCACCCTGCTGCTGGCGGTTCAGACCGGTGGCGCCGGCGCCGGGATCGAACTGCCGGGGTTCCCCCCGGTCCAGAGCTTCCTCCAGTTCATGCTCGCCGGCTCGATGATGCAGTCGATGATGCTGGCCGGCAACAGCGGCGGCATCGCCTTCGCGGTCGACATCGAGATGGGCTTCACCGACCGCCTCTTCGCCGCCCCGATCCCACGCTTCGCGATCGTCCTCGGACGCCTCGCCGGAACGGCGGCCCTGGGTCTCTTCGCAGCAATCTGGTTCCTCGCGATCGGGCTGATCTTCGGGGCGGAGATCGCCGGCGGTGTCCCGGGGGCGCTGCTGGCGATCGCGCTGACCACGGCCGCAGCCCTGGCGGTCGGCGGCATCGGCGCCGCGATCGCGCTGCGCAGCGGCAGCGCCAGCGTCGTCCAGGGACTCTTCCCGCTCGTCCTCGTCGTCCTCTTCCTCTCCTCGGCCTTCTTCCCCCAGGAGCTGATGGTCGAGCCGGCGAAGACGATCGCCGAGTACAACCCGCTCAGCTTCATCGTCGAGGGGGTGCGGGAGCCGATCATCTCCGGGATCGACGCGACCCGGACGCTGGAGGCGGTGGCGGCGATCGTCGGCATCGTCGTCCTCGGCCTGGTGCTCAGCGCCCGCGCCCTGCGACACCGGCTGCGGGTGGGCTGATGGTGGCGGCAGGCGTCACCGCGGCCCTGAGAGCACCGGCGCCGCCGGCATGGCGCACGAACCTCGCGACGATAGCCGCCCTGATCGCGCGGGCGAAGAACGAGCTGGTGCGGGTGCCGGGGGCGGCGATCCCGGGGGTGCTGGCGCCGACGATCTTCTTCCTCGGCCTCAACGGCGTCTTCGGCGGTCTGATCCAGCTCAACGGCTTCGACACCAGCTCCTACGTCAGCTTCATCGTCCCGGTCAGCATGTTGCAGGGGGCCGGCTTCACCGGAGCCGCGGCCGGGGTCAACCTCGCCCGCGACTACGAGCAGGGCTGGGTCGACCGCCTGCTCGTCTCCCCCGCCCCGCGCTGGGTCCTGCTCACCGGCAACGTCCTCGCCGCCAGCCTCCGCGCCTTCGTCCCCGCCACCTTCGTGCTGGCGATCGCCTTCGCGATCGGCGCCCGGTGGCCGGGCCTCGACGGGCTCCTCGTCAGCTACCTGATGGTCGCGGCGATGGCCGCCGTCGCCGCCTGCTGGGGCTCGATGCTGGCCCTCCACTACAAGAGCCAGTCGGCGGCGCCGCTGATGCAGGCGGGGATGATGGGGCTGGTCCTGCTGACGCCCGCCTACGCACCGCTGGAACTGCTGCAGCCATGGCTGGAGAAGATCGCCGAAGTCAACCCGGTCACCCACGTGATCGAAGCGGCCCGGCAGGGCTTCGTCGGCGGCGTCACCTGGAGCGACACCTGGCCGGGCCTGCTGGCGCTGGCGGCTCTGCTGGCGGTTCTGGGGGCACTGGCGCTGCGCGAGATGCGCCGCACCAATGTCTGACAGCGCCTCCGCCAAATCCCTCGCCGAGGCCGAGCGGGTCCTGCGACGGAACTGGGTTGTCGGCCAGCGCGGCGAGACCCCCTTCAGCTACACCGAGCCGAGTCCCGGCCGCTACCCCTGGCAGTGGTACTGGGACTCCTGCTTCGCGGCGATCGTCTGGCGCCGGTTCGAGCCGGCGCGAGCCCGGCTGGAGCTGGAGAGCCTGCTGGCGGCGCAGCGGCCGGACGGGTTCGTCGGCCACACGATCTTCTGGCGCAGCCACGTCTCCGGCCCCCGGCTGCTCTTCTACAACGTCCGCGACCGCAACGCCGAGCAGACCGAGACGATCCAGCCGCCGCTGCTCGCCTGGGCCTGGCGGATCGCCGTCGGCGACCCGGCCGAGGAGCCGCGGATCGCCCGGCACGTCGATTGGCTGCGGCGCAACCGCGACCTCGAGGGCGACGGACTGCTCTGGATCGTCCAGCCCGACGAGTCCGGGCTTGACGCCTCGCCGAAGTTCGAAGAGGTCTGGGGATGGCGGGCGAACGGGCGGATCGGCTTCCCGCTGCTGGTCCACCGCAACCGCAAGCTCGGCTGGGACGCGCGGCGGATCCGCGACGCCGGCCATCCCGTCCTCTGCGAAGTCCTCGTCAACACCCTCTGGTCGCTGTCGCTTCAGGCGCTAGGACAGCCGTCGGCAACGGTGGCGCTGGTCGACCGGCTCTGGGACGAGCGGCGCGGACTCTTCCTCGACGAGGCGCAGCCGGGCGAGGTGCGACCGCAGGCGCTGACCTGGGCCTCGCTGGCACCGCTGGCGCTGCCCGACCTGCCGGAGGAGATCGGCCGGCGTCTGGTCGAGGAGCACCTGCTGAACGAGCGGGAGTTCCTGACGCCGGTGGCGCCGCCCTCGGTCGGGGTCGGCGAGCGCGGCTACGAACCCGGCGGCGGCCACGGCCCGATCCGCCGCTACTGGCGCGGCCCGACCTGGATCAACTCCGCCTGGCTCGTCTGGCTCGGACTGCGCCGGCTGGGTTACATCGAGGAGGCGGACAGCCTCGCCGCCGGCGTGATCGGCGCCGTCGCCCGCGAAGGCCTGCGCGAGTACTACGACCCGCGCGACGGCAAAGGCCTGGGGGCCAAGGACTTCGCCTGGTCAGCGTTGGTGGCCGAGTTGGCGGATCCGCCGCCGAAGGACTATTTGTACCTGTAGGTGATTCGCCCGCGGTCCAGGTCGTAGGGCGAAAGCTCGATCTTCACGCGGTCGCCGGGGAGGATGCGGATGTAGTGGCGGCGCATCTTTCCCGAGATGTGGCCGAGCACGTCGTGCCCGTTGTCCAGTTTGACCCGGAACATCGTGTTGGGGAGAGCCTCGGTGATCTCCCCCTCCATTTCGATCTTTTCCTCTTTGGCCATGCGGGGCGGAGCGTATCTAACGGCGCAGGTGTTGGAGGGCGCCCTCGCGGTCGGTGACTTCGCCTGCATATTGCGCCGCCTCCAGCTCGGCGACCGCGTTGCCGAGCTCGGGGCCGGGTTCGATCCCCAGCTCGGCGGCGATCTCGTCGCCGCGCAGCAATGGCGGCGGCGGTCCGGCGCGGCGCCAGTCAAGCCCGGCGGCGATCATCTCGCGCGCCAGCTGCAGGTGCGCGGAGACCATCTCGGGGCTGGCGATCGGCCCCTGGCCGCGGGCGGAGAGGCGGTCGGCGACGGTGAGCAGGGTGACGTCGACGGTGACCGGATCGGTCGCCCGCAGATAGGCGTGGACGCGGCGCGGCGGCAGCGGTATCTCCGGGATCAGGAAGCCGAGCCGGAGGTGGTGCCGGGCCAGCCCCTGCAGATGCTGGGTGAGGCGGCGGCTGGCGCGCAGGCGGCGGCAGATCTCGCCGATCACCTTCGCCCCGACCTC
Organism: Solirubrobacterales bacterium; assembly: GCA_044867815.1. Classification (GTDB taxonomy): domain Bacteria; phylum Actinomycetota; class Thermoleophilia; order Solirubrobacterales; family 70-9; genus VAYN01. The sequence continues at coordinate 14,847 of JBIOVP010000165.1, read as the reverse complement.
GTCGTGGCCCTTGAAGCCGACGAAGCCGTTGAACTCGGCCCTGGTAGCCGGCTTGGCGATGTCGTGGAAGAGGGCGCCGAAGCGCAGTGCGGTGCTGCGGCTGATCTCGTCGGCGAGCGGCTCGTCGAGCAGGGCCGCCACCTCGGCGGCGCGGTTGCCGGAGAAACGGTCGAGGTCGGCCTCCACTTCGAGCGTGTGCTCGAGCACGGCAATCGTGTGGTCGTAGACGTCGAGGTGGTGGTTCGGCCCCTGCTCGACCCCACGCAGGGTCTCCAGCTCGGGCAGGACGACGGCGGTGATCCCGAGCTCGTCGAGCAGGCGCAGCCCGCGCAGGGGGTCGGGGCCGCCGACCAGTTGCCGCAACTCCGCCAGCTGCCGCTCCCCCGCCGGGTCCGCGGCACGGGCAGCGCAGGAGCGGGCGAGCGCCAGCGTCCGCGGCTCGATCTCGAGCCCCAGCTCGGCGGCGAGCCGCGCTGCTCGCAGCAAACGCAGGTGGTCGCTCGTGAAGCTCTCCTCGCCGACGGCCCGCAGACGCTTCTGGGCCAGGTCGGTGAGGCCGGCATAGGGATCGATCGGCGCCTCGCCCGCGAGGGGCACGGCGACGGCGCCGATCGTGAAGTCGCGGGCCGCCAGGTCTTCCTCGATGCCGCCGCCGCGCAGAGCGGTGACGTCGATCTGCCAACCGTGCTCCTGGGCCGCCACCCGCCAAGTCCCGAACTCGGCCGAGAGCTCGAAGGCCGGCTCGCCAAGCTCGGCGGCGATCGCCTTGGCGACTGCTCCCGGGTCGCCGGCAACGGCGAGGTCGAGATCGGCAACCTCGCGTTCCAGCGCCGCGTCGCGCACCGCGCCGCCAACGATCCAGACGCCCTCAGCGTCCCCCAGGGCGCGCCGCACCGCCGCCACGACGGGCGCCTCACCCAGGCGATAGGCCCTTTTCTCAACCATGGGGATAGAAAAGCGCCTTGGTCAAGCCGGCACCCGCGGAACCCGCGGGGAGATCGCGCAGGTGACCTCGTAGTTGATCGTCTCCAGCCGGCGGGCGACCTCCTCGGCGAGGATCCGCTCCTCGCCCTGGCGGCCGATCAGGACCGCCTCGTCGCCCGGCTCGACATCGGTCTCGGGCCCGAGGTCGATCGTCAGGTTGTCCATCGAGACGGTGCCGACCAGCGGGTAGCGGCGTCCGCCAACGAGAACGTCGGCGTTGTTGGTGAGGGCGCGGCGGACGCCGTCGCCGTAGCCGAGCGGGACCACCCCGACCCAGGTGTCGACCGGCGCCTTCCACCTGCGGCCGTAGCCGGCGCTGGCTCCGGCGGGGAAGCACTTGACGTCGGCGACGTAGGAGTGCAGCGAGAGCGCCGGCCGCAGCCCCTGCTCGGCGGGGTCGCGCTGGAAGGGGTCGAGCCCGTAGATGGCGACGCCGCAGCGGGCCATCCCGTAGTGGGATCGCTTGTCGCGGAGGATGGCGGCGCTGTTGGCGGCGTGGACGGCGACGCCCGGGTGCCCGGCCTTGACCGCGGCGGCGACCTCGTCGAAGCGGTCGAGCTGCTCGTTGAAGTAGGGGGAGTCGAGTTCGTCGGCGGTGGCGAGGTGGGTCCAGATCCCGGCCAGCTCGAGGTCGGGGTCCTCAGCGCAGGCGCGGGCCAGATCCAGCACCTCGCCCGCGTCGCGGTTGCCGAGCCGGCCCATGCCGCTGTCGTACTTGACGTGGAGGCGCGCGGGCCGGCCATGGGCGCGAGCCCGGTCCGCGACCAGGCGGCGGAAGTCCTCTCGCCATACGGCGAGCTCCGAGCCGGCGGAGAAAGCCACGTCCACCTCCTCAGGCGTCAGCGCCCCCATCGTCAGCAGCGGCACGTGCTGGAAGCGGCGGCCGATCTGCTCTGCCTCCCCCGCCGTCGCGACCGCAAGGTTGGTGGCGCCGCCATTCAAGGCCGCCTCAGCGCAACCGTCGGCTCCGTGCCCATAGCCGTCCGCCTTGACGACGGCACAGAGCTCCGCTCCCCCCGCCAGCTCGGCCTTCAGCCGCGCGCAGTTGGCGCGTACCGCCTCGAAGTCGATCCGGGCGAACGCCCGCTGCATGGCTACTCCGGCTCGGCAACCAGGGCGGAGAGCGCGTCGGCCCTGGTGACCATGCCGGCCAGGTAGCCGTCGGCGTCCACCACCGGCAGGTGGTTGTGGTGCTTGTCGGCGATTTTCTTCGCCACCCGGTCGGCCGACTCGTAGTCGTGGGCGACGATCGGGTCGGCGGTCATCAGCTCGGAGACTTCGGTCGCGAAGGCTTTCTCCAGCCGCTCCTCGAACCCCTTCATCGAGCCGACGAAGACGATCCCGCCCATGATGTTGAGGTAGTGCGGCAGGTGCAGGTCCGACTCCTCCTCGCTGAGGACGAGGTCGGACTCGCTGACGATCCCAACCAGCATTTTGTCGTTGTCGACGACCGGGATCGCGCCGAGGTCGGATTTCGAGAGCAGGTCGATCGCGGTCCGGGCGTCGTCGCTCGGGTGGACGCTGGGGACGTCGCGGGCCATGATCTCTCCGGCGGTCTTCATGGGCGCGAGGTTATTCGACCGGCCCGTCGGGACGCAGCGCCAGCGGGATCGAGTCGATGACGTCGGTTGCGATCGCCGACTCGGCGGCGCCGATGCGAGCGGCCGCGTCGAAGCCGGCGCGGGCGTGGGCGATGACAGCCGCGCAGGTGGCGGCGAAAGGATCTTCCATCCGAGCGAGGAGGCCGGCGGCGAGGCCCGAGAGGACGTCGCCGCTGCCGGCGGTGGCGAGCGCGGGCGCCGAGAGAACGTTGACCGCGGTGCGGGCGCCGTCGGTGACGATCGTGTCGTCGCCCTTGAGGACGACAATCGCGCCAGCCGCCTCGGCGGCTTCGCGAGCACAGGCGAGCCGGTGCGCGTCGACCTCGGCAGACTCCCGCTCCAGCAGCCGCCCCAGCTCGCCGGCGTGCGGGGTGAGCACAGTCGGCGCCTGCCGGTCCCGCAGTTCACCGAGCCGCCCGGCAAACGCGTTCAAGCCGTCGGCGTCGAGGACCAGCGGCGACTCGATCCTGGGCACCACCGAGCGAGCCAGCTCGAAGGAGCCGGGGTCCTTGCCGAGTCCGGGGCCGAAGATCCCGGCGGCCGCCCGCTCGAAGGTCCGCAGCACCGCCTTCTCCGAGGCGGGGACGAGGCAGCCATCACCCCCCGGGCAGCCGACCGACATCACCTCCGGCTGGGCGATCTCGAAGACCATCTCCAGGTCGGCCGGAACCGCGACCGTCGCGTAGCCGGCCCCGGCCCGGATCGCCGCCAGCGAGGCCATCCGCACCGCCCCGGTGAGGCCGCGCGAACCGCCGGCGACCGCAACCTGCCCAGAGCTGAACTTGGTCGATTGAGGCCCGCGGCGCGGCGCGAGGCCCAGGACCGAGCCATCGATCTCCCCAGCGAGGGGCTCCCCAGGCGCCCCGGCCGGAATCCCAATCGGCACCACCCGGAGCTCACCGGTATGCCACTTGCCCGGAGCGATCCGCTGCCCCAGCTTGGCAGCGTGAAAGCTGACAGTGACATCAGCGTCGACGGCGTCGCCGGCCACCTCCCCATTCGAGGCATCAACCCCGGAAGCAATGTCGCAAGCCACCACCGGCGCCCCGCACCCATTAATCGCCCGGATCGCCCCGACAGCCGGCTCCCGCGGCACCCCCTCGAACCCAGTCCCAAAGATCGCATCAACCACCGCGCCCGACCCCTCCAGGCGACCCGCAACGTCCCCCTCGACCACCTCGCCACTAACCCGCTCATAGTTGACCGCCGCATCCCCCTGCAGATCCTCCCCAGGCCAAAGCAGCAGCACCTCCACCTCAAACCCCACCCCCCGCAGCAGGCGAGCCGCCACAAACCCATCCCCCCCGTTGTTCCCCTTCCCACAAACCACACGCACAGGCCCGACGGGAGCCAGTCCCGCCACAACCTCCGCCACAGCCCGCCCCGCAGCCTCCATCAGCTCCAGCGAAGGAACCCCAATCTCCTCAATTGCCCACCGATCGACCCCGCGCATGCCGTCGGCGTCGTAGAGCTGCCTTAGCCGAGGCTCCATCGCCTCACCCTATTCGGGCTCCAGGCCCAGCCAATGATTCATTGATATTTGCTTAATATCATTGGCACCACAGGCGGAACCTAGATGTGGATCCGGTCTACGGATACCCAAAACTGGGAAGGCTCTTGAACCGAGCCAGCCGGGAGGGCTCGGTGGAGGCTAGGCGCTCTGTGAGGTTTCGTGCGGGCATCGCTGACGACCCTAATCTTCGCCGCCGGATCCGGCTATGCAGCAGCGAAAGGTGATTTCGGCACCGTATAGGTGCTGAACTAACCACTGGATTTCTTGATCGGAGCCCGACGAGGCTGCCGAGGCCCCCGGTGGGGGCTGGGTACTCAGCATGGAGCCGGGCCAGTGACGAACGAGGCGCCAGCCGATCCACGATCCACCCGGCGGAGGTGCTCCCAGCGACCCCCACCGGGGGCCTCACCCACGCCGCGCGCTACTTGACGCCGACGATCAGCTTGGCGGTCGCAAGGTCGCCCGAAGCTTCAGACCCAAGCGCCAGGTAATCGATCTTCTGCAGGTACGGCTTTGCTTCCTTGAAGTCTTCGTCCCCCGCCGGTATCAGCGCCGTAGCCAGCTTCAGCGCAGAGCCACCGTCAACGTAAACGGAGATAGGAGTACCGCCGAGGGCGTCGATCGCTTCCTTGTAGGCGGCCGAGTCGGCGAGGGTCCTGCCGGTTTCCTGGAAGCTCGAAAGGGTCGGCGCGAGGCCGTAGCCGATCGCGATGCGGCTGCCCTTGGCGACGACCACGACCGGCTGGCGGCCCAGTTCGGGGCTGCGGATCGAGAAGCCGCTCGCCCCCTGGGTGATCCTGGTGATCCCGGGGGTCCCCGTTGACCGGAGGAAGAGGCCGAGGTTGGAGACGGTGTTCTTCGCCTTCTCCTCGTCTTCGGCTTCGAGGATCATCGCCCCGCCGAGGCTGCTCCCGCTGTTGCCGGTGACGTAGAGGGCGGCGTCGCCGACCGAGGCGGCGATCGATTCGAGGTCGATTCCAGTTTCCTTCAGCGTCTTCTTCAGTTTGTTCGCCGGGATACCCTCGCTTGGAATTCCCTCCGCGTCGATCCGGTCGATCCCTTCGTTGAAGCGGTCGCCGAATTCAGGCGAGGCGAAGGCGGCAACCGAGGTGGCCGGCAGCGAGCCGAGCAACCCGGAAGCGTCGCCGCTGGGCGGGTTGTCGCCGCTGAGGTTGGTGCTGAGGTCGATCTCGATCAGATCCGAGCCCGGAACGAGGCTGGCGACCGCGGTCGCTTCCTTCGGTTCGATCCCGACACTGTCGAGGAAGAGTTCGGTTTCCGAGTCGATTTCGTTGCCGGCTTCCTTGATCAGCCCGCCGACGTCGACGAAGACGTCGGCAGCGCTGTCGCCGGGAATCTCAGAGGTGGCGCTGGTGTAGGCCTCCTGCCCCGCGAGGTTCTCGCCGTTGGAAGCGTCGACCATCGACTTGAAGATCGCTTCGTCTTCGGCGAAGACGAGGAGCCCGTCGAAGACGCCGATCGTCGTTTCGTCCTCCTTGACCTTGAAGTCGACACCCTCGTAGGAGCCGTCCTCGAACGATTCCTCGTCGGATTCGATCTGCTTGTCGACGAACTCGCGCGCTTCCTCTTCGTCGGTGGCCTGGACCGCGGCGCCGTAGCCTTCGAAGTCCTCCTCTTTGTATTCCTGCAGGAAGAGCCCGCCTTCGTCGCCGAGCCAGGGCTCGACTTCCTTGTCGAAGTCGAATTCTTCGCCGTCTTCGGTGGCGGAGCTTTCGAGCTCTTCGATGATCGTGCCGCCGAGATCCTCGATGTCGGCGATCTGCTGCGCCAGCGACTCGATGTTCTGCTTCGTTTCGCCTTCGGGCCGGACCGTGAAGTCGATGAAGACCGGGGCGTCGGCGGGCGCGACCGAGGCCGGATCGGTGCCGCCACCGCCACCGTCATCGCCGCCACCGCAGCCGGCGGCGAAGAGGGCGGCAAGGGCCGCGAGAAGGACTGGAAGGACGAGACGGAGCTTCACGAAGGCGGGCACTCTAGCGACCGTCTTGGACAACTTCAGCCGACCAGGCGATGCCTGGACAATTTGTCACTCGACGGTGACGGTCTTCGCCAGGTTGCGGGGCTGGTCGACGTTGAGGTCGCGGTTACGGGCGATGCAGTAGGCCAGCAGCTGCAGCGGCAGGATCGCGACGATCGGCTGCAGGATCCAGTCGGTGGCGGCAACCTCGATCAACTCGTCGGCGACCTCGGGGACGCGCGGGTCGCCGGCGGTGGCGATCCCGATCGTCTGCGCCCCCCGGGCCCGCACCTCCTCGACGTTGGAGAGGACCTTCTCCAGCACCGGGCTCTCGGTGGCGATGCAGATCACCGGCGTCGACTCGTCGAGCAGCGCGATCGGGCCGTGCTTCATCTCACCGGCGGCGTAGGCGTCGGTGGGGATGTAGCTGATCTCCTTCAGCTTCAGCGCTCCCTCGAGACAGACCGGTAGGCCGATGTGGCGGCCGAGGTAGAGGAAGAATTCCTGGTCGGAGTGGGCGGCGGCGATCTCCCGCGCCGGCGCCTCGGTCATTGCCAGCGTCTCCTCCATCCGCGACGGCAGCGCCTTCATCTCGGCGACCAGCTCGGCCAGCCGCTCCACCGGCAGCGTCCCCCGAAGCTCGGCGATCCGCAGCCCCAGCAGGTACATCGCCGCCACCTGGGCGACGAAGGTCTTGGTCGCGGCGACGCCGATCTCCAGTCCCGCGCGGGTGTAGAGGACGGCGTCGGCGTCGCGGGTCGCCTGGCTGCCCATGATGTTGGTGATCGCCAGCACGGTGGCGCCGGCCTCGCGCGCCAGCCGCATCGCCGCCAGGGTGTCGGCGGTCTCGCCCGACTGGGTGATTCCGATCACGAGGTCGTCGGTGCCGACCACCGGGTTGCGGTAGCGGTACTCGGAGGCGATGTCCATCTCCACCGGCACCCGCGCCCACTCCTCGATCGCGTAGCGGCCGACCAGACCGGCGTGGTAGGAGGTGCCGCAGGCGACGATCACGATCCGCCGCACGCCGCGGAGGAACTCGTCGGAGAGGTCGACGTCGGAAAGGTCGACGCCGTCGGTGCCGGGAAGGCGATCGGTGATCGTCTCGGCGACCGCGTCGGCCTGTTCGTGGATCTCCTTCAGCATGAAGGTCTCGTAGCCGCCCTTCTCGGCGGCGTCGGCGTCCCAGGTCACCTCTTCGGTCCCGCGCTCGACCGGGTTGCCCTCGGTGTCGGTGACGCGGACCGAGCCGGCTTCGATCTCGACGATCTCGCCGTTCTCGATCGGCACCGCCGTGCGGGTGTCGGCGAGGAAGGCGGGGATGGCGGAGGCGAGGAAGGTCTCTCCCTCGCCGACCCCGGCGACCAGCGGGCACTCCTTGCGGGCCCCGACCAGCCGCTGGGGCTCGTCGGCGTGCATGGCGACGAAGGCGTAGTGGCCGCGCAGCTCGGCGTAGGCGGCGCGGACGGCGGCGGCGAGGTCGCCGTCGTAGTGGGCGGCGATCAGGTGGGCGACCACCTCGGCGTCGGTCTCGGAGGTGAAGACCTGCCCTTCGTCCTGCAGGCGCCGCCGCAGCTCTGAGTGGTTCTCGACAATCCCGTTGAGGACGATGTGGACGCGGCCGGAGCTGTCGTCGTGCGGGTGCGCGTTCTCCTCGGTGACGCGGCCGTGGGTCGCCCAGCGGGTGTGGGCGATCCCGGTCGCCGAGGGTGGCAGCGGCCCGGCGCCGTTGCTGGCACGGGCGTCGACCGCCTCCCGCAGGTTTTTGAGGTTGCCAACCGCGTGCACGCTCTCAACCTCGCCGTCGGCGAGCAGGGAGAGACCGGCGGAGTCATAGCCCCGGTATTCGAGCTTTTCCAGTCCCGAGAGCAGCAGCTCCTCGCAGGGTCTGGCGCCCACGTATCCGACGATGCCGCACATAGAAGGCGAGTAAGGGTAGAGGGCGGGACGCGGCGGCCGGTCAGGCGAGCTCTTCGCGCACGAGCCCAGCCAGGCGCTCGGCGGTCGTCTCCGCCTCCTCGGCGGTGGGCGCCTCGACCATCACCCGGACCAGGGGCTCGGTGCCGGAGGGGCGCAACAGCACGCGGCCGCGTCCGTCGAGGGCCTTGTGCTCGCGCTCGACCGCCTCCCAGACGGCGGCCGCATCTTTGATCGCCTCGCGGTCCGCGACCTTGACGTTGACCAGAGTCTGCGGCAGCTTCTCCATCGGCACCGCGTCCTCGAGGCGCCTGCCGTCCAGCTCCCGCATCGTCATCAGCGCCGCGGCGATCCCGTCGCCGGTGGAGACGAAGTCCGAGCAGATGATGTGGCCCGACTGCTCGCCGCCGAGCGGCCAGTCGCGGCGGCGCATCTCGTCGATCACGTAGCGGTCGCCGACCTGGGTCACGGCGACCTCGATCCCGGCCTCCTCCATCGCCTGGTGGAAGCCGAAGTTGCTCATCACGGTGACGACCACGCCGCCGTCCAGCTCCCCCCGGCTCGCCATCCCGCGAGCGGCGAGGGCGATCAACTCGTCGCCGTCGTGGACCCTGCCGCTGCCGTCGACGGCGAGGACGCGGTCGCCGTCGCCGTCGAAGGCGAAGCCGATCTCGGCCCCGGAGGCGGCGACCCGCTCGGCCAGCGGCTCGATGTGGGTCGAGCCGCAGCCGGCGTTGATGTTGCGGCCGTCGGGCTCTACCCCGATCGTCTCGACCTCGGCGCCGAGGCGCTCGAAGATCGCCGGGGCGGCGCGGTAGGTGGCGCCGTTGGCGCAGTCGAGCAGGACCCTGCGGCCGGAGAGGTCGAGCGGAAAGGCGGACCACAGCTCCCGCAGGTAGTCGTCGAGGCCGCCATTCAGCTCGCGCACGTGGCCGCGGCGCTCGACCGCCGGGGCCTCGTCGATCAGCGCCTCGATCCGCGCCTCGACCTCGTCGGCGAGCTTGACCCCGTTGCCGTCGAAGAACTTGATCCCGTTGTCGTGGAAGGGGTTGTGGGAGGCGGAGACGACGGCGGCGAGGTCGAGGCCGAGGCGCTTGACCATGATCGCGGCGGCCGGAGTGGGCAGCACACCGGCCAGCAGCGCGTCTCCCCCCGCAGCGGCTATCCCGGCGGCCAGCGCCTCCTCCAGCATCGGCCCCGACTCACGGGTGTCGCGGACGATCAGGACCTGCGGTCGCTCGGCCGCCAGCGAAGCGGTCGTCGCCCGTCCCAGCGCCGTCGCCAACTCGGCGCTGAGGAAGGTGCCAACCTCTCCCCGGACCCCGTCGGTTCCAAAAAGCTTTCTTTTAGTCATTTCCACCTAGCAAGTGACTGAGGGCGCGAAAACCGAGCCTGGCAAGGACGCAGGGAGGTCGGCGCAGGGAGCGCACAGTTGGTGCGTGACCAAGCCGACCGACCGAGGACGCCGCCAGGCGAAGGTTTGCAGCGTCCTCAGCGCTTGCTGAACTGGGGGCGCTTGCGGGCCTTCTTAAACCCGGCCTTGCGGCGCTCCTTGACGCGGGCGTCACGGGTGAGGAAGCCGCGGCGCTTGAGGTCGCCGCGAAGCTCGGAGTCGATCTCGGTCAGGGCGCGGGCGACGCCGTGGCGGACCGCCCCGGCCTGGCCGCTGATGCCGCCACCGTGGACGCGGACGCGAACGTCGACGTTGCCCTCGTAGCCGGAGACCGTGAGCGGCTGCTTGACCATCGTCTGGTGCAGGGGCCGCGGGAAGAACTCCTCGAGGTCACGCTTGTTGATCGTGATCCTGCCGTTGCCGGGAAGAAGGGTGACGCGGGCGATCGAGCTCTTGCGTTTGCCGGTGGCGAGGAAGCGGGCGCCTTTGTCCATCTTCGCCGGGGCGCGGCTCGCGGCGGCCTCGTCGGTCTCCTCGGTGGCGGCGAGTTCGGCTTCGCGGCGGGCCTTCTCTTCTTCCTCGGCTTCGAGGCGCGCTTTCTCCTCGGCGCTCAGCTCCGGACCCTCCGGCTCGACCAGGATCGGCTCCAGGTCGGCGCCGGGGATGACGTCTTTTTTCTCCTCTTTGGCCTTCGGCTCCTCGACCTCCTGGTCGGGCTCCGGCGAAGTGACCTCCTCGGCAACCGGCTCCTCGGCTACGGGCTCCTCAGCCACATCCTCGGACGGCCCCTCGTCTCCACCCTCCTCGGACGGCCGCTCCTCATCCGCATCTGACGCGGGTGGCGACGATTCCGAGGACTCTCCCTCCGGGGAGAGCCCGGAATCGGAGACAGGACCCGCGTCCCCCTGACCCTGGTCCTGAATTTCGTCCTGCCCCGTCTCGTCTTTTTTCTGCTCGTCGTCCATCAAGTTCAGTTCGTCTCCATCGGTTTCGGCTGCTGCGCCGCGTGCGGGTGGTCCGGTCCGGCGTACACCTTCAGCTTGGTCAGCTGCTGGCGGGCGAGGCGGTTGCGCGGCAGCATCCCCTTCACGGCCTTGCGGATCACTTCCTCGGGCTTGCGCTCGAGCATCTCGCCAAGCGTGCGGGACTTGATCCCGCCGGGGTAGCCGCTGTGGCGGTAGTAGGTCTTCTGCGCCAGCTTGTCGCCGGTGACGCGGATCTTCTCCGCGTTGACGACGACGACGAAGTCGCCGGTGTCGATGTGCGGCGTGTACTCCGGCTTGCGCTTGCCGCGCAGCGTGTCGGCGATCTGCGTCGCCAGGCGGCCCAGGGTCCTGCCCTCGGCGTCGACGACGTACCAGTCGCGCTGGCGGTTGGCGGGAGTGGCTACAAAGGTCTTCATCGCGCAAAAACCGCGCAGTCCTTCCCACGCGGCCGGGGGATGATAGCCGCATCAGGGTGTAAGCTGCCGCCCGAGCTAATAGCCGAATCCCGTGCAGGCCACTGTGCGGGAGCGGAGGAACCGAAGAGGCCTTGCAGGTCTCAGGGGCGAATCGGACGAACAGCGTCCGTAGCGCGACTCTTTCAGCGCGAGCCCGTCAGCTAACTCCGCAGGCGATGGAAAGAGAGGGCTAGCGGTTGAACAGCAAAGGGTTCGTCCGACCACGCACGGTCGGCCAGATAGGCGTAATCGCCGTGATCGTGCTGCTCGCGTGCTTCCTCGGCACCGCAGCGGCGGGGACCGGCGGCGCCGGGACCCCGGGCGCAGCGCCGAGCGCCAAGGGCAGCCCCTCGGGGGCGCCCGCCGCCTCGCCGAGCGCCGGCGCGATCACGCTCGTCGCCGGCAAAACCTCCCCGCGCAAGTCCTTCTACTTCGGCTACCGCTACCCCCGCCTCGGCTACACGATCGGCAGCACCCAGCCTGAAAACGATCTCCAGATCGACGTCGTCAACGCCACCGGCGAAGTCGTCAAGACCTTCTACCGCGAAAACATCGCCCCCGACATCGAAAGCAAAGTGCGCTGGGACGGGACGACGAACGAAGGCCGACCCGCCCGCAACGGCCGCTACAGCTTCCGGATCAGCCCACAGTCGGCGACCGCCACCGCGCCCGCCGCGCGCAAGGCGACCGCGTCCACCGCCCTCAGCCTCGGCTTCGCCTTCTACGGCTACGCCTTCCCGATCCTCGGCGTCCACGAATTCGGGATGAGCGCCGGCCGCTTCGGCGCCGCCCGCTCCGGCCACACCCACCAGGGCCAGGACGTGATGGCCTCCTGCGGCACGCCGCTCGTCGCCGCCCGCGGTGGCCGCGTGCAGATGTCGACCTGGGACGACGCCGCCGGCAACTACCTGGTGATCGACGGCAAGGGGACCGGCAACGACTTCATGTACGCCCACCTGGCCGAACCCTCACCGCTGAACGAGGGCGAAACCGTCCGCACCGGCCAGCCGATCGGCGTCGTCGGCGAGACCGGCGACGCCCAGGGCTGCCACCTCCACTTCGAGATCTGGGGCGCCCCCGGCTGGTACGAGGGCGGCTCCCCCTTCGACCCGCTTCCGTATCTCGAGAAGTGGGACGCATACAGCTGAGCCGGTCCCCCATCGGCTAATAAGAACGAGTCTCATTTTCATGTAGGCTCTCGCCCGTGACCTGGGCGGAACGGGCATCGCGGCGGTTCAACGAGGCGGGATTCCGCACCGGTGCCGCGCGACGGCAGGTGATCGAGCTGCTCGACGGCGAGCACTGCGCGCTGACGGCGCTGGAGATCGACCGGCGGCTGCCGCGGGTGGGCCGGGCGACGGTCTACCGGACGCTGGAGCAGCTGGAGGAACTGGAGCTGGTCCACCGGGTCGACGTCGGCGGCGAGAGCGCCGCCTACGAGCGCAACGACCCGACCGGGCACCACCACCACATGGTCTGCGTCCGCTGCGGGCGGCTGGCGCCGTTCGAGGATCAGGCCCTGGAGCGGGCGATCCACGCGGTTGGGGAGCGGGCCGAGTTCGAGGTCACCGCCCACGACGTTCTCCTGCGGGGGGTCTGCCCGCGCTGCCAGGGGCAGAGCTGAGATGTCGATCGCGATCCCGCTGGCGGGGCTGACGGTCTTCGCCACCCTGCTCGGGGGCCGGATCGGCCTCCGCTTCTCCGACCGCCTGCCGACCCTGCTGGCCCTGACCGGCGGCATCGTCGTCGCCGTCGCCCTGCTCGACGTCCTGCCGGAGGGGATCGACGGGGTCGGCGACGACGACCTCGCCACCGCCCTCGTCGCCGCCGGCTTCCTCGGCTTCTTCCTGATCGAGCGAATGCTGGTCCTGCACGATCGCGAGGAGGCGGCGGAGACCCTGGCCGGCGAGCGGGTCGGCGTCCTCGGCGCCGCCGGCCTCTCCGCTCACAGCTTCCTCGACGGGCTCGGCATCGGCTTCGCCTTCGGGGTCGACCCGGCCACCGGCTTCCTCGTCTTCGCCGCCGTGATCAGCCACGACTTCGCCGACGGCCTCAACACGGTCAGCTACGTGCTGAGGCGCTCGGGCAACCGGCGCACCGCGGTCAGATGGCTGACGATCGACGCCCTCGCCCCCCTGCTGGGAGCGATCGTCGGCTCCCAGGTGGCGATTTCCGACCAGTCGCTGGGGTACGTCCTCTGCGTCTACTGCGGGATCTTCCTCTACATCGGGGCCAGCGACCTGCTGCCCGAGGCGCACTCGCACCCTTCCTGGGGACGAGTTGTCCTAACTGCTTTCGGTTTCGCGCTGATCTTCGCGATTACGCGCCTGGCTGGGATTTAGCGCGGATCCCCTGTAAATCGCCGCTTCCACCGAAACGGCGTGTTCTGGATAGAGACCGTTGAATGGTCTATACGTATTAACCAGATCAAGAACGCGGCGGTACCACCCCCACTCAGTCAGGAGCCGACCATGAAGGAGCCATTCCCCGACGCGATTGACCAGCGATTGGTCAGGTCTCTCGCCCATCCCCTCCGGATCCAGATCCTCGAGCTGCTGACCGACCACGTGGCGAGCCCGAACACGATCGCCAACGAACTCGAGGCCGGCCTCAGCGACGTCGCCTACCACACGCGCGCGCTCGATCGCTACGGCGCCCTGGAACTCGTCGACACCGCCCAGCGGCGCGGCGCCACCGAGCACTTCTACAAGGCGACGCCGGGCGCCTTCGTCGGCGGACCGCCGTGGCGGAAAGTCCCGCGATCGATTCGCGGCGGGGTTTCGGCCGCGACTCTGCAGACCTTCCTCGACAAGGCGATCGCGGCGCTCGAGGCGGGCACCCTGGACGGCCGCGACGACACCGTCTTCCGCTGGATGCCGCTCCACCTCGACGAGGAGGGCTGGAAAGAGGTGGTCTCGATCATGGAAGAGGCGACGAAGCTGATGCTGGCGGCGCATGTCCGCAGTCAGGACCGCCTGAAGGAGTGCGGCGGCGAGGGCACCGTCTCAACCGTGGTCGGGCAGGCGGCCTTCGAGACGGCCCGCTCGGTCGAGGCCGATTAAGAGCCGCCCCGCCCCAACCCCTACTCCCACTCGATCGTCGCCGGCGGCTTCGAGGAGATGTCGAGGGCGACGCGGTTGACGTCGCGGATCTCGTTGATGATCCGGTTGGAGACGCGCTCGAGCAGGTCGTAGGGGAGCCGCGCCCAGTCGGCGGTCATCGCGTCGTCGGAGGTGACGGCGCGGATCACGATCGGGTAGGCGTAGGTTCGGCCGTCGCCCTGGACGCCGACCGAGCGCACCACCGGCAGCACGCAGAACGACTGCCAGAGCTGGCGGTAGAGCTCGGCGGCGCGGATCTCCTCCTGCAGGATCGCGTCGGCCGCCCGGAGGATGTCGAGGCGCTCTTTGGTCACCTCGCCGCCGACGATCCGGATCCCCAGGCCGGGGCCTGGGAAGGGCTGGCGCCAGACCATCCGCTCGGGCAGGCCGAGCTCGGCGCCGACCGCCCGCACCTCGTCCTTGAACAGCATCCGCAGCGGCTCGACCAGCTCGAACTCGAGGTCGTCGGGGAGGCCGCCGACGTTGTGGTGGGACTTGATCGTCGCCGCGTGGTCGGAGCCGCCGGACTCGATCACGTCGGAGTAGAGGGTGCCCTGGACGAGGTAGCTGACGTCCTCCAGCTTCGCCGCCTCCTCCTCGAAGACGCGGATGAACTCGGCGCCGATGATCTTCCGCTTCGTCTCCGGGTCGTCGACCCCGGCCAGCTTCGCGAGGAAGCGCTCTTCGGCGTCGACGTGGACGAGCGGGATCCCGAACTGGCTGAAGGCCTCGACCACCTGCTGCGCCTCGTTCATCCGCATCAGGCCGTGGTCGACGAAGACGCAGGTGAGCTTGTCGCCGACCGCCCTGTGGACCAGCAGCGCCGCGACGGAGGAGTCGACCCCGCCGGAAAGACCGCAGATCACCTTCCCCTCCCCCACCTGGGCCTGGATCTTCTCCACCTGCTCGGCGATCACCG
>JBIOVP010000164.1:0-10009 GCA_044867815.1 Solirubrobacterales bacterium | reverse complement strand
GCGGTTGTTGTTCTGGTCGCCGACCCAGACGTTGCCGTCGCCGTCGATGTCCATCCCGGTCGGTTCGCCGAGCTGCCCGGTGCCGGAGCCTTTGCTGCCGACGACCTGGAGGAAGTTCCCGTTCTCGTCGAACTTCTGCAGGCGGCCGTTGTCGGTGTCGGAGACCCAGATGTTGCCGTCGAAGTCGGTGGCGATGCCTTCGGGGGCGGCGAGCTGGCCGTTGCCGGTACCCTCCGCGCCGAACGTGGAGATGAACTGGCCGGAGGGGTCGAACTTCTGGATGCGGTTGTTGGCGGAGTCGACGACGAGCAGGTTGCCGTCGCGGTCGACGGCGATCGAGGTGGGGCGGTTGAACTGGCCCTCGCCGGATCCGAGGGAGCCGAACTTCGCCAGGTATTTGCCGCTCGTGTCGAGCTTCTGGATGCGGTTGTTGTTCTTGTCGACCACCCAGAGAGAGCTGCCGGCAAGGGCGATGTCCGCTGGCGCTTTCAGTTGGCCATCGGCGGATCCGCCCGCGCCGAAGGAGGAGATGTAGGTGGGTTTTTCGAGCGGCACCAGCCATTCCTGGAGGCGGTGGTTGTTGGTGTCGGCAACGTAGAGGTGGCCTTTGGAGTCGGCCGCGATCCCCAGCGGGTAGGCGAAGCTGAACTGGCCCTGGCCGGTCCCGCTCGAGCCGAACTTCGCTTTGAACTGCGCCGAGAGGTCGAACTGCTGGATGCGGTTGTTGCCCTGA
Organism: Solirubrobacterales bacterium; assembly: GCA_044867815.1. Taxonomy (GTDB): domain Bacteria; phylum Actinomycetota; class Thermoleophilia; order Solirubrobacterales; family 70-9; genus VAYN01. The sequence goes on along the minus strand of JBIOVP010000164.1, from coordinate 9,276 downwards.
TCGCCGATCCAGACGCCTCCGAGCTTGTCGATCTCGATCTCGTCGGGGTGGTTGAACTGGCCGTCGCCGGATCCGAGGGAGCCGAACTGGCCGAGGAATTCGCCGTTCGCGTTGAAGCGGGAGACGCGGTTGTTCTGCCAGTCGGCGACCCAGACGTTGCCGGAGGGGTCGACGTCGAGGCCGGTCGGTTCGCCGAGCTGCCCCGTGCCGGTGCCTTTGGTGCCGGCCGCTTTCACGAAGGCCCCGGCGGAGCTGAACTCCTGCAGGCGGCCGCCGTAGGTGTCCGAGACCCAGATGTTTCCGCCCGGGTCGATTGCGATCCCTTCGGGGCCCGAGCCGGAGAACTGGCCGTTAGCGGTGCCTTTGGAGCCGAACTGGGAGAGATAGGCGCCGGCGGAGAGAAGCGCTGGATCCGGGCGTTGCCGGCGTCGGTGACGAGCAGGTCGCCGTTGCTCGCGATGGCTATGGCGGTCGGCCTGTTGAACTGCCCGTTGCCGGAGCCCAGCGAGCCGAACTTCGCCAGGTATTTGCCCGTGGCGTCGAACTTCTCAATTCGGTTGTTGCCCTTGTCAACCACCCAAGAGGTTGCCCTGGGCATCGACGGCGAGGTCGGCGGGCGATTTGAGCTGTCCGTCGGCGGAGCCGTTGACGCCGAAGGAGCTACGGAAGGTGGGGGCGGTGACCAACTGGGGCTCGGGGATTTCGAGTTCGGAGGGGTCGGCGTCGAAGGTGGCGGGGTCCTGCACCTCGATTTCGGCCAGGTCGCCGCCTTCGTAGGAGTAGTCGACCTTGGCGTAGCCGTCGGTGAGAAGCGCCTCGGCCTGGCCGGTGGAGTCGAAGGAGACCGAGGTGACCGATTCGCCCGTCTCGTCGGTCAGCTCGTAGCCCCCGCCCGCCTTCTTCTCGATCGTCGCCTGCAGGACGGGGTCGAATTTGCCGGCGCCGACTTCGGTCGGCAGCGCGACCTTGTCTTCGATCGCGCCGCTGGACTCGACGACATCGGCCTGGCTGGAGCTGATCGGGTCGAGCTCGGGCGTCTCCGCCAGGGTCCAGCCGTCGCCCCACTCGGTGTTCTCGGCGCTCGGCAGCATCGAGTTGTAGAAGCGTTCGACCTCGAGGTCGGCACCGGCGCCGTTGACGTCGATGTCCTGCTCGCGGTAGACGAGGTTGCCGTTCATCACGTTGACGGCGAGTTCGGGGCGGGCGGGATGCTCTTCTTCGGCTTCGTTGCCCGACCCGTCGGGAAGCGGGAAGTACTGCATGACGTACTCGTCTTTCATCCCGGTGGCTGGGAAGTATTCGAACTCGATTTTCCGTTCCCTGACGTTGTCGACCGGATCGCGGACCTTGACTTCCAAAGTGTGATTGCCGGCGGTGGTCAGCGGGCTCAGCTTGAGTTCGTAGGTCTTGTTCATCGGCCGGCTGTCTTCGGTCGCCGTCTGTGCCGTCCAAGGGACGCTCTGTTTGACGCCGTCGAGGAAGACTTCGATGTTTTTGACGCCTGAGCGCCGGGTGAGGTTGGTGGCGTTACTGCCGTCGGTGGCGGCGATGTTGAGGTTGTAGACGGGGAGAGAGAGTTCGTCGCCTTCTCCGGGCAGATGCTCGGTGCTGCCGCCCTCGTTGGTCGCCTGGGCGAGCTGGCCGCTCAGGGTGACTTCTGGCGGGGTCCGGTCGACCTTGGTGACGAATTTGGGTCCTGCGGCTGCCTTACCGGACGGATCTTCGGCGCTGACACCGTTTTCTCTTACCCCCTCTCCAAAGCTGAGGCCGGTCAAGTTGAAGTGGACGCTGGTCGCGTTCGGACAGCGATTTCCATAAAGACCCGTGCAGCCGGTGGTTTTCGAGATCGCTGCTTTGCCTTCGGGGGTAATCGTCGCCCTGTAGATGCCGAGGCCCTCGTCGTTGGCATTGACGCCGATCGTGATCGAGCTGGTGTCGCTCAGCCATCCGCTTGATGGGGTGACGGTTGGCGCGTTGACCACGGGTGGCCACTGATCGTCGAGCCAAAGGGCAACGCCGCCAGCGTAGACGTAGCGATTGCAGCCGATCCAGACGCCGTTTCCGGTTCCCAACCCGATGATGAAGGCGTGACCATTGCCGTCGAGGCTGTAGGTCCCCGTTTTAGCTTTGTCGCTGACGACCGGGTTCCAGACTTCTCCCGGTTCCCAGAGCATGCCGACATAATCATGGGGCTCGGCAGAGGTGCACGATTCGTCGTTTCGCCAGAACGGCGTGAGCCAAGCATGAGTGATGTAGGTCTTTGAGTTCGCGGTGCTGTAGGACCACTGGCCGAACTGTTTCGCGCCGTAGAAGACTTTTTTTTCGGAGCTGATCATCAGCCCGGCGTGGGAGCCTTCCCAGCAGCAGATCCAGCTCTTGAGCTGGGAGTTGTTTGATTTGTAGACCCAGGCTCCGTTCGAGAGGGCGTCCCATTTGTTGTTCGTGAGGTACCAGTTGTTCGGGTTGTTGGCCCAGTCCTCGACGATCGGATCGACGAGGATCGGGGCGGCGAAGTCGCCGTCCCGGTGGTCGACGTGGAGGACGACCGCGTTGGGCTCGACGGTCAACTCGACCGGCACGTCCGTGCCCTGGGCGTCGGTGGCTACCGGGGGTGCGATCCGCGTCAGAGTCTCCCCTTCGCGTAGAACCTCGGCACCGCCGCTGCCATCGGCCTGCAGCATCGCGCCGTTAGGAACGTCGACCGCGAATCGGAGATCCTCCGGGCTCGCTTCAGAGCGGAGTAGGTTGAAAAGCTCTACGCCCCCCGAAGTCGGCGCGGCGAGCAGGTCGGTGTCGGGCAGGACTTCGGAGTAGAAGAGGCTCTTGTCGCCGAAGCGCCGGGCCGAGGTGGGATCGGCGGCTGCCTGAGAGATCGCAAAGCCGTCTTCGCCAACCTCGGCCGCTTCGTCGGCTGCGAGCGGGAGACTGAGATCGACAAGACCGTTGGCGGGCTCATAGCCCTGGGGGGTGGCCTCCAGGCTCAGCTCGACCTTGGCCAGGTCCCCGTTCTCGTTCTCAGCGCGTACAGGGATACCGGCATCGAGGAGCGAGTTCTCCCCGTCCTCTTTGACTGCTGCGACCGTCTCGTCCAGCGGCCGGATCAACTGAGCGTCACTGAGGAAGCGAGCGGGGTCGTCGTTCAAGGCCTGCAGCTGCTCGGCGAAGGTGGTGCGCAGTAACTGTTCGGATTCGGCGGGCGAAAGCTCTTCATAGGCACCCCACGACACGTCGCGCTGATGCTCGGCTTCGGAGCTTTCAAGCCATTCCTCGCGCTCGGCTTCTTCTTCAGCGACAGCTTTGAGGTCAACCGGGACGATGCGGTCGCCGTCGAAGAAGCGTTCGGGATCGTCCCCAGAGGCTTCAGGTCCCGATTCCTGCAGCGTGGCTCCGGGGTCGTCCGAGGCTTGCGCGGCCGAAGCCACCCACACCACGACAGCGAGAAAGGCAAGGGCGACGAGCAACAACCCCACGCTGAAGTCCTGGACTTTCCTGCGTCTTGCCGCCACATCTCCCCCTGTCTGAGCAGTTCCATTCGTCCAGGGGGCTGGAAGGTCCCGCTGAATCCTCGGGGGAACCCAACACTAAGCGGGAGTCTTTTCAATACCGGCTATTTAGCTTAGTTTCGGCTTGGTAAATATTGAGAGTGCTACTTGGGCTTTTTGTCTTCTTAGTTGTCAGGTCAAGATGTAGCTTCACGCCTCGGCGGCGGCCTGAGCCTCCTCCCACTCCGCGTACAGCTCTTCAATCGCGGCCTTCGCTTCTGCGTGGCGCTTGGTGGCCCGCTCGACCCGGCCGGGGCTTGACCAGGCCGCCGGATCGGCCAGCTCATCCTCGAGCTCGCGCAGCTGCGCCTCTGCCCGCTCGATCCGCTCCTCCAGCTTCGCCGCCTTGCGAGCCGCTTTCTGCGCCGGCTTGGTGGCGCTGTACTTCTTGCCGCCGCCGCGTGGCTTGGTCGCCGCCTGCGCCTCGGCCTCCTCTTCGTCGCGCCGGCGCTGGTACTCGGCCCAGCCGCTCGGGTAGCTCTCCAGCCGGCCGCCCTCGCAGACGAGGGTGCGGCTGCCGACCGCCTCCAGCAGCGCCCGGTCGTGGGAGACGAGCAGCACCGCCCCCTCGAACTCGGTCAGCGCATCCTCGAGCGCCTCGCGGCTCTCGATGTCGAGGTGGTTGGTCGGCTCGTCGAGGACGAGGACGTTGGCGCCGGAGGCGACCAGGATCGCCAGCGAGAGCCGCCGCTGCTCGCCGCCGGAGATGTCGGAGAGCTGCTTCTCGACCTCCGCACCGGAGAAGAGGAAGCCACCGAGCAGGGCGCGCGCCTGGTTCTCGGTCAGCCCGGTCTCCCGCTTCGCCGCATCGAGCACGGTGCCGCCGCCAGCCGCGGTCTCGGCGTGCTGGGAGAGGTAGCCGATCTTCACGTTGTGGCCGCTGCGAACGCTGCCGGCGGCGGGCTCGCGGTCGCCGGCGAGGGTCTCGATCAGGGTCGTCTTGCCGGCCCCGTTCGGCCCGACCAGGGCGACGTGTTCGTCGCGCTCGATTTCGAGGTTGGCCCCCTCCAGCAGCGTCCGGCCCGGCACCTCCAGCCTGCCGTTGACCAGTTTCAGCACCACCCGCCCCGGCCGCTCCGGCGGCTTGAAGTGGAAGCGCAGGTGGCGGTTGTCGCGCTTTTCGGTAGCCGGGCCTTCGCGCTTGGCTTTCTCGATCATCTTCACCCGCGACTGGGCCTGGCGCGCCTTGGTCGCCTTGTAGCGGAAGCGCTCAACGAACCGCTCCATCCGCGCGATCTCCGCCTGCTGGCGCTCGATCGCTTTGCCGAGGGCGATCTGCCGCGCCGCCTGCTCCTGGCGCCAGGCGTGCCAGGGGCCGGCGAAGAAGCGGGCACGGCCGGCCTCCAGCTCCAGCACCGAGGTCCCGACCGCCTCCAGGAACCAGCGGTCGTGGGCGACGAGGACGACAGCGGCGTCGAGGTCGACCAGGTAGCGCTCGAGCCACTCCAGCGAGGGGATGTCGAGATGGTTCGTCGGCTCGTCGAGCAGCAGCAGGTCGGGCCGGGTGGCGAGGGCGCGGGCCAGCGAGGCGCGGGTCAACTCGCCGCCGGAGAAGGTCGAGAGCGGCCGTTCCGCGTGCTCGGCCTCGAAGCCGAGACCGCGCAGCACCGCGAGGACGTCGTCGCGCCAGCGGTAGCCGCCGCCGGATTCGAGCCGCTGCTGGGCGGCGGCGTAGGCGCGCATCGTCTCCTCGCTCGCCTCGCCGCCCATCTCCCCCTCCAGCCGCTCCAGCTCGGCCTCGGTCTCGAGCATGTCGGTGCGGCCGGAGAAGACGTACTCGCCGAGTTTCATGGACGATTGCCGCGGCGGCCGCTGGTCGTGCAGCGCCACCCGCGCTCCGCGCTGGACCGTCAGCGAGCCCGAGTCCGGCGCCAGCTCGCCCGCCAGCACCCGCAGCAGGGTCGACTTGCCGGCGCCGTTGCGGCCGGAGAGCGTCATCCGTTCCCGCGGCTCGAGCTTGAAGGAGACCTCCTCGAAGAGGAGCCTGCCGCCGACGTAGACGTCGAGCGAGGTTGCGGTCGCGATTGCCATGGCGGGGTCAAGCGTAAGCTGATGGCGTGGAGCGAGACGAGCTGCGGGCGATCCAGGCGCCGGTGAAGGAGCGCTACCAGCGCTCGCCGGAGAGCGCCCTGATCACCCTGGAGGCCGAGGGAACGCTGGGCGAAAACGTCTCCTGCTCGGTGCGGACGGGCCGGGCGATCGCCGAGGCCGGCCTCCATCCCGCCAGCGGCGGCGACGGCACCCTGCTCTGCTCGGGGGACATGCTGCTGGAGGCGCTCGCGGCCTGCGCCGGCGTCACCCTGCGGGCGGTCGCCACCTCGCTCGGGATCCCGGTCGAGGGCGGTCGCGTCCACGCCGAGGGCGACCTCGACTTCCGCGGCACCCTCGCCGTCGACCGCGAGGCGCCGGTCGGCTTCCGCTCGATCCGCCTCCGCTTCGAGCTCGAGACCGATGCAGAGCAGGACCAGCTGGACACGCTGCTGAAGCTGACCGAGCGCTACTGCGTCGTCTTCCAGACCCTGGCGACGCCACCGGAGCTTTCGGTCACTCTGACCTGAGCGCCCCCTTCCCTTGTTTTCGCATAGCGGTACAGAAGGAAGGGGGCACTACCTGCAGCGGGCCGCGATCTGCTCGACGGTGCCCATCGTCCTGATCGTTCCTGCCCCTACCGTGGCATCGAGCGCCTTCAGGTCGAGGGCGGATTCACTGATCCCGCCGCTCGGCAGCCAGTAGAGCTCCCGCCCCTCGATTGCCAGCAGGTCCTCGTCCGTCGCCAGCGCCAACGCCTTCTGCTTCGCCGCCGTGCTCGGCTTCTTCTTCAGGAACGAGACCTGCAGCTTCCCCTTCGACTCCTCCACCGCCCTGGCGTCGAACGGCCGCCGCGCCGCCACCGCCGCGATCTCGTCGTCGCTGCGCAGGAACGCCGGCACCTCGTAGCCGAGCCGCTCTCCCAGCTCCGCTTCCACCCGCGCCGCCAGCTTCGCCTCCGCCTCCCGCTTCGGCGTCGCGAAGATCACGTTCCCGCTGGCCCGGAAGGTCGACACCTCCTGGAACCCCATCTCCTCGAAGTTCCGCCGCAGCTCCTCATTCTTGATCCGGCGGCCACCGAGGTTCATCCCGCGCAGGAAGCCGACGTAGCGGTCCATGCCCCGACCCTAGCGACGATAGGAATCTGTCCCGCATACCGGGGACAATTGGGTCGGTGGACGACGTTCTACCCGGCGTACTGGTTCCCGGCCTGAAGCTGATCTTCTGTGGCAACGCCGCCGGCAAGGTCTCGGCGCAGAGAGGCGCCCCGTTCGCCGGTCCCGGCAACTACTTCTGGCCGGTCCTGAACGAGGTCGGGCTGGTTCACCGCTCGGTCCTCGCCTACGCCCCCGACCACCTCGCCTTCGTCGGCAAACAGGCGGCGCGGATCGTCCTCGGCCGCGCCGTCGACTACGGCCGCCGGCCGGAGCCGATCGGCGACGTCCAGGTCTGGGTCATCCCCTCCACTTCCGGCCTCGCTCGCCGCTTCTGGAGCGTCGACCCATGGCGGCAGCTCGTTGCCGCCGTTGGCTGACGGCCTGCCTGCGAATCCGCTCCAGCTCCTTGTCCAGCCGCCACTCTGTCGGCGTGCGCAGTCCCTTCGTCTTGTTGCAACCCCGGCAGGCGGCGACGAGGTTGGCGGGGGTGGTGCGGCCGCCGCGCGCCCGCGGCGCGACGTGGTCGACTTCGGCGGTCTCCTTGCCGCAGTAGGCGCAAGTCCAGCCGTCCCGTTCGAGGACGGCACCGCGCAGGATCGGGTGGATGCGTCGCTGGGCCGGGTCGGCGGCAGCCGGGTCCCAGTGCAGAAGCGGGTTGGTAGCTGAGGGAATTCGCATCGGGAAAAGGGGCCGCCCCGCCACGGCCCGCACAGACCGAAACCCCGGTCTGTCCCCGGGGTTTCGGTCTGACCATGGAGGCGCCGAGATTCGAACTCGGATCCGCGGACGCGGTGCGAGGGTGTCTACAGGTTTAGCTGGCGCTTGATTCTCGTCTCCCGGGGTCCGCGCCAGCGGGCACTGCGGGAGATAAAGCCCCTTTGATGTCCCTAGGCGGTCAGGGCGGGCCGCCTGGGTGAGCCCGCTTCTGAAGCCGGTGCCCCTTCCCGCGGGCGAGGAAGGACCGACTCTCACAGCGCTTAGCTTCTAACTAAGCGGCGAGGGCGAACTCGTGGTCCGCACGTATTGGTTTGTGACGGGGTTTAACGAGGCCTCCGTCAACCTCGACCTGCAACCGTTCGCACGAGTCGACCACGTCGAAGCCTGTCGCCCCCGTGCTTGGGAATGCCGCCGCATTTTACCGGGCCGGAGAGGTCGACCTGAAAGTATGCGCCCGATGAGCGAGCGCAGCTACGACGCGATCGTCCTCGGCGCCGGCCCGGCGGGCGAGGTCTGCGCCGGCCGCCTCGCCGACGCCGGCTGGAAGGTGGCGATCGTCGAGCGCGACCTGATCGGCGGCGAATGCTCCTACTACGCCTGCATGCCCTCGAAGGCGCTACTGCGCCCGGCCGACGTGCTCGCCGAGGCGAAGCGGATCCCCGGCGTCCCCACCGGCCACGGGGAGCTGGAGACGCAGGCGGTGCTCGCCCGACGCGACGAGGTGATCCACGACCAGGACGACTCCGGCCAGCTGCCCTGGCTGGAAGAACGCGACATCGACCTGATCCGCGGCAGCGCCCGCTTCGACGGTGAGCGGCGGGTCGTCGTCGACGAGAACACGCTGGTGGCCGGAAAGGCGGTGGTCGTCGCCACCGGCAGCAGGGCGGCGATGCCGCCGATCGAGGGGCTCGACGAGATCGACCCCTGGAACAACCGCAACGCCACCACTGCGAAGCTGCTGCCGGAGAGCATGGTCGTGCTCGGCGGCGGCCCGGTCGGCAGCGAGCTGGCGCAGGCCTGGGCGAGCCTCGGCACCGAGGTCACCCTGGTCGAGGGCGGCGAGCACCTGCTCTCGCGCGAGGAGCCGTTCGCCGGCGAGGAAGTGGCCGAGGCGCTGCGGGAGCGGTTCGGGGTCGACGTCCGCACCGGCTCGAAGGTCGAGAGCGTCGCCGCCGGTGAAGACGGCCGCGGCATCGTCGCCCGCCTCGAGGGCGGCGAGCTGGTCGAGGCGGCCGAGATCCTGATCGCCGTCGGCCGCACCCCCCACACCGCCGACCTGGATCTCGAAGCGGCCGGCATCAAGGCCAACGACCACGGCTACCTTGACACCGACGGGCGGATGCGGGTCGGCGACCGCGACTGGCTCTACGCGATCGGCGACGTCAACGGCCGGGCCCTCTTCACCCACATGGGCAAGTACCACGCCTGGGTCGCGACCGAAAACCTGCTCGGGCGGGAGACCGAGGCGGTCGCCGAAGACCTCGGCTCGCCCCGCGTCACCTTCACCGACCCCCAGGTCGCCGCCGGCGGCAGGACGCTGGAGCAGGCGCGCGAAGCCGGCATCGACGCCCATGCGGTCGACGTCCCCACCGACGGCACCCCCGGCGCCAGCTTCCAGGGCAAGGACACCGGCGGCACCTGCCGGCTGGTGATCGACCAGGTGAAGGAAACCATCGTCGGCGCCACCTTCACCGGCTTCGAGACCGCCGACTTCCTCCAGGCCGCCACCGTGGCGATCGTCGGGGAAGTCCCTCTCTCCAAACTAAGGCACGCAATCGCTCCCTACCCGAGCCGGAGCGAGGTCTGGCTCAAGCTGCTGGAGAGGTACGAAG
>JBIOVP010000163.1:0-18020 GCA_044867815.1 Solirubrobacterales bacterium | reverse complement strand
GAGTATCCGCCCGTTCGGGAGTGCCCCGCCCCACCCCGTAACCGGGGATACTGCGCGCCGTGCCCACGGTGCGACTGGACATCGAATATGAGGGCGGAGCTTTCAAGGGATGGGCGCGCCAGCCCGGCCAGCGAACGGTGCAGGGCGAGCTGGAGGCGGCCTTGGCGACCGTCCTGCGCGAACCCATCGAGCTGACGGTCGCCGGCCGCACCGACACCGGGGTTCACGCAATAGGCCAGGTGGCGAGCTTCGACACCCGCGACGAGGCCCCCGAGGATCTGATGCGTCGCCTCAATGGCCTCCTCCCCGATGACGTCGCCGTCACCGCCGCGGCCGCCGTCGGCGAGGGCTTCAACGCCCGCCACGACGCCAAGGCCCGCAGCTACCGCTACCGCCTCCTCGCCCGCAGCTCGCCGAGCCCCTTCGAGCTCGGCAGGGCCCTCTGGTGGCCGCACCGGGTCGACCACGACGCCCTCGACGCCTGCGCCGCCGCCCTCCCCGGCACCCACGACTTCACCGCCTTCACCCCCACCCAAACCGACCACGTCCACTTCGACCGCGACGTCCTCGACGCCTCCTGGACCGAGGAAGGCGACATCCTCTCCTTCCGCATCACCGCCGACGCCTTCATGCGCAACATGGTCCGAGTCCTCGTCGGCACCCAGCTGGAAGTGGCCAGCGGCCGCAGAACCGTAGAGAACTTCGCAGGCCTACTAGCTGGTGCACCTAGGACTGAGGCCGGAGACACGGCCCCTCCCCACGGCCTGTATCTGGAGTCCGTCACCTACAGCTGAAGGCGAGTCGCGGCGAGGATCCGCACCACGTGGTCTGGTTCGTAGACCACCTGCTCATGGGTAAAGCGGAGCTGGGTCAGCCCGGCAGCGGTGTGGGCTTGGTCGCGGAGGCGGTCCCGCGCCTGCTCGGCGGGCGTGCGGTGGTAACGCAGTCCGTCCGTCTCCACGACCAAGTCAAGATCCGGCCAGAAGAAGTCGACTTCGAAGTCGTTGACCCACTGCCCGGTGAGCGGAACGGGCAGGCCAGCATCACGGGCAAGCGGCAGGAAGCGCCGTTCGAGTTCCTCTTTGGTGAGGCGGAAGGTACGGCGATCGAGAATGTGACGCAACCGTGCCGCCCCCGGCCCGCTCACAGACGACTCAAGCGCCTTGCGCAGTTCGGGCGGGTGCACGAGGTCGTATTTGTCCGCCTCGTTGATTGCCCGCTCGATCCCCCGCCGGTCCAGCAGCTGGGCCAGGTCGATCAGGGTCTGCACGGGCGTAGTGATTGGAATGCCGTGCCGAGTGGTGACGTCGTGGAGCTGCAGCGACGGGCGACGGTGGATGTGGAGGCCGGGGCGGCGCCGGTCGGATGAGCTTGGTAGAGAAACCTCGATCACGTGGCGCCGCTCGCTACCTATTCGCCAAAGCGCCGCCGCACTCGAATGACTGAGGACTGCCCGATCCCCGCAGGCGAGGACCGCAGCCATCCATCGACCGTGTTGGGTGAGGGTGGGACGGCCCACGGCATAGACGCCGGTACGAACGCGATGCAGGCGCCCGGACTCCAGGCGGCGTTCGATTTCTCGGCGGCTGAAGCCGATTTCGAGCAACTGTTGCCGCGACACCACATCGTGCTGTCGCCTCGCCAGCATCCAAGCCTCGCGAGAGCGCTGCTTTTTCTCCCTTCCCGACTCCTCCCTAACGGCTCCTTGCTGAATCTTCCACCCCATACGGTGGATAAGTCAGCAGGCACCCCAAACTCTCCCCTTCTGGGGAGGGGAATTAGACCAGCTCGAGGTAGACCATCTCGGTGGAGTCGCTCCGCCGAGGGCCCAGCTTGACGATGCGGGTGTAACCGCCGGGGCGCTCCGAGTAACGGGGCGCCACCTCGTCGAACAGCTTGTGGACGATGAACTTGTCGTTGTGGAGGGTGGCCAGCGCCTGGCGGCGGGCGTGGAGGTCGCCGCGCTTGGCGAGGGTGATCAGCTTCTCGACCTCGGGCTTGACCGCCTTGGCCTTGGCCTGGCTGGTCTGGATCCGCTCGTGCTCGATCAGCTGCTTCGAGAGGTTCGAGAGCAGCGCCTCGCGGTGGGCGGAGTCGCGGCTGAGCTTGTTCCGCTTCTTCTTGTGCCGCATCAGTCCGCTCCGCTCTCGTCGAGTCCGTCAGTCCGCCTGCAGGTCCAGGCCGCGGGAGTGCAGGGTCTCGATCACTTCCTCGATCGACTTCTGACCGAAGTTCGGGATCGCGTTCAGTTCCGCGCGCGACTTGCGCACAAGGTCGCCGACGGTCTGCACGCCGGCGCGCTTGAGGCAGTTGTAGGAGCGCACGCCCAGTTCGAGCTCCTCGATCAGGATCTCGTCGAGGCCGTTGGCGGCGGCGACGCCGCCGTCCCCGGCCGAGGAGAAGCCGTCGCTCGCCACCGGCGGCACCGGCTCCCGCGCGGTCAGCTCCTCGACCCGGTCGGCGTCGGTGAAGATCGCCAGGCTCTTGATCAGGATCTCGGAGGCCTCGCGCAGCGCCGCGCCCGGCTCGATCGAACCGTCGGTCTCGAGGTCGAGGGTCAGCTTGTCGTAATCGGTGCGCTGGCCGACGCGGGCGGATTCGACCGCGTAGGAGGCGCGCCGGATCGGCGAGAAGATCGAGTCGATCGGGATCACGCCGATCGGCTGCTCGTCGGACTTGTTCTCTTCGGCCGGCGAGTAGCCGCGGCCGCGGCCGATCGTCAGGTAGACCTCGAGTTTGGTTTTTTTCTCGAGCGTGGCGATCGGCGCCTCGGGGTTGAGGATCTCGACGCCGGAGGGAAGGTCGATGTCCTTGGCCTTGACCTCGCCGGGGCCGGTGGCGACCAGCGGCGCCTCGACCTCGTCGGCGTCGGTGTGCATGCGGACGACGAGGTCCTTGAGGTTGAGGATGATGTCGGTGACGTCCTCTTTGACGCCGGGCACGGTCGAGAACTCGTGCGCGACTCCCTCGATGCGGACGCTGGTGATGGCGGCGCCGCCGAGCGAGGAAAGGAGGACGCGACGAAGGCTGTTGCCGAAGGTGTAGCCGAAGCCCTTGTCGAGCGGCTCGATCGCGAAGGTGCCGCGACGGTCGTCAACTTTCTCGGAGGTGATGCGGGGGACCTGGAAATCGGTGGTCATGAGTTCCTTGCTCTGGTGGTTCTGAGGTCGGTTTCCGGACTACTTGGAGTACAGCTCGACGATCAGCTGCTCCTGGACCGGCGCCGAGATCTCGGAGCGCTCGGGGTAGCGCAGGACCTTGGCGGTGAGGGCATCGTGATCGGCCTGCAGCCAGGCGGGAACCGTGGAGACGAGTTCCGTTGCCCGGCGAATCGTGTCGGTGGCTTTCGATCCGGCCTTGATCGAGATGATGTCTTCGGGTCGTACCTGGTACGAGGGGATGTTCACCCGCCGGCCGTTGATCTGCCAGTGGCCGTGGGTGATCAGCTGGCGCGCCTGGCGCCGCGAGGCGGCGAAGCCGAGGCGGACGAGGACGTTGTCGAAGCGGGACTCGAGCAGGCGCAGCAGGTTCTCGCCGGTGACGCCGTCCTGGCGGGAGGCTTTGTCGTAGTAGGCGCGGAACTGTTTCTCCAGCACCTGGTAGTAGCGGCGGGTCTTCTGCTTCTCGCGCAGCTGCACCCGGTACTCGCTCTGGCGCAGACGGCCGCGGCCGTGCTCGCCGGGCGGGTAGGAGCGGCGCTCGACACCGCACTTGTCGGTGAAGCAGCGCTCACCCTTGAGGAAGAGCTTCTGGCCCTCGCGCCGGCACTGCTTGCACTGCGGGGCGGTGTCGCGAGCCACTAGACCCTCCTCCGCTTCTTCGGCCGGCAGCCGTTGTGGGCCTGCGGCGAGACGTCCTTGACGGTGGTGACGTCGAGGCCGGCGGCCTGCAGCGAGCGGATCGCCGTCTCGCGGCCCGAGCCGGCGCCCTTGGCGAAGACTTCAACCCGCTCCAACCCGTGTTCCATGCCCTTTTTGGCGGCCGCGTCGGCGGTCACCTGGGCGGCGAACGGAGTCGACTTGCGGGAGCCTTTGAACCCGGCCGAGCCGGCCGACTCCCAGGCGATCACGTTGCCGTCGGTGTCGGTCAGGGTGACGATCGTGTTGTTGAAGGAAGTCTTGATGTGCGCCTGGCCGTAGGTGACGTTCTTTTTGACGCGGCGGCGCGTGCGCCCTTTGGCGGGTTTTTTCTCAGCCATGCCCTCGCCTATACCTTGCGCTTACCGGCGACGCTGAGGCGCCGCGGGCCCTTGCGGCCGCGGGCGTTGGTCTTCGTCCGCTGACCGCGGACGGGAAGTCCGCGCCGGTGGCGGAGGCCGCGGTAGGAGCCGATCTCCATCAGCCGTTTGACGTTCTGCGAGCGCTCGCGCCGGAGGTCTCCCTCGACCTCGCGGTTCTCGACCGCCTCGCGAAGTTTCATCACCTCGTCCTCGGTCAGGTCCTTGACCTGGGTGTTCGGGTCCACTTTGGCCTCGGCGAGGATCTGTTTCGACGTCGACTGGCCGATCCCGAAGATGTAGGTGAGCCCGATCTCGACCCGTTTGTTGACCGGGATGTTGATGCCGGCGATCCGTGCCACGGCTAGCCCTGCCTCTGCTTATGGCGCGGGTTCTGGCATATCACCAGGACCGCCCCGTTTCGGCGGATTACCTTGCACTTCTCGCACATCGGCTTGACGGAAGCTCGAACCTTCATCGCTCCGGATCTCGTATCGACAACAGGATTCCCACGCGCCCCATGAATCGGACGGCAGGACGAACCAACCGGCCAACTAGGCCGACCGGGAAAGATAGCAGGGGTGACGCCTCGGCGATGCCTGGTCACGCAGGCTCGACGAGAGCGATCAGGAAGCCATCGTAGCCCTTGACGCCGACGGTCTGGACGGTGGTGGCGCTGACCCGTGGCTCGTTGGCGAGCATCTCGTGCAGGCGGCGCTGCGCTTGCGCAGCCTCGTCACCTCCCGGATCGGCGAGGGTGCCGTCGCGGACGACGTTGTCGGCGATGATCAGGCCGCTGGGGCGGGTGTGGTCAAGGGCCCAGGCGAAGTAGTTGGGCGTGTTGACCTTGTCGGCGTCGATGAAGACGAGGTCGAAGGGATCGCCGCCCTCCTCCTCCAGGCCCGGCAGCGCCTCCAGCGCCGGCCCGACCCGGATCTCGACCTTCTCCCCCACGCCGGCCCGGTCGATGCTCGCTCGCGCCACCTCGGCGTACTCCGGCTTCGCCTCCAGAGTGATCAGCCGCCCATCCTCCGGCACTGCCCGCGCCATCAGGATCGCGCTGTAGCCGCCCAGCGTCCCGAACTCGAGGATCCGCTTTGCCCCCACCAGCCGGACTAACAGCTGCAGCAGCTTTCCCTGCGGCGGCGAGACCTGGATTGACGGCAAGCCAGCGGCTTCGGCGGCTTCAACGGCCCCACGCAGCCCGTCGTCCTCCTCGACGATCGTCTCGCCTATGAACTGGTCGACTGCGGAGAAGGTCTCTTGGTCCATTCGCAGGATGTTGCCACGAGGACCCATCGGGAAACGTCGCTCTTTCGTCATATACCGGTTGACGACAAATTCTTCGCGAAGAACCCCATACATATGCCGCACCCGCAGGATGGTGAGCTCGAAGTCCACGCGCCGATGATCGCAGCTAAAACATTACGCGACCCTTCTGCATCACCGCGGCAGCTTTTGGGTCGGGGTAACCACCTGCTGGAAGGTCGGGCGGTTCTGGAAGGGGAACGGGGGCAGGGAGATGCCGCCGGTCACCGCCGGCCGGTTCTGGTCGAAGCAGGCGGGCTGCGGGTTGGCGGCGCAGGCGCCGTCACCGCCGCCGTAGAGCTGCTGCGGGGTCGTCTTCAGCGCCGCCCGGAGGGTGCGCTGCAACATCGCCCGGCACCGCTTCTTCGAGCCCTTGCCGCAGTAGACCCGGCTCCAGGGGGCCTTCGGCTTCGGGCCGAAGAGGTCACGAAGGTCCTTGGAGACGTAGCTCCACCAGCCGTCCGAGAAGTCCGGTTCGGTCGGCGAGCCGCCGGTGTGGCTGCCGGTCCGCACCATCCCTTCCAGTGCCGCGTAGGCCTTCGCGCCCAGCACCGGCTTGAACTCGCCTTCGACCAGCTTCGGCCACCAGGCGTCCATCAATTCGACTGCGTCGTTTTCCTCGTAGACGCCGTCGCGGTCGAGGTCGCGACGGTGGGCGCCGTGTTCGTGCCAGGTGCGCAGGGTCACGAACGCCCGACGAAGCGCCTTCGATTTTGGTTCGCCGATCGCCTTGAAGATCGTCGGCAGCAGCCGGTACCCGCGCAGGTCCTGGGTGGCCGGTTCCTCCATCGCCTGGATCAGCTGCGTGATCGTCATCTTCTTCGCGCCCTTGGTCGCCGCCTTCACCTTGTCGGCGATCATCTGCGAACGGAACAGCGGCCCGTAGCTGTACTTGTCGTCGGCCGCCGCCCAACCCGGCGCCTGCTTGTTGTTCCAGGAGACGAGGAAGGGCGGGTCGACCGCCTGCGGGTGCTTGCCGAACGGCAGCCAGGTCGCGGTCCGGTTCGCCGGCTTGTACCCCTGCCAGTCGTACCTGCCGGTGCCGAGGACCGGGAAGTCCGGCGAGGTCCCCTTCGCCCGCTGCGGCATCCAGCCCGAGAGGGCGTAGGCGATGTGTTCGGAGTCGACGTAGCTCCAGTTGAAGAGGAAGTTGATGTTGGAGACCGCCTTCTTGAAGCCGTCCGGCCCGGTCACCACACCGGGTTCGTTCAGCTGCGCGAACCCGATAACCGAGTCGGCCTCGTGGCCGTAGGTGCTGCGCTGGTGGGCGAAGGCGACCTTCTTCCGCTTCACCTTGCCGCGCGCGTAGACGATCCCGTGCACGGTGCGGTAGGCGACCAGGGTCTGCGAGCCGGCCGGCGTCGAGTCGGCGGCGTTCGGGGTCCAGCTCTCGCTCTTTTCCAGCTTTTCCATCGCCAGGCACTTGCCGCGGTAGAGGTAGTGGAAGTTGTCCTTGCAGAGGACCTCGGCGAAGGTGTCGACGTTGTCGGAGGTGGCGGTGGTCGCGCTCCAGGCGTAGTCGCGGCCGTGGCCGAGCTGGACGTAGAGGCTGACCCCGGGGAAGGCGGCGCCGCGGGCGTCGATCCCCGGCCCGTGCAGGTCGACCTCCTGCAGGATCTGCGGCACGAAGTAGCCGACCTGCGGTCCCATCACCGCGATCGGGTGGCCGGTCGCCGACTCCTTGGCGGAGACGAGCTCCCAGTTGGAGGCGTGGCCGGCGGCTTCGATCGCCGCCTGCAGGCGCTGGCCGACGGTCGCGGTCGAGCGCCCCGGCGCAACGGAGGCGCTGGCGGTCTCGGTGAAGCGGACGCTGTTCTTGTCGGGAAGCGCGAGGCCCATCTCGGCGAAGGCGCTGCGGGTCTCATACGGGAAGCGTTGGGAGACCGTCGTCGGCGCCTCCGGGTCGTTCTTGGAGCGGAAGTTCGCCCAGGCCCGGCGCCCAGACTTCCTCCCCATCCGCTTGACGAAGGCCTGCATCGTCAGCGCCGAGTTCAGCTCGTTGCCGCCGCCCTGGCCGAAGATGCCGCCGACCAGCGAGGCGATCGCGATCACATCGGTCGCCTTCCACGGCTCCATCGGCTTGTTCAGCAGCGTGTACTCGCCCGGCTTCAGTTTCGGGTCGAGGGTGGCGGCGGCGACGTAGGCGTTGATCCCTTCGACGTAGGCGTTGACGTCGTCGACCGCCTGCTGCCCGAGGGCGCCGTAGAGCTGCGGCGCCTGCGCCAGCTGCGCTTCGAGGTCAGCTTCGGTGTAGGGCGCGAACTGCCACTGGCTGGCGTCGGCGCCGGCGTTGGAGCCGCCGAGGAAGGAGGCGAGTTCAGCCCGGCCGGTGTGGCGCAGCACGTCCATCAGGAAGAGGCGGTCGGCCGCCCCCGCGTAGCCGGCGCCGAACATCGTGTCGGCGCGGGTGTCGCCGTAGACGTGCGGCACGCCGAAGGCTTCGTCGCGGACGATCGTCGCCCCGGGGCGTGGTTCGATCGTCGAGGCGACTTCGCCGGCGGGCACGCCGAAGGTCGCGTCCTTGAAGTAGTTGGGAATCTGGTCCTCGGTCAGGGTCGGCGCCGCGTAGAGGAGGTTTTCGTAGAGCGGCTGCTGGTCGGCGAAGTGCGGCGGCAACAGGCCGGGACCGCGGAAGGCGAGGATCTCGTTGAAGCTGGCGGTGCCGCCCTCTCCCGGCGGCAGGACGTTGCGGAAGCCGCCGGCGTCGTTGGTGCCGTAGGGCTGTGGCGCAGCGGCGGCACTCGCCACAGCCGCAACGAAGAACAGCAACCCAAGTGTCAGTAAACGACGCGTGAAAAAAGAGTAGCTGGCGGCTGGAGTCGGCCGGGGAATTCAGTGTGCCCGGCTGGCGAGCGCCGGACCAAGCGGGGCAAGGACGCAGGGAGGCCGAATAGCAGAGCTATTTGGCCGACTGAGGACGCCGCTCCGCGCAGCGTCCGCCGCCGCCAGACGGGCGCGATGAATTTCTAGGCGGACTCCAGATGCCAGGGAGTGAGGATCCGCGGCCCGTCCGGGGTCACGGCGACCGTGAACTCGAAGTGGGCGGCGAGCGAGCCGTCCTCGGAGTAGACCGACCAGCCGTCGTCTCCCATCTGCACCAGGGGACCGCCGGCGTTGACCATCGGCTCGATCGCCAGCACCATCCCCTCCTCCAGCTCCGGCCCCTTGCCGGGCTCGCCGAAGTTCGGGACCTGCGGCTCCTCGTGCATGTCGCGGCCGATCCCGTGCCCGACCAGGGTGCGAATGATCGAGAGACCCTCGATCTCCACCGTGCGCTGGATCGCGCTGGAGACGTCGCCGATGTGGTTGCCCGGCCGCATCTGCTCGACCCCGGCGAAGAGGGAGGCTTTGGTCACGTCCAGCAGCTTCTGCGCCTCCGGGCTGACCGAGCCGATCGGCAGCGTCATCGCCGCGTCGGAGACCCAGCCGTCCTTGACGACGCCGACGTCGATCGAGATCACGTCGCCGCGCTTCAGCTCATAGCCGCCGGGAATGCCGTGAACGACCATCGAGTTGGGCGAGGCGCAGATCGAGCCCCGGAAGCCGCGGTAGCCCTTGAAGGCCGGCGTCGCCCCCTGCGAGCGGATGAACTTCTCCGCCGCCGCGTCCAGTTCCCCGGTCGTGATCCCGGGTCGCGCCTTCGAGGCGAGCATCTTCAGGCAGCGGACGAGGACCGCGCCGGAAGCGGCCATCTGGTCGACCTGCTCCGGGGTCTTCTTGATGATCATTCGGTACACGCTAGTGGGCGGCGAGGGCGAGCTCGCGGAGCGAAGCTAGACGGTCTCGTCCTGCTCCATACGCAGCGTCGCCAGGGTGCGGCGGATCTGCTCTTCCACCTCGTTCGGCGGCGCCTCGCCCGGGACCCGCCGCAGGACGCTGCGGCTGTCGTAGTAGGAGACGAGCGGCTCGGTCTTCTCGTGGTAGGTCTCAAGCCGCTTGCGGATCACCTCGGGCTTGTCGTCGTCGCGGACGATCAGCGGCGAGCCATCGATGTCGCAGACACCCTCCTCCTTCGGCGGTTCGAACTCGACGTGGAAGACGTGACCGTTCGCCTCACAGGTGCGCCGCCCGCCGAGCCGCCGCACGACCTCGTCGTCGGAGACGTCGATCAGCAGGACCGCGGTCACCCCCCGCCCCAGCTCGGAGAGCTTGGCGTCGAGCGCCTCGGCCTGCGGCGTGGTGCGGGGAAAGCCGTCGAGGATGAAGCCGTCGAGCGCCTCGCTGGAATCGATCCGCTCGGCGATCACGCCGACGATCACCCCGTCCGGCACCAGGTCGCCGCGGTCCATGTACTCCTTCGCTTCGCGCCCCAGCTCCGTTTCGTCACGCACCGCACCGCGGAGGATGTCCCCGGTCGCGTAGTACGGCAGCCGCAGGTCTTCGTTGAGTCGCTCTCCCTGGGTTCCCTTGCCGGAACCCGGAGGGCCGAGCAGGACGAGATTCAGCTCAGACATCCGAAGAGCTTATTTCAAGAAGCCCTCGTAGTTGCGCATCATCAGCTGCGCCTCGAGCTGCTTGACCGTGTCGAGCGCGACGCCGATCACGATCAGGATGGAGGTACCGCCGAAGTAGAAGTTCGCCGCCGTCTGGCTGATCAGGATCGTCGGCAGGGCCGCCACCGCGCCCAGGTAGAGGGCACCGGGGAAGGTGAGGCGGGAGAGGATTTTGTCCAGGTACTCGGCGGTCGGCCTACCCGGGCGGACACCGGGGATGAAGCCGCCGTATTTCTTCAGGTTGTCGGCCTGGTCGACCGGGTTGAAGGTGACCGCCGTGTAGAAGTAGGTGAAGATGATGATGAAAAGGACCTCGCCGACCACGTAGGCCCAGGTGTTGGGGCCGAAGAAGGCGGCGAAGTCGAGCGCGGCGTTGGTGTTGATCATCTGCCCGACCGTCGCCGGGAAGGCCATGATCGAAGCCGCGAAGATGACGGGGATGACGCCGGCCATGTTGACCCGCAGCGGCAGGTAGGTGGAGCCGCCTGAGGTCATTTTGCGCCCGACCACGCGTTTCGCGTACTGGACCGGGATCCGGCGCTGACCCTCCTGCACGAAGACGATCGCGACGATCACCGCGAGGGCGATGAAGGGCATCATCACGATGAAGACCTGGTCGGGGTTGTTCCACCACTTGGAGAGCCCCGGGACGATCGAGGAGGCGATCGAGGCGAAGATCATCAGCGAGATACCGTTGCCGATCCCGCGCTGGGTGATCAGCTCGCCCAGCCACATCAGCAGGGTGCAGCCGGCGGTGAGGCAGATCACGATCAGGAACAGCCGCGCGAAGGTGAGGTTGCCGACGACGCTGGTCTGGCCGGTGCTGAAGGAGTCGAAGAGGAAGACGTAGCCGAGGGACTGGCCGAAGGCGAGGCCGACGGTCAGGTAGCGGGTGTACTGGGTGATCTTCTGCTGCCCGACCTCGCCCTCTTTCTGCAGGCGCTCCAGCGACGGAACCACCACGGTCAGCAGCTGCAGGATGATCGAGGCGGTGATGTAGGGCATGATCCCCAGCGCGAAGATGCTCAACCGCGAAAGGCTTCCCCCCGAGAACGTGTTGAGGAAGTTGAGGATGCCGGCGCCGCCGAAGTTGTCGGAGATTTCCTTGACGGCATCGGAGTCGACACCCGGGGCCGGGATGTAGGACCCGAGCCGGTACAAGGCCAGCATCGCCGCCGTGAAGGCAAGCTTCTTGCGGATGTCGGCAACGCTGAAGGCGTTGAGAATGGTTTTGAGCATTACGGCTCCAGAGTGTGACAGGAACCGCCGGCCGCCTCTATCTTCTCTTTGGCAGCCGCGCTGAAAGCGTGCGCGTGGACCTCGAGTTTCTTCTTGACCTCGCCCCGGGCGAGGACCTTGACCGGGTCCTTCCGCTTCGCCAGGCCCTTCTCCTTCAAGCTCGCGGGCGTGACTTCGGCGCCGCTGTCGAAGCGCTCCTCGAGGTCGGAGAGGTTGACCGCCTGGGTCCTGGTGCGGAAGTTCTCGAACGGCATCGACTGCTTTTTGTGCGGGCCGCGCAGCTTTCGCATCCGCATGTGGATCGGGTTCTGCCCGCCCTCGTAGCCGGCCTTGCGCTTGCGGCCCGCGCGGGCGCCGGCGCCCTTGTGGCCGCGGCCGGAGGTCTTGCCCAGGCCGCTGCCCTCGCCGCGCCCGATCCGCTTGCGCGGCCTTTTCGAGCCCGGCTTGGGCTTCAGGTTGTGCAGCCCGATCTCCTCGGTCCGCGATGACTCTTTTGAAGACGTTTTCTCGGCTTTTTTGTCGGCTTTCTCAGCCACCGTCGACCTCCACCAGGTGCCCGACGACCCGCAGCTGCCCCTGCAGCTGCTCGGAGTCTTTGAGCTCCACCGATTTCCCGATCCGCCCCAGCCTCAGCGCCTTCAGGGTCGCTTTCTGGTTCGGATTGGTCTTCGCAGCCGAGCGAATCTGCCGGATCTTCACCTTGCTCACGACTGCTCACCCTCTGCGGGTTGCCCACCCTCCGGGGGTTGCTCCGTCTCGGCCGGCTGCACCGGAGCCTGCTTCTCGGCCTCCGCGCCCTCCGAGGCTTTCCGCTCCGCCGCCTCGTTCGACTCGGCGCTGATCGTCTCGGTCGGCTGAGCACCGTTGCCGTTGCCGTCCATGCCAAGAACCTGAGTCACCGTCAGCCCGCGCAGCTCGGCAACCTCCTCCGGTCGCCGCAGACGGACCAGGCCGTCCATCGTCGCCTTCACCAGGTTGATCGGGTTCTGGGTGCCGATGCTCTTGGTCAGCACGTCGCGGACGCCGCCGAGCTCGAGCACGGCGCGGACGCCGCCGCCGGCGATGACGCCGGTACCGGGGCTGGCCGGGCGCAGGACGACGTGGCCGGCGCCGAAGCGGCCGATGATGCGGTGGGTGATGGTGTTCCCGTATTTGGGCACCCGGATCAAGTTCTTGCGGGCATCCTCGACGCCCTTCTGGATCGCCAGCGGGACCTCACGGGCCTTGCCGTAGCCGATCCCGACCACGCCCTCCTCGTCGCCGACGGCGACGAGGGCGGTGAAGGAGAAGCGCCGGCCGCCCTTGACCACCTTGGCGACGCGGTTGATCTCGATCACCCGCTCCTGCAGGTCCAGCCCGCGGGGACTGACCGTCTCGACCTTCTTGGAATCCATGCCTTTCATGAGCAGCGGCCCACCGTAGCGAAACTACGGTTCTAGAAAGCCAGACCCCCCTCTCGCGCGCCCTCGGCCAGGGCCTTGACGCGGCCGTGGTACCGGTAGCCGCCGCGATCGAAGACGCAGGCTT
Organism: Solirubrobacterales bacterium; assembly: GCA_044867815.1. Lineage (GTDB taxonomy): Bacteria > Actinomycetota > Thermoleophilia > Solirubrobacterales > 70-9 > VAYN01. Next base: position 5,237 of record JBIOVP010000163.1, on the reverse strand, counting down.
CGACGCCCGCGCTCTTCGCCCGCTCTGCCAGCAGTTCGCCGGCCTTCTTCGCCTGCTCGGAAGCGCTGAGTTTGCGCAGCTCCGGCTCGATCCAGTTGACCGCGGCCACGGTGTGGCCTTTGCTGTCGTCGATCAGCTGGGCGAAGACGCCCTTGTTGGAGCGGTAGACCGAGAGCCGCGGCCGCTCCGCCGTGCCCTGGACGCGGGCGCGAACCCGGCGGCGCCGTTTGAGCCGGCGCTGGCGCTTAGTAAGAACAGTCATGCGCGCTTACCCACCTTCCGCAGGACCTGCTCGTCCTTGTAGCGGATGCCCTTGCCCTTGTAGGGCTCCGGCGGCCGGCGCTTGCGGATGTCCGCGGCGACCTGGCCGACGAGCTGCTTGTCGATGCCCTTGACGATCACTTCGGTCGGCTGCGGGACTTCGAAATCGATTCCCTCCGGGGCGTCGATCGCCACCGGGTGCGAGTAGCCCAGCGCCAGCTCCAGTTTTTTCCCTTTCAGGGCGGCGCGGTAGCCGACGCCCTGGATCTCCAGGCGCTTCTCGAAGCCCTCGGTGACGCCCTCGACCATGTTCGCGATCAGGCTGCGGGTGAGGCCGTGCAGGGCGCGGTGCTCGCCGCGGTCGGTGGGGCGGGCGACGGTGACGGCGCCATCCTCCTGCTCGACCTTCATCTCGGCGGAGAGGGTCTGGCGCAGCTCCCCCTTCGGCCCTTTGACGGCGATCGTGCCAGGGGCGATCTCCACCGAGACGGCGTCGGGGACGACCACGGGCTTTCTTCCGATCCGGCTCATCTAGATCACCAGACGTAGGCGACGACCTCGCCGCCGACACCCTTCTGCCGGGCTTCGTGGCCCGTCATCACGCCGGCGGAGGTGCTGACGATCGCGGTTCCGGTCCCGCCGTGGACGCGGGGAACGTTTTTGTGGTCGACGTAGCGGCGCCGGCCCGGGCGCGAGACCCGTTCGATCCCGAGGATCACCGGCTCCCGCTCCTCGGTGTACTTGAGCTCGATGTTGATCGCCTCGCCGACGGCAGCCGGCCTGCGGCTGAAGTCCTTGATGTAGCCCTGCTCCTTGAGGATCCGGGAGATCTCCAGCTTGAGGCCGTTAAGGGGAATCTCCACCTCGTCGTGGCCGGCGCGGATCCCGTTGCGGATCCGGGTCAGGTAATCGGCGATCGGGTCGGTGTGCATGTTTCTCGCCCTACCAGCTCGACTTGGTCATCCCGGGGATGTACCCCTCGTGGGCGGCCTCGCGCAGACAGATCCGGCAGAGGCCAAATTTGCGGAAGTAGGCGCGCGGGCGACCGCAGCGACGGCAGCGGTTGTAGCTGCGCGTCTTGAACTTCGGTTTCCGCGCCTGCTTCACCTTCATCGAAGTCTTAGCCATCGTTCGAACTCTCCTCGGCCGTCTCTCCGGCCTCTTCGTCTCCGCCCTCGGCGGCGCCCTCGTCCTCGCCTTCCGGCTTGGCGTAGGCCTCGGGGTTCTCCTCTTTCAGCTGCTCGAGGGCCGCCTGCTCAACCTCGGCCTTCTGGCGGGCCTCCTCTTTGCGCTGCTCCTCTTCGGCTTGCTTTTCTTTCGCTTCGCGCTCGGCCTGACCGGGGCGGCCCTCCTGGGCGAACGGCATCCCCAACCCGAGCAGAAGCTCGAATGCCTCGAGGTCAGTTTTAGCGGAAGTCGTGATCGTCACGTCCAGACCCCGGACGACATCGACCGAGTCGTAGTCGATTTCGGGGAAGATCAGCTGCTCCTTGACGCCCATCGAGTAGTTGCCGCGACCGTCGAAGGAGCGCGGGTTGAGGCCGCGGAAGTCGCGGATCCGCGGCACCGCGATCGAGATCAGGCGGTCGAGGAACTCCCACATCCGGGCCCGGCGCAGCGTCACCGAGACGCCGACCGGCATTCCCTCGCGCAGCTTGAAGGAGGCGACCGACTTGCGGGCGCGGCGGACGTTCGGGTACTGGCCGGCAATCGTCGCCAGCTGTTCCTGGGCCAGTTCGAAGGAGCGCTTGTCCTGTTTCTCTTTGCCCAGACCCATGTTGAGCGTGATCTTCTCCAGGCGGGGCGCCTCCATCGGCGTCGAGTAGCCGAATTTCTGCGTCAGCGCCGGCAGCACGTCCTGCTCGTATTTGTCGCGCAGGCGCGGCGGCGGCGCAGCCTGTGAAGTCGGTGCCACGGTCGCCTCCATCAGCCGATCTCGTTTCCGGTCCGCTTCGCGTAGCGGACCCGCCTGCCACCTTTGTCGACGCGGACGCCGATGCGGGTCGGTTTGTTGTCTTTGGGATCGAGCAGCATCACGTTGGAGACGTCGATCGGCCCCTCCTTCTCGACGATCCCGCCAGCCTGGGCGTTTTTCAGGTCGCCCTGCGAGCGCGGCCGTTCGTGGCGCTTGATCATGTTCAGGCCCTCGACGTAGACGCGGCGCTTCTTCGGGTCGGTGCGGGTGACGCGGCCTTTCTTGCCGGCGTCCTTGCCCCCGATCAGGATCACCTGGTCGTCGGTGCGGATGCGCATGGACTTGGCCATCGCTAGAGCACCTCCGGGGCGAGCGAGATGATTTTCATGAAGTTGCGATCGCGCAGTTCGCGCGCCACCGGGCCGAAGATGCGGGTCCCGCGCGGGTTGTTGCTGGCCGGGTCGATCAGCACCGCCGCGTTCTCATCGAAGGAGATGTAGGTGCCGTCGGGGCGGCTGAGCGGCTTGCGGGTGCGGACGACAACGGCCTGCACGACCTCGCCCTTGCGGACGCCGCCCTGCGGGCTGGCCGATTTGACGGTCGCGGTGATGACGTCGCCGACGCTGGCGTAGCGGCGGTGGGAGCCGCCTTTGACGCGGATGCAGAGGATCTCGCGCGCGCCCGAGTTGTCGGCGACCTTGAGCCTGGACTCCTGCTGGATCATGCGGTGCCTCCTTCCGGCGCAGTGCGACTCAGCCGAGCGAAAACCAAGCCGGGCGAGGACGCAGGGAGCGTGGCGCACTTGGAAAGTGCGCGAGCGACCGAGGACGAAGATCCGGCGCAGGTTTGCAGCCGGCTGAGGCGTGCTGGGCTGGGAGGAGTCACCGCTACTACCTCGCCTTCTCCACCACGTCGACCAGGCGCCAGCGCTTGGTCTTGGAGAGCGGGCGGGTCTCGATCACGCGGACCACGTCGCCCTCGCCGGCCTCGTTTTTCTCGTCGTGGACGTGCAGCTTGCTCGAGCTGCGGACGATCTTCTCGTAGGTGCGGTGACGGCGGGCGATGTCGATGCGGACGGTGATCGATTTGTCACCCTTGCTGGAAACGACGATTCCCTGCCGCACCTTGGCCGCGTTCGACTCGCGCTCGGCCGCCGGGGTACCGGCGCCGGCGCTGGGGGCGGCTTTGGCCGCGGCGCGCTGTTTGCGGCGCAGCTCCGACTTGCGCCTGCGCTCCTCGGCCCGCAGCGCCTTGCGCTCCTCGGGATCGGAGGGCAGGGCTATCCCGGACGGGCGGCGGGATTTCGCCAGCCGGCGCCGCTCCTTCCAGGGCAGCTCGTCCTCGGGATCGGGCTGCGAAGCCTCATCAGCGGCAGGCGCCTCCTCAGCTGCCTCCTCCGCCGGAGCTTCGGCGTCGTCAGCCGACTCCGCCTCTGCCGTGGGTGGCGAGGATGCGGGATCGTCGCCGGTCGGCGACGAGGTCGTATCGGAGACAGGACCCGCGGCCCCCGCGTCCTCGTCCTGAGTCGTCTCGTCCTGAAGCTCTTCTTTTTTCGTCTCGTCGTCGCTCATATCCGTCGCGTCTCTTTCTCGACATCGATGCCGCGGGCCTTGGCAACGGTCAGCAACCGGGCGATGTCCTTCTTCGCCTGGCCCAGCCGGGCGGTGTTCTCGAGCTCGCCGGTCGCCTGCCGGAAGCGGAGGTTGAAGGCCTCCTGCTTGGCGTCGATCAGTTTCGCCACCAGCTCGTCGTCTTTGAGATTGTGCGCCTCCGCCGCCTTCATCAGTCGCCCGCCCCCTCGCGCATGACGAATTTGGTTTTGACGGGAAGCTTGTGTCCGGCCAGGCGGAGCGCTTCGCGCGCCAGGTCCTCGGGCACGCCGGCCAGCTCGAACATCACCTTGCCGGGCTTGACCACGGCGACCCAGCCCTCCGGGTTGCCCTTGCCGGAGCCCATCCGGGTCTCGGCCGGCTTCTTCGTGTAGGGCTTGTCGGGGAAGACGTTGATCCAGACCTTGCCGCCACGTTTGATCTTGCGGGTCATCGCCACACGGGCGGCCTCGATCTGACGGTTGGTGATCCAGCCGCGCTCGAGCGCCTTGATCCCGTACTCGCCGAAGGCGACGGTGCTGCCGCCCTTGGTGTTGCCGCGCATACGGCCACGGAACTGTTTGCGGTGCTTGACCCGTTTCGGCATCAACATCAGCGACGACCTCCACGCGGCCCGCCGCGGCCCCCGCCGCCGCCGGGACCACGCCCGCCGGGGCCGCGACCGCCACCGCCGCGTCCGCCGCGGTCTCCACCACGTCCTCCGCGATCGCCGCCGGGGCCACGCCCGCGACCGCCGCCGCGATCGTCACGACGGCCGCCGCCGCGATTCTGGGCCTGGCCGTCGCCGTCGCCGGAGACGAGGTCGGAGCGGAAGCCCTCCGGCATCACCTCGCCTTTGTTGATCCAGCATTTGACGCCGATCCGCCCGGTCGTGGTGCGGGCCTCGAAGAAGCCGTAGTCGATGTCGGCGCGCAGAGTGTGCAGCGGCACGCGGCCGTCGGAGTAGCTTTCGGTCCGCGCCATCTCAGCGCCGCCGAGGCGGCCGGAGACCTGGACCTTGACGCCCTTGGCGCCGGAGCGCATCGCCGAGGTGAGGGCGCGTTTCATCGCCCGCCGGAAGGCGACCCGGTTCTGCAGCTGCTCGGCGATCGACTGGGCAACCAGCTTGGCGTCTAGCTCGGGGCGCTTGACCTCGCGGATGTTCACTTTCACCGGGCTGCCGGTGAGTTTGTGCAGCTCCTTGCGCAGGGCGTCGACTTCACTGCCGGACTTGCCGATCACGATCCCCGGACGGGCCGTGTGGATGTCGACGGCGACCTCGCCACGGCGCTCGATCGTGATGTTCGAGAGCCCGGCGTGCGAAAGCTTGCCGACGATGTGATCGCGGATCTGCAGGTCTTCCTGGAGGACGTCGGCGAAGTTTTTGTCCTCGTACCAGTTCGACTTCCAGTCGTGGATGTAGCCGACGCGGAAACCCTCGGGGTGGATCTTCTGTCCCATGCTAGATCTCA
>JBIOVP010000162.1:0-22154 GCA_044867815.1 Solirubrobacterales bacterium | reverse complement strand
GTCGAGCTTGCCGGCGACCTTGGCGGCGAGGTCCATCGAGCAGCGGCCGCCGAAGACCATCATCCGCTTCGTGTAGTCGTGGTCGATGCCAGTCGCCACCTGCGGGCGCTCCTCGATCATGCTCACGGGGTCTTGTCCTCTCGCGTCTCGGCCGCCCTGCGAGCGGCGTATCCGTCGATGTTCCGTTGCGCGTTCTCGCTGACGGCCAGCGCCCCCTCGGGCACGTCGTCCTTGATCACTGCGCCAGCGCCAGTGTAGGCGGCGTCGCCGACTTCTACCGGTGCGATCAGCATCGTGTCGACGCCAATCCGCACGTCGCGGCCAATAACGGTCCGGTTCTTGCGGAAACCGTCGTAGTTGGCGGTGATCGTGCCGGCGCCGAGGTTGCTGCCGGGCCCGATCTCGGTGTCGCCGACATAGGAGAGGTGGGGGACCTTCGTCCCCTCCCCCACCTGCGAGTTCTTGATCTCGACGAAGGTGCCGGCCTTGGCGCCGTCCTCGAGCAGGGCGCCGGGGCGCAGGTAGGCGAAGGGGCCGACCGAGCAGCCGGCCCGGACGTCGCACTCGACCAGGTAGGAGTGCAGGACCTGGGAGCCGGGGCCGACGGCGGTGTCGATCAGGGTGCTGAGCGGGCCGATAACGGCGCTCTCGGCGATTGTCGTCTCGCCGCGCAGGGTGGTTCCGGGCTCGATCCGCGCGTCGGCGGCGATCTCGACCCCGGCGTCGATCCAGGTCGAGCCGGGATCGACGATCGTGGCGCCGGCGAGCATGTGGGCCTCGAGCAGGCGACGGCGGGCCTCGGCCTCAACGGCGGCGAGGTCGACGCGGTTGTTGACCCCCATCGTCACCGCGAGGTCGTCGGCGCGGTGGGCGGCGACGGAGTGGCCCGCCTCGCGCAGGGAGGGGAAGACGTCGGGGAGGTAGTACTCGCCCTGGGCGTTGTCGTTGGAGAGTCCCTTCAGGGCAGCCGCCAGCGGGGTGGCGTCGAAGGCGTAGGTGCCGGCGTTGATCTCGCGTATCGCCAGCTGCCAGGCCTCGGCGTCACCGGCGGCTTTCGCCTCGACCACCCGCTCCACCCAGCCGTCGTCGGTGCGGACGACGCGGCCGTAGGAGCCAGGATCGTCGAGCTCGATCGTCAGCATCGTCGCCGCGGCCTCGGAGGCTTCGTGCGCCTGCAGCAGATCGGCGATCGTCTCCTTCGAGATCAGCGGCACGTCGCCGGAGAGGATGAGGACGGTCTCGGCCTCCTCGATCAGTGGTAGTGCCGCGCGGATCGCGCCGCCGGTCCCGTCGGATACGGGCTGCTCGACGGTCTCGACGCCCTCGGGCAACCCGGCGGAGAGGTCGCGGCCGGGCGAGATGATCGCGGCGACGCGGCCGGCGCCGGCCTCACGCGCGGCGAGGATCGGCCAGGCGACCATCGGTCGTCCGCAGACGGGATGCAGCATCTTCGGCGTCGAGGAACGCATTCGCGTGCCCTCGCCCGCCGCCATGACGAGAACCAGCGGGGAACTCACCCCCGGAATCCTATTCTGGAAGCTAATTCCTGTCGGATGAAGGTTCTAGGCGGGCGGGTCCTGTCACGGCAGGGGACCCCCCATGTCTTCCGGTAGCTAAAGCTTCCTCAGACATGGTCCCCCCTACCGTGCCACCCGCCCGACAGACGCTTTCGGCTGACGGCTTTTGTCGGGACGCGGGTTAGGCGTTCTTGGAGAGGTCTTTGCCGAGGAGGGCTATAGAGGTGAGGGTCCAGCCGGCGAAGATCAGGTCGATGCCGACGAGGAGGCCGATCGCCCAGTCGGCGGAGCTGGGGAACTCGGCGAGGATGAGGATGCCGATCAGGAGGCCGGCGATGCCGCTGAGGCCGAGCAGGCCGGCGTTGGGCTGGCCGCGGGCGATGAAGGCGATCGCGGTCCGGGTCAGGCCCATGAAGAGGAAGTAGATGCCCAGCACCAGGGTCAGGGTGAGGGTGCCGTTGTGCGGTTCGACGATCAGCCAGAGGCCGACGATCACGGTCAGGATCGCCCAAATCAGCCGCAGCACCAGCGTCCCCACCGAGTGCGCCGAGAAGGCCCCGGCGACCATCACCACGCCGACGAAGAGCAGCAACCAGCCGATGAAGATCGCCGTCCCGACCGAGGCCACCGCCGGCACCAGGATCGCGATGCACCCCAGCACGATCGCGGCGACGCCGACGAACATCAGCGCCTTCCAGCTGCGGCTCAGGCCCTCGCGGACCTCCGGATCAAGCGACGCTCCTCCGATCTCCATGAAGAAGAAGCTAGACGCCCGCGCGGACGCCGCCGCCTGGCGGCGCAGTTACACCTTGCGGTAGCGGGCGTCGACGATCGAGTAGGCGCCGAACCCGATCAGCCCGGCGGCGACGAGGCCCAACAGGGCGGGGCCGTAGGAGGCGTGCGCGAGTTCGCGCAGGGCGCCGTCGAGCCCGACCGCCTCCTTCGGGTTGTAGTCGAGCGCGGCCTTGAGCAGGGCGTAGCCGACTAGGGCGAAGACGACCGCGCGGGCGACGTGCCCGAAGACGCCGAGGGCGGTATAGCCCTTCTCGACCCCCTCGCTCATTTCCTCCGTTTTCGCGTCCTCGAGGAACTTCCGCGACAGGCCCTTGTAGGTCTGGTAGACGGCGACGCCGATCAGGATCGCGCCGGCGACGCCGACGAGCACCGTGCCCCCCGTCCAGGCAAGGACGCCGCCGGTCGTTTCCTTCGTCGACCCCGATCCGCCGCCGGATGAGGTGAGGATTCCGATCGCCGCCACGCAGAGGAGCCCGTAGGCGATGCCGCTGTCCAGCGCCGAGATGCGCTCGAAGGTGCTGTCGCGCTGTTCGGCGCCGTGGCCGACGGCCGCCCGGATCAGCCTCCAGAGCGCGTATCCGCCCAGCCCGATCGCGACGAGGACGAGCAGCGCCTTGCCGAACGACTGGTGGGCGATCGTCTGCAGCGCCCCTTCCTGGTCGGTCGCCCTGCCGCCGTCGCCGAGCGCCAGCTCCAGCGCCAGGATCCCGATCACGCCGTAGACGACACCGCGGGCGACAAGGCCCGCCCGGGCCAGCCAGCCGAGCGTCTTCGCGTGCGCGAGCTGCTCGCCCTGGCCCTTCGCCTTGCTGCCCAGGTCCTGGACACCCGATCCCACGTCCGTCTTCATCTCGCTCCGTTCCCCTCCCGCGCCGTCCGCGGTACGCAGACCGTGATCGCGTCGGGTTCGATGTCGACCTTGAACTTCTTCACCTTCTTGCGATCGCCGCCGTCAAGCTCGTAGCGGACCCTGCGGTCCAGCTTCACCCGCACCTTGCGGCCCTGGGTGACCCGCACGAACGGCGACTTCTCGGCGCTGCCGAGGGCGGTGCGCGCGGTCGCCCGCACCAGCTGCACCGGCCCCTCCGAGGTGAGGACGCCGACGTCAAGTTTGCCATCGTCGGGCCGCGCGTCGGCGAAGACGTCGATGCCGCCGAAGAGTTCGCCGACGTTACCGACGAGGATGCAGCTCGCGGGTCCTTCGTACCAGGGGGTGCCGTCGACCTTGATCTTCGCCTCGAAGGCCTCGCTGTTCAGCTTCGCGGCGCCGCCGACGACGTAGGCGGCGCGGCCGAGACGGTCCTTGAGGTCGTCGGCGCCCTTGATCATCGCCGCGTCGAAGCCGGCCCCGGCCATCACCGCGAAGCGCTCTCCGTCGAACCGGCCGACGTCGAGCCGGCGGCGCTCGCCGTGCAGGGCGACCTCGACGGCCTGGCCGATGTCGCGTTCGATCCCAAGGTGGCTGGCGAACAGGTTCGAGGTGCCGGCCGGGACGATCCCGAGGGGGACGTCGGCGTCCTTCAGCGCGTTGACGCAGCGGCGGACCATCCCGTCGCCGCCCCAGGCGATGAGTAGCTCGGCACCGTCTTGCAGCGCCTCTTCGACCGCCGCCGGGGCGCGCTTGCTCTTCGCCACCTCGGTCCAGAGCGGGTCCTCGACACCGGCGTCCTCGAGCGTGCGCCGGAGCTCCGGCAGCCCGCCGCCGACCGTCTTGCCCGCGTGGGCGACGACGGCCACCTTCATGCGGGCCGCCTTTCCGCAGCCGCACCTGCCGCGCGGCAGGCGAACAGGAGGACGAGGATCGCGCCGATGCCGATGAGGACGCCGCCGGCGACGTCGAGCGGGTGGTGCATCCCCTCGTACATCCGCGAGAGGGCGACGAAGGTGACGATCAGGATCGCGGCGGTCCAGGCCAGCGCCTTCTTCAGGCTGCTGGTGAAGCGGGTGGTGAGCAGCAGGACCAGGCCGGCGTAGACCGCGACGGAGGCGGCGGTATGGCCCGAGGGATAGCTGGCGTCGGGCTCCAGGCCTTCCAGGGGGTGGACCGAGGGCCGGTCGCGGGGGACGGCGATCGAGGTGACGCGGTAGGTCGCCGACTCAATCGCGAGGACGAAGACCGCGAAGGCGGCGATCAGCCAGTGGCGGAAGTAGGCGCAGACGAGGGCGAGGAGTCCGACGAGGATCGGCAGGACCGGGGCACCGCCGACCTGGGAGCCGATTTCGGCCAGGGTGGTGAGGGTGCCGGTGCGGTTTTCGGCGAGGGTGTCGTTGAAGCTCTCGTCGGTGCCTTCGAGCCCGAGCCCGCCGTTGCTGACGAGGACGTGGACGACGAAGAGGGCGAGCAGGATCGAGGCCACGGCCAGCACCAGGAAGCCGGCGAGCATCGCGAGGAAGAAGACGAGGGCGGGGTGGCGACCGTCGAACCGGTCGGCGAAGCGGTCGGGCAGGCTGCCCGGTCGCGCCTCGAAGATCGGGACGGTGTGGCGGTCGCCGGCCCGTTCCCTCGCGGGGGCCGAAGCGGCGCGTGATCTCTCCTCGACGGTCACGCCCCGATCTATTCCCCAGGGGCGCCCATACTATGCATCGGTTCCTCTAACCGATCGCTGATTTCGTTGTCCTTTGCGGGGTAATTCCCCCTTCTGATGCCGTTTCTTCTTCTCCTGCTGATTTCCGTGCTCGCGGGTCTCGGGGCCGCTTTCCTGGCCCGTCGCTACCCCGGCAGCGCCGCTGCTCCGGCCGTCGTCGAGGTGGCGCGCGAGGCCGGCGAGCACGCCTCCGGGTCGGCGGGGCGGCGCGCGGTGCGGGCGGCCCGGCTCGACCCGGAGAAGGCGACGGGGTTAGCGCTGACGCTGGCGCTCTTCGTCATCCTGGTCGGCGGCGTCCTCCTGGCGCTTTTGGCGGTGGTCGTCCGCAGCACCGACGCGCTCGCCGGTATCGACAGCAGCGTCGCCGAGTGGGGAGATCGCCACGGCAGCGCCTGGTCGCACGACGCCCTCAGCCTCGTCACCCAGCTCGGTGAGACCTGGCTGGTGGTCCTCGTCGCAATCTTTGTCGCGGGCGTCGAGATCGCCCGCACCCGCAGCCGTTGGGTGGCGCCGTTCCTGCTGGCGGTGATCCTCGGTGACAAGCTCCTCACCGAGGCGATCAAGCAGATCGTCGACCGCGCCCGCCCGACGATCGAGGCCGTCGCCGCCACCCTCGGCCCCTCCTTCCCCAGCGGCCACACCTCCACCGCCGCCGCCTCCTGGGCCGCCTTCGCCCTCGTCGCCGGCCGCTGGTGGGGCCGCCCGTCCTGGCCCACCCTCGCCGGCGCCGCCGTCGGCATCGCCGTCGCCGTCGCCCTCAGCCGCGTCTTCCTCGACGTGCACTGGCTCACCGACGTCCTCGGCGGCCTCGCCCTCGGCTGGGCCTGGTTCGCCGCCTGCGCCATCGCCTTCGGCGGCCGCCTCCTCAGCTTCGGCGCCCCAGCCCGAGCCGCCGCTCAAGCCGCCCGCTCCCGCTCGACGATCAAGAATGTCAGTGGATAGTTGAGCACCTATACGGTGCTCAAGTTCGCACTGAGAACCTTCACCGGTACCCTCGGGCTACGGTCCGGGGTGGTGTAGTCGGCTAGCACGCCTGGTTTTGGTCCAGGAAGCAGGGGTTCAAGTCCTCTCCCCGGAGTTACCGTTCGAACTACTCCTCCGTCGCTCGGGCGACCTTGCCGCCTTTGGCGCCCGGCTCCATCGCTGGTCCCCGAGGCGAGGCGATGCCGAGGACGCGCATCGCCTTCAGGCCCAGCCCCAGCTTCTCGCGGCCCTCGGTGGCGCTGACGTCGTGGCCGCAGAGCTCGCGGACACGCTCGAGGCGGTAGCGGATCGTGTGGCGGTGGGTGAAGAGCTGTTTGGCGGTGGCGGCGACGTTGCCGTCGTTGTCGAGGTAGGCCTCGACGGTGGCGACGAGCTCGGTCTCGTACTGGTCGTCGTACTCGTTCAGCGGCTGGACCGTCTCGGCGTAGAAGCGTTCGAGCTCGGCCGGGTCCTCGCTCATCGCCGGCAGCAGCAGGCGGTAGGCGCCGGTGTCCTCGAAGGCGAGGAAGGCGCTGCCCTCGGCCTCGCCGACGTTGACCGCGAGATGGGCCTCGCTGCCGGCACGGTAGAGGTCGACGGGGTCGGCGCAGCGGCGGCTGCGGCCGGTGGTCAGGTGGAAGCCGGAGAGGCTGTCGTCGAGCTCGCGCGCCAGGCCGGCCGCCGCCCGGGCCAGACGCTCGTCGTCCTCGGCGGGGACGATCGCGGCGATCTCGGCCGCCGCCTCGCCGCCGTCGCTGGCCGCCAGCGAGCCGGGCGCGAGCGCCCGCAAGGCGCGCTGGGCCAGGACCAGCACCCGCTCGCGCCACTCGCCCGTCTGCGCCGCCCGCGGCGCCGCCCGCAGCACCACGACGCCCGCCCCGCGGTCGAGGTCGGCGCCGAGCTCGGAGGCCTGGGCGACGATGTCGCGGCGGTCGGTCACCTCGCGCCGCAGCACCGCCCGTACGAAGGCGCCCGCCGCCTCCCCGCTCTCCCACTCGGGCGAGCGTGAGCGCTCCAGCTCCAGCGCCAGCAGCGTCGTGACCATCCGCGCGATCACCGGGTCCGGCTCCTCCTTCGCCCGGTAGCGCAGCTCCCCCACCGCCGTGTCGGCGACCCGCAGCTCGACCGTGGTCACGCCCTCGCCGCCGGAGAGCAGCTTCTGCTCCTGGTCAGAGGAGGCGCCGGCCACCGCCAGCACGGCGCTGGAGCGGTCGATCAGGGCGACGCTGGCATCGAGCAGCCGCGCCGCCGCGCGCGCCACCGCCGGCAGGCCGGCGCCGGACTCGACCGCTTCGGAGAGCGCCTCGAGCAGCCCGGCGCGCTCGCTCGCGGGGCTTTCGCCGCCCTGCTTGGAAGTCGCCTGCATCCCGGCATTATCCCGGGATGGCGCGGGGTGACTAAACCTCGGTCGAGAAGTAGACGATGACCAGCCCAATGCAGACCCCGCCGATGATCAGCGCCGCGAGGACGAAGACGGAGAGGAATCCCGCCGCCGCCTTCTCCCAGATCCGGCCGTAGGCGCTCAACGCCGGCGAGAGGATCAGGGTCACGAAGACGACCAGGCAGACAGCCGCGGCGATCCCGTAGAGCAGGTACTGGTGGCCGAGGTCGGTCAGAGCGAGAGGCATCACTGCTCTGGATTCTGGCGCACTTGCGAGACGACCAGCCCAATGACCGCACAGAGCGAGAAGGCAGCGGCGCCCAGCGCCCAGCCGGCGCTGACGTCGGAGAGATAGGAGACCCCGAGGTAGACGCGCGAGAGCCCGACCAGGGCGGTAAGGACGAGGCCGGTGACGACGACCGCGGTCGCCCGCGCCATTCCCGGCCGCAGCCGCAGCACGATCGTCACCGCCAGCCAGAGGTAGATGACCGAGTGGGCGGCATGACTGCTGGGGAAGGACGAGCCGGAGCTGGCGACGAGCGCGTCCGCCGGCTGCGGCCGATCGACGCCGCCGCTGATCCCGTCGAGTCCCGCCTGGGTGATCGTCATCCCCCCGAGCAGGACCCAGAACTCGACCCAGCGCCGGCGCCAGGCGAGCAGCGCCGCGCAGACGGCCGCCAGCGCCCAGGTGAAACCGCCCGAGCCGAAAAAGGAGACGACCCTGGAGACGCTGGTCAGGGCGCCGGTCTGAATATGGCCGACGAGTTCAGCCGCGGTTTCGTCGCCCGGCGTCGGCCCGGGGTCTTCACCGACGATAACCGTGTAGGCGACCAGCACGAACATGGTCACCGCCAGGGTCGCCATCAGCGAGGTGAATTCGAGCCCGAAGGTGCCGCCCGGCGTGACCCGGTCCCAGAGGAAGCGGAACTGCGGGCGGCGGGCGAGGGCGACCATCCAGGCCGTCGCCCGGTGCCCCTCCATCCAGCGCACGACCTTTCCGCGGTTCTCCTCGACCCGCAGGAAGCGGACGAGGAAGACCGTGCCGGCGACGATCGCGATCAGCGTCGCCAGCAGGAAGGCGCCGCGGGCGGCGTAGTGGCCGGCGGTCTCGATGCTGCGCGAGAAGAAGTAGCCGACGAGGATGTGCAGCGAGGCCCAGAGCCCGGTGCCGAGGATGCTGTAGGGGACGAAGCCGCGGTAGCCCATCCCGGAGCTGCCGGCGATGAAGGGGGCGAAGGCGCGGACGAGGCTGATCCAGCGGCCGATGAAGATCGTCTTGCCGCCGTGGCGACCGAAGTAGTCCTCGACTTTCTCGAAGCGCTCGTGGCCGATGCCGACGCGCGGCCCGTGCCTGAGCACGAACTCGCGGCCGAGCCGGCGGCCGAGGAAGAAGCTGGTGGTGTCGCCGAGCCAGGCCGAGAACCAGGCGATCGCGATCAGCAGGTAGATGCTGATCGCCCCCTGACCGGCGACGGCGCCGCCGAGCAGCATCACCGTCTCGCCGGGGACGACGAGGCCGATGAAGGCACCGGTCTCGGCGAAGGCGAAGAAGCCGACGAGGAGGTAGGTCCAGGCGCCGAGCGTGTGGGAGATGTCCTCGAGCAGTTGCTGCAGGTCGAGGTGGCCGAGCTGGCGACTGATGAAGAAGTAGATCGCGCCGACGACGAGGACGGCGGCGCCGATTTTCAGCCGTTTTCGGTTCTCACCACCCCCTCCCTCTCCCGGCAGCCTCATGGCGCAAGTCTCGCGCGTCCGGCGGCGCAGACGATCGCTTCCTCGGCGTCGAGCCGCTCCGCCGCGGCCTCGGCGGCGGTGAGGTCGGGGAAGAGGCCGACGGCGGTCGGGCCGGAGCCGCTGAGGATCGCCTTCGGGGCGCCGGCCGCGCGCAGCGCCTCCAGCGCCCCGCTGACATCGGGCCGCAGCGAGAGCGCCGCCGGCTCGAGGTCGTTGACCAGCAGGTCGGGATAGTCGAGCGGCGAGGCGCCGGCCCCGGCGGCCTCGCGCAGCCGCGCCGCCAGCTCGTCGAGCTCCGCCTCGCTGCGCCCGAGCCCGAGGCGGTCGGCCTCGGCGAAGACGGCGGCGGTGCTGAGACCGCCCCCGCCGGGGAGGAGGACCGCCGCGTGCTCGGTCGGCTCCGGCAGCGGCTCGACGTGCTCGCCGGCGCCACGGACGAGCGCCAGCGCCGGGCGCAGCTGCGAGGGCACGTCGGCGCCCAGCTCGGCCGCCAGCTCGGACAGATCGGCGATCTCGCCGGCAGCGAGGCGCAGGACCGCGGCCGCATCGCCGCTGCCGCCACCGAGCCCGGCGGCGACCGGCACCCGCTTCTCGATCTCGATTCGAAGCGGCTCCTGCTCCCAGCCCCGCTCGCGCAGTCCCGCCAGCGCCGTCGCCGCCAGGTTCTCCCCCTCGACGCCGGGGCAGACCACCTCGTCCCGCTCGGCCGGCGAGACCTCGATCAGGTCGGCCAGCGCCAGCGGCTCGAACAGCGAGCAGAGCTCGTGCAACCCGTCCTCGCGCGCCCGCCCCAGGTAAAGGCAGAGGTTCAGCTTCGCCGGCGCGTGCAGGCGCATCAGCGGCGCAGCTTCGCGGAGAGGGCGGCGAACTGCTCCGGCGCCAGCGCCTCGGCGCGGGCGTTCTCCGGGAGACCGAGTTCGGCCAGGGCCTCGCGGGCCGGCCCCAGGCTCCCCGGCGAGGCGTGCTCGAGCGAGCGCGCCAGCGACTTGCGGCGGTGGGCGAAGGCGGCGCGGATCAGCTTCCAGGTCTCGGGGTCGGCGTCCGGGCCGGTGCGGCACAGGCGCAGGATCGCCGAGTCGACCCGCGGTCGCGGCTTGAAGACGGCGGGGTCGACAACCCGCAGCAGCTCGACCTCGCAGGTCAGCTGCACGGCCGCGGTCGGCCCGCCGTAGGTGCGGCTGCCCGGTCCCGCCCGCAGCCGGTCGGCGATCTCCCGCTGCACCATCACCGTCCAGGTCCGCAGGGTCGGCAGCTCAGCGATCGTGCGCAGGATCAGCGGCGTCGCCACCGAGTAGGGAAGGTTGGCGACCATCGCGGTGGGGACCGGCTGCAGCGCCGCCAGGTCGAGCTTCATCGCGTCGCTCCAGTGCAGGTCGACGTTCGGCAGCGCCGCGACCGGCGCCAGCGCCTTTTCCAGCCCGTAGTCGATCTCAACCGTGTGCAGGTGCGCCGCGGCATCGGCGAGCCGCTCGCTCAGCACCCCTTCCCCCGCCCCGACCTCGAGCACCACATCATCGGTGGCCAGACGCGCGTCGCGGACGATCGCGTCGAGCAGGTTCGGGTCGGCGAGGAAGTTTTGCCCGAGCCGGACCATTAGATGGTCGGTTCCACGGCCAGGTGCGACGGGGGGCGTGCCTGGTCAAGCAGATCAAGGACGCAGGGCGCAGCCTTTGCTGGTGGCAAAGGCAAGCCCGAGGACGCAGAGATGCGCAGTGCCAGGCGCGTCATCCAGGTGTGCCTGGCCGTGGGACCGACCATCTCACTACCAGCCGAACAGCGTCCGCGCGTTGGTCTCTACCGTGCGCTCCAGTTCCTCGTAGGAGACACCGCGAACCTCCGCGATCTCCCGCGCCGTCTCGACCACGAAGGCGGGTTGGTTGCGCTTGCCGCGCATCGGCTGCGGCGCCAGGTAGGGCGCATCGGTCTCGACCAGGATCCTGTCGTCGGGCACCTTCGCGGCGGCGAAGAGCAACTCCTTGGCGCTGGGATAGGTGGCGTTGCCGGCGAACGAGCAGTACCAGCCGCGCCCGGCCGCGTCGCCGACCCGGTGCGGGGCCGAGAAGCAGTGGAGGATCACCGGCTGCTCGCCGGCCCTGGCATCGAGCGTGTCGAAGATCTCGTCGGTGGCGGCGGTCTCGCCCTCGGGGTCGCGGGCGTGGATCACGATCGGCAGGTCGAGGTCGCGGGCGATCCCGATCTGCGCCGCGAAGGCCCGCCGCTGGTCCTCCGGGGCCGCGGTGTCGCGGTAGAAGTCGAGACCGGTCTCGCCGATCGCCCGCACCTTCTCGTGGGCGCAGAAGCGGCGGATTTCCTCCGCCGCCGCCTCGTCGAAGCCGGTGGCGTCGTTCGGGTGTCGGCCAACCGACGCGAAGACGGCCTCGTGCCGCTCCGCGCTCGCCACCGCCACCGGGTTCGACTCCGGCCCCATCCCGATCGTCAGCATCCGCTCGACCCCCGCCGCCAGGGCCGCGGCGACGAGCTCGCCCTCCTCGCCGTCGCAGAGGAAGAGGTGGGTGTGGGAGTCGATCATCGGGAGGGTCAGCCTATCCTCGGTCGATCCCCGCCCGCCTGCCCTTGACGCTGATCCTCGCCGCCCTGCTCGGCTTCGGGCCGAGCGCCGCCTCGGCAGCGCCGCCCCCTCACGTCTCCTCCGCCACCGCGCTCCGCACCTCCCATCTCTTCCTGGTCGTGCTCGAGAACCGGGAGTACGACGAAGTGATCGGCAACTCCGAAGCGCCCTACTTCAACCACCTGGCGCAGCGGGGCGCCATCGCCACCAACTTCCACGGCGTCACCCACCCCTCGCTGCCGAATTACCTCGCCCTCTTCGCCGGCGACACCTTCGGGATCACCGAAAACTGCACCGAATGCGTCGCCTACGGTCCGAACCTGGCGACGCAGCTCACCCGCGCCGGCATCTCCTGGCGCGCTTATATGGAGGGCCTCCCCCATCCCTGCTTCACCGGCCCTGGATACGGCCGTTACGCGAAACGCCACAACCCCTTCATGTACTTCCCCTCGGTGACCGCGCTGCCGAAGCGCTGCAACAGCGTCGTCCCCGAGCCGCAGCTGGTGGCGGACCTGGAACGGAGCCGCCTGCCGCAGTTCGGCTGGCTCACGCCCGACCTCTGCCACGACGGCCACGACTGCGGCCTGGGCGCCGCCGACTTCCACCTCTTCACACTGCTGCCGAAGGTGATCCGCCAGCTTGGCCCCCGTGGCCTCCTCGTCATCACCTTTGACGAGGGTCTAAGCGACGCCGGCTGCTGCGGCGCGGCCGGGGGCGGCAGGATCGCGACGATCCTGGTCGGGCCGGACGTGCCGACCGGCAGGCAGATCCTCCAGCCCGCGGACCACTACTCGCTGCTGGCGAGCATCGAGGATCGCTTCGGCCTGCCACGGCTGCGCCTGGCGCGCCTCGCCGCACCGCTGGCGCCGGCGTTGTTCAAACCGAGGGATTAGCCTCCGGGGCGCGATGCCCGACCCCGCCGACCACTACCGCGAGATCTACGCCCGCGGGCTCGTCGGCGAGACGCCGGCGGTACCGGTCGCCGTGGCGGAGCTCGAGCGACAGGCGATGGCGGCGATGGACCCGAAGGCGGCCAACTACGTTTGGGCGGGTGCGGGGACCGAGGGCACGATCGACGCCAACTCAGAGGCCTTCCGCCGCCGCCGGATCGTGCCGCGGATGCTGCGCGACGTCGCCAGCCGCGACCTCTCGACCACCGTCCTCGGAACGGCGATGCCGGCGCCGCTGCTGCTGGCCCCGATCGGCGTCCAGAAGGTCGTCCACGAGGAGGGCGAGCTGGCGACCGCCCGCGCCGCCGCCGCGGTCGGGGTGCCGATGATCGCCAGCACCGCCGCCCACTTCTCGCTCGAGGAGATCGCCGCGGCGGGCGGCGACGCGCCGCGCTGGTTCCAGCTCTACTGGCCCAACGACCCGGCGCTGGCCCGCAGCATGGTCGAGCGCGCCGAGCGCGCCGGCTACGGCGCCATCGTTCTCACCGTCGACACCTTCATCCCCGGCTGGAAGCCCCGCGACCTGCAGCAGGCCTGGCTCCCCTTCCTCAACGGCATGGGGGTCGCCA
Source organism: Solirubrobacterales bacterium (assembly GCA_044867815.1). Classification (GTDB taxonomy): domain Bacteria; phylum Actinomycetota; class Thermoleophilia; order Solirubrobacterales; family 70-9; genus VAYN01. Next base: position 9,091 of record JBIOVP010000162.1, on the reverse strand, counting down.
ACTACTTCCAGGACCCGGTCTTCCGCGGCGCGCTGGAGAAGACGCCCGAGGAGGACGTCGGCGCCGCCACCGGCCACTTCCTCGGCGTCCAGGCGAACCCGTCGCTGAACTGGGAGGACCTCGGGCAGCTGCGGGAGATGACCTCGCTGCCGATCGTGATCAAGGGGATCCAGCACCCCGACGACGCCCGTGAGGCGGCGCGCCGAGGGATCGACGGCATCGTCGTCTCCAACCACGGCGGCCGCCAGGTCGACGGCGCGATCGGCTCGCTCGACGCGCTGCCGGCGATCGCCGCCGCGGTCGCCGACCAGGACCTCGCGATCCTGTTCGACAGCGGCGTCCGCGGTGGCGCCGACGCCCTCAAGGCCCTCGCCCTCGGCGCCGACGCCGTCTGCCTCGGCCGCCCCTACGTCTGGGGCCTGGCGCTCGACGGCCAGGGCGGCGTCGAAGCGGTGCTGAAGATGGTCCTCGCCGAGCTCGACCTGACGATGGCCCTCTGCGGCCTCACCCGCCCGGATGAAATCGGGCCGGAACTGCTGACCTTGTAAACGCCTCCGCTGCGATAACCGAGCATTCGGGGATAATCCCCGAGTGGTACAGCTCAGACTCGAAATACTCGATTTCCAGGGAGTGGACCGCTGGAGGTGGCGCCTGGCGAGCAGTTCGGGTGAGTTCATCGCGGACCAACAGGTCGAGCTGGACCGCAGCAGTTCCGAGTTCAGGGCGTTCCAGGACCTCGCCGGGGCGGTGGAGTTCCACACCGCCCTGGATCAGGGCCCGGAAGCGGAATGGGAGCTTCTCCGCCAGATCGGCGACTGGATGCGCGACGAGATCTGGGGGTCCCTGTGGGAGCCGATCACGGCGGCGACCGAGGCGGGGCAGGTGGTACTTCACGTGCTGGTCCCCCCGGCGGCCGATGCTCTCCTTTTTCGGCCCCTGGAGCTCTCGTTCGCGCTGGACAGGGAGAGTCAGGCCACGGAAGTGAGTCTCGTCTACGACGTCGCCGGGGAAAAACCTCCGCCCCGGAAACAACCGGTTGGCGATCGGCTGCGGATGCTGGCTCTGCTCAGCATGCCCACCGGCCAGAGCGCCCTCAACATCCGTCAGGAGGGACGGGACCTGAGGCGACTGGTCCAACGGCTTACGCGAGGAACCAACAAGGCGATCGAGCTGCGGGTCCTTCAGTACGGGGTGACGCGCGGCCTCGTCGAGGAAGTGATCGAGGACGGTGACGGCTGGGACATCATTCACTTCTCCGGTCACGGTCTTCCGGCCGGCCTGATCCTGGAGAAGGAGGACGGCGCCGCCGACCTGATCCTCAGCGAGGAGTTCACCGATCTCCTTCGCCCCGGTCGCGAGAGGATCAAGCTGGTCGTCCTCAGCTCCTGTGATTCCGGTGCGGCAACGGTGGCCGCCACCCTGGAGATGCTCGGGCTCCCGGGGTCGCAACCGATGCCGGCGGAACAGGCGGGCCCGGGCGGGTCCACCCTCCCCGGGATCGCCCAGAACCTCGCCGCCGAGCTCGGATGCGGCGCCCTGGCGATGCGCTTCCCCGTCGCCGACGACTTCGCGATCGAACTGCTCGGCGACGTGTACGAGCGCCTGCTGGCGCAGGGCCAGACCCTGGCCAGGGCACTCCTGCGTTCGCTGCGCAAAAGACTCGCGGATGAGGACGGCAGGCCGCAGGCGATCTCGATGGCCACTCCCGCGCTGTTCGGAACCGCGGCCCTGGACCTGCGCCTCGATCCCCCCCTCGGCAGCCCGGCCAGGTTCGACCTGTCGGACTCCCTCCTCGCCTACTTCGAGCCGGAACCCGAACAGTTCGTGGGACGGGTGGGGCAGCTGGCCAGGGCGGGCTCCGCTCTGGCGCCGAAAAGCGAGTTCCGCGGCGTTCTCTTCCACGGCATGGCGGGAGCGGGCAAGACCGCCTGTGCTCTCGAGCTCGCCTACAGGAACCAGGGAAATCGCTTCGAGGCGATGGCCTGGTTCAAGGCCCCACGCGAAGGCGAGAGCATCAGAACGGCGCTTGCCGATTTGGCGATAGCGCTGGAGACGCAGATAGAGGGCCTCGAGCTGGCGCACGTGATGAGCGACGAGGAAAGGTTGAAGAAATTCCTGCCGAAGCTGCAGGCGTTCCTGGCCGAGCGGTCGGTCCTCGTGGTCATTGACAACCTCGAGTCGCTGCTGACCCCGGAGGGCGAGTGGCGGGACCCGCGATGGCAGCTCCTGATGCAGGCGTTCATCGACCACCGGGGGCTCTCCCGTCTGGTCCTCACGTCCCGCATCCCACCCCGGGTTCTCACTGCGAATCCCCGCCTGAAGGTCGAGCCGATCAACTCGCTGTCAGCAGGGGAGTCGGTCCTCCTCGCCAGGCAGCTTCCCAACCTCGGCAAGCTGATGACGCCGGCGAGCGAGATTGGTCAGCCGGCAGGCCGTGAGCTGGTCAGGCGAACCCTCGAAATCGTGCAGGGCAACCCGAAGCTGATCGAACTCGCCGAGCGGCAGGCGAGGGACGTGGGTGCACTCCGATCGCGGATCGAAGAGGCCGACGAGCTTTGGCTGGAGGGTGTCAACCTCAACGCCTTCTTCACCACCGGTGCTCCCGACAAACAGATCGAAGCGATCGACTTCCTGCGAATCCTGCATCACTGGACCGACGAGATCGTCTCGACCCTGCCGCCCGATCAGCGCCTTGCGTTTCAGATGATCTGCTGTGTCGAGCCCATCGACCGGTTCGACAAGCTGCTCGGAGACGTATGGAAATTCCTCTGGGAGCAGCTCGGACGGGAGGGCAGCCCCTCCGATCCGCTGGCCGCCTTCGACGGACTCGCGCGGGAAGGACTTCTCGCGGTCGAGCACCGCGGGGATCATCGGCTGTACATCCTCCATCCAGCCGTGGAGGAGGCGGGCCGGGCCAGCGTCTCGCCGGAGCTGCGCGGCGCGGTGGACGATCAGCTGATCAGCCTGTGGATCACCCTCTACCAGAACGCCGGGAGATCCCGGCAGACCCACACCCAGGCCAGGGCCGGGCTGCGAGCGGCCCCTTACCTGCTACGGCAGCGGGAGGCGCCCCTGGCCGCCCAGCTGCTGACGACCGCGGTGGTGAACGACCCCTCCGCAACCACCCTGGCCTCGGCACTACCGCAACTGGAGCGAGCCGTGGAGATGACCAAGGGGACCGAACACGAACTCCAGACGCGACGGGCGCTCCTGCGCGTCCGCAGGGGGCACGAGAGCGGCGACCAGGCGCCGGAGCTCAAGGAGATGCTGAAGAAAGCCCGCGACGAAGAGGACTTCGTGAGCGCGGGCATCCTGCTCAACGACCTCTACAACGAGCTGTATCTCTCGGGTCGCCTCAAAGAGGCGAAGGAAGTCGCCGAAGCGAAGCCCGAGGTCACGCGCCTGGCCGAGCTCGGGCCCTGGAGCCGTCTCTCCGATGAAGGACAGCGGTTGCAGGCGATGCAGGCGATGGGCGAGAACAGTGAGGTGCTGTCAGAGGCCAAACGGCTGCTCGAGGAGATGGAGGACCTTCCCGAGGAGGGCGACGCCGAGGAGGTGGCGACCCCGTGGAACGTACGGGAGGGGGTGCTCGGAGTTGCTAACCGGGCCGCCGGATTCCTCAGAGAGAACGAGGTGGCGCTCGACATGAACGCGAAGATCCTCGAGAGCCAGGAAAAGCGCGGCGTCTCACCACTCGAACTGGCGATGACCCGCTACAACAACACCAGCCCTCTGATGGGCCTCGGCCGCCTCGAGGAGGCCGAGGAGATCCTGCGGTCGATTCTGCCGACGGTCGACAAGTTCGGCACCTCCCGCATCCTCGGCCAGGTGCTGATGACCTGGGCCGATCTCGAATCGCGTCGCGGGAACATCGAGCCGGCGATCAAGCTCCAGCGACGAGCTCTTCGGGTCAACTACGTGATCATGGAGCCGGAATGGATCAACATCGGCCATCACAACCTCGCCAACTTCCTCGCCCGCCTGGGCAAATCGGATCCGGCCCTGATCGTGGCCCATCGGGTGGCGGTGGCGATGATCAGCTTCAAGACGGAATCAGGGGACCTGCCGGGTGACCTGGGGTCCCTGGCGGGGGCGATCGAGAACTTCGGCCGGGAGACCCTGCCCGCCTCCTTCGAGGCGACCTGCGCGATGATCGAAGCCGCCGAGGAGGTGCCCCTGAAGGACTTTCTCGGCCTGCTCCCGAACCGGCTTCCGACTGACGAAGCCGCCTTCCGCGAAGTTTGCGGGCTCGCCCTGGCCGCTCTCGAGGAGACCCCGCCGCCGAGCGGCGGGCAGATTTCCGCCTAGCCAGGCGATTCGATCCTGGGGAAGAGGGGCGGCACCCGCTCCACCTTCTGGCCGCCCTCGCGCGAGCCGAGCTCGGCGAGCGCCCGTCCCTCTTCGGCCAGCGCGGTCAGCAGCGTCTCGCTCGACCCCGGCAGGTAGGGGACGAGCAGCAGCGTCACGACCCGCAGTCCCTCGACCAGGTTGTAGAGGACCTCGTCGAGGCGCTCGGGGTCGGCCTCGTCCTTGGCGAGCACCCACGGATGCGTCTCCTCAACGAAGCGGTTGAGGCGGCGGACGAGGGTCCAGACGGCGTCGAGCGCCTGGGTCAGCTCGGCCCTGTCGAGCAGGTGGCTGAAGCGGGCGACCGCGCCTTCGAAGTCCTCGGCCAGGGTGGCGTCGACCTCGGCGACCGGGACGACCCCGTCGCGGTAGCGCTCGACCATCGCCAGCACCCGGCTGGCGAGGTTGCCGTAGTCGTTGGCGAGCTCGGTCTCGTAACGCTGCTCGAAGCCGGCGGTGGAGATCGAGCCGTCCTGGCCGAAGCTGACCTCGCGGAAGAGGTAGAAGCGCAGCGCGTCGGCGCCGAAGCGATCGATCACCGCGAACGGGTCGAGGACGTTGCCGAGGCTCTTCGACATCTTTTTCTCGCCCATCAGCAGGTAGCCGTGGATCACCATCCGCCGCGGCGGCTCGATCTCGGCAGCGAGGCAGAGGGCGGGCCAGATCACCGCGTGGAACTTGAGGATGTCCTTGGCCATCACGTGCAGGTCGGCGGGCCAGTAGCGCGCGGTCAGGTCCTCCCCCTCGCGGGCGAAGCCGAGCGCCGTGACGTAGTTCAGAAGGGCGTCGAACCAGACGTACATCCGCTGGCCCGGGTCCCACGGCAGCGGCAGCCCCCACTTCAGGTTGGGGCGCGAGAGCGAGACGTCTTCGAGTCCGCCCTTGATGAAGGAGAGAGCCTCGTTGCGCCGGAACTCCGGCACCACGAAGTCCGGCCGCTCCTCGTAAAGCCCTTCCAGCTGCCCCTGGAACGCCGAGAGTTGGAAGAACCAGTTCTCCTCCCGTTCCTTCTGCAGCGGGATCTCGTGGATCGGGCAGGTGTTGCCGGGACCCAACTCCCGCTCGGTTTTGAAGTCAGCGCAGCGCGGGCAGTACCAGCCTTCGTAGACCCCCTTGGTCACCCAGCCGTTGTCGTAGACCCGCTGCATGATCTCCGCGACCCGCTCGGTGTGCCGCGGGTCCGAGGTGCGGATGAAGAAGTCGTTCGTCGCCCCAATCGTCGGCATCAGCCCTTCGAACTTCGCCGCGTTCGTGTCCGCCAGCTCCTGCGGCGTCACCCCCGCCTTCTTCGCCGCGTTCTCCACCGGCTCCCCATGCTCATCCGTCCCCGTCAGGAAGAACACGTCCTCCCCCCGCTGCCGATGATGCCGCGCCAACACATCCGCAGCCATCGTCGAATAAGCGTGCCCCAGGTGCGGCTCCGCGTTGACGTAGTAGATCGGGGTGGTGACGTAGAACTTTTCCACGGAAGCCACAGAGGCTATCTGCGCGCCTCGCGGCCCGTCAGCGCTTTGTAGAGGTCATTCGCCCGGGTGCCGGTGAGGGCGGCGACGACGGAGGCGGCGGCGCGGGGGCGGGCGCCGGACTGGACGAGGTGGCGGAGGGCGTCGACGGCGAAGCCGACGTCCTTGTCGTGCTCGGAGGAGGCGGCGGGGGCGATGACGAGGACGAGCTCGCCTTTCGTCTCGCCGCGGAAGCGGCGGGCGAGTTCGGCGAGGGTGCCGCGGGTGACCTCCTCGTGCATCTTGGTCAGCTCCCGGCAGACGGCGGCGTCGCGGTCGGGCGCGAGGGAGGCGAGGGCGGCGAGGGACTCGCCGACCCGGCGCGGGGACTCGAAGGCGACGACGGTCTCGGCCGAGCGCAGGACCCGCTCCATCTCCCCCGCCCGGCGCGGCAGGAAGCCCTCGAAGCGCCATTTGTCGGTCGGCAGCCCGGAGGCGACGAGGGCCACCGGGATCACCGACGGTCCGGGCAGCACCGTCACCTCGAGCGCCCGATCGATGCAGCGGCGGATCAGCTTGAAGCCGGGGTCGGAGATCCCGGGCATGCCCGCGTCGGAGACGAGGGCGACGATGTCGCCGCGCTCGATCCGCTGCGACAGCTCGACGGCGCGGGCGCTTTCGTTGCCCTCGTGAAAGGAGACCAGCCGCGGCGCCGGCCGGATCCGCAGCTTGTCGAGCAGGCCGCCGGTGCGGCGGGTGTCCTCGCAGGCGATGAAGTCGGCGCTGACCAGCGCCTCGCGGACCCGCGGGGTGACGTCGTCGAGGTTGCCGATCGGGGTGGGACAGACGACGAGGCAGCCCGGCATCAGGCGGCCACCCCGGCGAGCTCGCGCCGCGCCATCGCCGCGGCGCCGATCATCCCGGCGTCGTTGCCGAGCGTCGCCTCGAGGATCGGGGTCTCGTTCATCGGCCGCAGCGCCCGCTGGCGCACTTCACGCCGCGCCGGCTCCAGCAGCAGGTCGCCGGCGGCGATCACCCCGCCCCCGACGACGATCGCGTTCGGCTGGAAGATGTTGGCGAAGCTCGAGCAGGCGACCCCGAGCCGGCCGCCGATCAGGTCGAAGACGCCGATCGCGATTTCGTCGCCGGCCAGCGCCGCTTCGGTCACCGCCCTGCCGTCGACCTGTCCACCTTCGGCCAGCACCTTGCCCAGAACCGAGTCGGGCGCGCTTTCGGCCGCCGCCCGGCCCTCGCGCCCGAGCGCGGTCCCGGAGGCGAGCGACTCGACGCAGCCGTGGTTGGGGCAGTTGCCCTGACAGGGCGGCCCATCCGCCTGGATGACGACGTGGCCGAGCTCGGCGCCGGCACCGGTCGAGCCGCGGTAGATCTCGCCGTCGAGGATGAGGCCGCCGCCGATCCCGGTGCCGACCGTCAGCATCACCATGTGCGGCTTCCCCCGGGCGGCGCCGTAGAGGTACTCGGCGAGGGCGGCGACGTTGCCGTCGTTGTCGACGAAGACCGGCAGGCCGACCCGCTCGCTGACGATGTCCCGGATCGCCAGGTCCGCGAGCGGCAGGTTGACGGCGGAGACGGCGATGCCCTCGTCGTGGTTGATCGTCGCCGGGATACCGAGCCCGACGGCCTCGACGCCGGGGCGCGCGTCCCGCGCCTCCGTGACCTCGCGGACCAGCAGCTCGACCAGCTCGTCCTCGGTCTGGCCGGTCGAGGCCTCCCGCTGCTCGTAGTGCGGCTCGGTGTCGGAGAGGACCCCGATCAGCATCTTCGTGCCACCGAGATCGACCCCGATCGTTTCCGTGCCGCTCACGAGGAGCAGGAGGCTGGAAGGCGAATGACCGGCTGCATCGCCATGATTTCTAGCCTTTCATGAGCCCCGAAGGCGAGCAGCGGCCACCCGAGCCGCCCGAATACGAGCCCGAGTACAAGATCTACCGCTCCCGCAGGGGGCTGTTTTCGCGCTTGAAAGGCGCGGATCTGTCGGGATTGCGCGACCGTGCAAAGTTGCCTTCACGCGGGCCGCGCCGGGAGAAGGAGCCGCGCCGGCCGGGGTCGCCGCGGGCTCCCTTCAACATCCGCCGCGTCCTTAAATGGGTCGGCCTTGCCGCCCTCGCCTGGATCCTGATCAGCTTCGTCGCGTTCGGGATTTCGGCCCAGATCCAGTCCTTCAAGCTCTCCGGCGAAGCGCGTGACGCCCTCCACGGCAACCCGTTCCTGCTGTTCAAGCCGCAGACGATCCTCGTCCTCGGCACCGACGCGCGACCGCCCGGCAGCAGCGACAAGGAAGTCTCCGAGGAGTGCTTCGAACAGCAGTCGAAGGGCGAGAAGCCGCACGACCCCTGCTTCGAAGGCGAATTCCGCGCCGACACCCTGATGCTGATCCGCGCCGGCGGCGGCACCTTCCGCAAACTCTCGATCCCCCGCGACTCCTATGCGGAGATCCCCGGCAACGTGCCGACGAAGATCAACGCCGCCTTCGCCTACGGCGGCGCCGCCCTGCAGATCAAGACGATCGAAGGGTTCCTCGGGATCGAGATCGACCACGTCGCAATAGTCGACTTCACCGGCTTCGAAGACCTGATCGACGCCGTCGGCGGGGTCACGGTCGACGTCCCGGTCAAGCTCTGCGCCGACATCTCCGGCGGCGCCGGCGGCGGCCAGGGCGGGGTCTCCATCCGCCTGCACAAGGGCGAGAACACCCTCGACGGCGAAAAGGCCCTCGCCTACTCGCGGATCCGCCACGTCAGCGAATGCCCCGGCCCCGGCAAGAGCGTCTACTCGCTCGGCGGCTACGACGACCTCGACCGCGAGAAGGCCCAGCAGGAAGTGATCAACGGGATCAAGAGCCGCCTCACCGACCCGCTCCGCCTCCCCTACAACTTCATCCACGGCCCGGTCATCGGCTGGGACGCGCCGAAAGCGTTCGTCAGCGACATGGGCTTCTTCACGATGCCGCAGCTGGTCCTGGCGGCCGGGATCGGCGGCAGCGCTCCCGCCGAAGTCCTCTGCGGCGAGGGCGAATGCGGCGAAGGCCCAGGTGGCTCGCTCGAAGTCCCCGAGTCGGTCCGCCAGAAGGCCGTCCACAAGTTCCTCAACGGCTAGCGATTGGTGAGTTAGCGCCGCTATAGGGGCGCTAACTCACCAAACGTCAGTCAGCAGGGCGCCTGGTGCCCACCAGGGCCGAGACGATCAGGGCGGTAAAGCCCGCCGCCAGCGAGCCGGCAGTCATCTTCAGGTTGTCCTGGTCGGAGCTCCCCGTCGCGAGAACTTCGACCGCGACCCACTCA
>JBIOVP010000161.1:0-3426 GCA_044867815.1 Solirubrobacterales bacterium | reverse complement strand
ACGGCTCGGCTCTGGTCGCCGGAGGCGCCGAACGAGTTGCTGAAGCTGACGCCGCTGCCTTTCGAGCTTTCCTCGAAGGCGGGCTCCAGCGCTTCGGTGTAGACGGCTTCCGGGGTGGAGTAGCCGACCACGTCGAGCTTGCCACCGCTGCCGCCTGAGGCACCGGTGGCGTCGTCGTCACCTCCGCCGCAACCAGCGGCGAAGACTGCGAGGAGCAGCACGAGAAGAGCGGCGGGGAGGCCGACCTTCACGCTGGGCCGCCGGGTGTCGCGAGCGTTCCGCATCTATGCAGGTTCCTTCCTAAGTTGAGTGACTTACTTTCTTGAGCGACTTACTGCTCAATGAGGCGGGCACAGTAGCACAAAGTCGACCGAGAAAGTCTGGAATCCTGATCTGAATTCCTGGATTTGAGTCAAGAATCCCTTTTCGGGATAGGCTGCGCCAATGCCAGTCGACGCCGTCCGCACCCCGGACGAGCTTTTGGAGGGCCTGCCGGACTACCCGTTCGAGTCGCACTACCGCGAGGTCGACGGGCTGCGGCTGGCGCACCTCGACGAGGGGGAGGGGGAGCCGGTCGTCTTCTTCCACGGCGAGCCGACCTGGTCGTTCCTCTGGCGCAAGGTGATCCCGCCGGTGCGCGACGCCGGCTACCGCTGCATCGCCCCCGACTACGCCGGCTTCGGCCGCTCCGACAAGCCGACCGACGTCGGCTGGTACACCTACGACCGCCACGTCGAGCTGATGGCGCAGCTGCTGGAGGAACTCGACCTGCGCAACGCGACCGCGGTCGTCCACGACTGGGGCGGGCCGATCGGGCTGCGGCTGGCGGTGGAGCACCCGGACCGGATCAGCCGCCTGGTGATCATGGAGACCGGCCCCTTCACCGGCCACCAGAAGATGAGCGACGCCTGGCTCGCCTTCCGCGAGTTCGTCCGCAACAGCGACGAGGTGCCGGTCGGGATGCTGGTGCGCGGCGGCTGCGCCAACGACCCCGGCGACGAGGTGATCGCCGCCTACGAGGCTCCTTATACAGACGGTCCCTCGAAGGCCGGCGCCCGCGCCTTTCCGCTGATCCTGCCGACCGAGCCCGACGCCCCCGGCGCCGCCGAGGGCAAAAGGGTCGCCGACGCCCTGCGCGAGGACGAGCGGCCGACGCTGGTCCTCTGGGCGGACTCCGACCCGGTCCTGCCCTTCGCGGTTGGCGAGCGGGTCTCGTCCCAGCTCAACTTCCCGCCGCCGCGGCCGGTCGAGAACGCCGGGCACTTCCTCCAGGAGGACGCGGGGCCGGAGATCGGCGCGACCATCGCCGATTGGTTGGGCTGAGCGGGACCCGGGGATGGGGGTCGGCGGGCAACAGCGGGGAGGGCCCGGCAACCCCCATCCCCGGGTCCCTAGCCGGGCCGGTTGATCAGGTCGCTCATCTCCTCGTGCGAATAGTTATGTAGGAGCTGCACTCGTCGGGGCGTGTCGTCGTCTTCCAGCCAGGTGACGGTTCCGGGCCAGTAGGAGTTGGGCGGGGTTCCGGGTTGGTGGAAGGCGGAGGAGAAGACCCAGCTGCCGGTGTTGTGGAGGCGGCCGCCGCCGGCGAGGGGCCACTCCGGTTCGTCGGCGAGGGGGCCGCCGCGGTGGGTGTGGCCGGTGATCACGTGGACGTCGTCGAGGTCGAGGCGGGCCGCCATCTCGGTCGCGGCCTCGACGCCGCTGCGGAAGATCGCCCGGGTCGTCACGTCGGGCGCGAAGTCGGCGCGCAGGAGCCGGTTGAGGGCGCCGATCGCAAGCGGGAAGCCGGCACGGGCAGCGTGGGTGCCGAGCGTGCGCCTGCGCTCCTCGCCGGCGAGGACCTCCCAGGCCCGCTCGAAGGGCCCGTTGCGCCGGCGCCGGATCGGCAGCACCTGGGCGAGGCCGTAGGCGAGTCCATACAAGGGGCGCAGCACCCGTTCGTATTCGCTCGGTTGCATCCGGGCCGGCAGCGGGCCGGCGAAGCGGACCATCAGCGCCGCCGCGATGCACTCGGCCCGCGGCAGCGCCAGGTGGACGTCCATGTAGTGGCCGTGGGTCGCGTAGACGTCCTCGCGCAGCCAGAGGCCGGGGTAGGCGAACCGCAGTCGCGCCGGCCCGAGCCACTCGTCGAGCAGCTCGGCCGGGCCGGGATCGGGGGCGTTGCCGGGAGGGAGGGGCTCGTAGTGGTGTTCCAGCCCCAGCGGTTCCCGGTTGATCGAGAGCTGGTCCAGCAGCGGCTCGGCGAAGCGGTGGTCGTGGTTGCCCGGGACGAGCGTCACTTCGCCATGTCCCAGGGTTTCGCCGAGCTCTTCGAAGAAGGGGCGGGCGCGCTCGAGCGACGGTCCCAGGGGGAGGTTCCGCAGCTCGACGACGTCGCCGAGGAGGACGACGTGGTCGGTCCCGACGATCTCCTTCAGCAGCAGCCGCCGCACCGCCGGGTCGCGCAGCACGTCCTCGTCCGAGGCGACGCCGAGGTGGAGGTCGGAGATGATCGCCGTCCGCATCGCGCGAGTATGACGTTTGGCTGCGCAGCCAGGCTGGGTACGATTCGCAGATGCATCGGTTCTCAGAGGAGCAGCTCGCCCCGGTAAACGACGGCATCGAGCTCTGCTTCCAGGAGATGGGGGACCCCGACGGCGAGCCGCTGCTGCTGGTGATGGGCCTGGCGACGCAGATGATCGCCTGGAGCGAGGAGTTCTGCGGGATGCTGGTCGAGCGCGGCTTCCGCGTCGTCCGTTTCGACAACCGCGATATCGGTCGCTCGACCAAGCTTCGTTCCGCCGGAGCGCCCGGAACCCTCGACATGCTGGTCGGCCGCAAGGGCAGCGCGCCCTATCTGCTGGGCGACATGGCCGCCGACAGCTTCGGCCTGATGGACCACCTCGGCATCGAGTCCGCCCACCTGGTCGGCGCCTCGATGGGCGGGATGATCGTCCAGACCGCGGCGATCGAGGAGCCCGCCCGGGTCCGCTCGCTCGTCTCGATCATGTCGACCACCGGCAGCCGCCGCGTCGGCCACCCCAGCTACAAAACCTTCGGCCTCCTGCTCGGGAAACCGCCGCGGGAGCGGGAGGCGGCGATCGAGCGGGCCATCAAGATCTTCAAGACGATCGGCTCTCCCGGCTACCCCTTCGAAGAGGAGCGGATCCGCGAGATCGCCGCCCTCTCCTTCGACCGCGGCCACCGCGAGGCCGGGATCGCCCGGCAGCTGCACGCGATCACCGCCTCCGGCGACCGCACCGCCGCTCTTCGCAAGCTCGAGCTGCCCGCCGCCGTCATCCACGGCCGCAACGACGTCCTCGTCAATCCCTCCGGCGGTCGCGCCACGGCCAAGGCGATCCCGAACGCCCGCCTGAAGATGATCGACGGCATGGGCCACGACATGCCCCGCGCGCTCTACCCGACCTTCGTCGAGGAGATCGCCGG
>JBIOVP010000160.1:0-10211 GCA_044867815.1 Solirubrobacterales bacterium | reverse complement strand
CGCAGCCGCGGCTACCGCGAGGCGATGGGCGCGGTCGAGGAGGCGGTGATGGCGGAGGTGCGGCGGCGCAAGGCCGAACCGGAAGGCGGCTCGCTGGGCGTCGTCTCGATGCTGGTCCGGGCCGAATACGAGGACGGCTCGCCGATGAGCGACCAGGACCTGCGCGACGAACTGGTGACGCTCCTCTCCGACGGCCCGACCTCGAGCACCCTCGCCTGGACCTTCGAGCGGCTGCTGCGCCACCCCGACAAGCTGGAAAAGCTGCGGGACGACATCCTCGGCGGAGACGGCTCCTACCTCGACGCCGTCGTCAAGGAGACGCTGCGGCTGCGGCCGCCGGTGCCGGTCGTCGTCCGCAACCTGCTCGAGCCGCTGAAGCTCGGCGGCTGCGAGCTGCCGGCGGGGACGACCGTCGCCCCCTGCATCCACCTGATCCACCGCGACGAGCGCCACTACCCCGAAGCGCACCGCTTCCTGCCCGAGCGCTTCGTCGGCAAGCAGCCCGGCACCTACACCTGGATCCCCTTCGGCGGCGGCGTCCGCCGCTGCCTCGCCGCCAGCTACGCGGAAATGGAGATGAAGCGGGTGCTGCGGATCGTCCTCGAGACGACCGAGCTGCGCGCGGTCGAGAGCGACGCCGAGCGGGCACGCAAAAGCGCGATCTCCTTCGCTCCCGACCAGAAGGGGCTGGTGATCGCCGAACCGAGGGAAACCGAGCCGGTCGGGCCGCGACCGCTGGCGCCGGTCTGAGGGAGAGAGATGAGCGAGAGCGACATCCTCGTCGTCGGCGCCGGCGCCAAGGCGGCGGCGCTTGCCGCCAAGGTGCACACGATCAACACGCTCGGGCTGGGCGAAATCTCGATGACGGTGATCGAGAAAACCGAGCCCGCCGCCTCCTGGCTGGGGCGCAACGGGATGACCTCCGGGGAGGAGCCGCTGGCGATCCCGCCGATCAAGGACATCGGCTTCCCGTACCAGAGCAGCCGCCAGTTCGGCGAGGTCGGCGACGAGATCGACGCGGCGCTGCTGCCGTTCACCTGGCAGCGCTTCGCGATGGAGCGGCACGAATACGCGGCCTGGGTCAACTCCGGCTCGCCCTCGGTGATGCACCGCGACTACGGCGAGTACCTCGGCTGGGTGCTGGAACGGGCGACCAACGGGATCAGCATCCACGACGGCCGGGTGACCGAGGTCCTGCTCGCCGAGGGACACGAGAGCTGGCAGGTCGAGGTGGCCGAGAGGGGGCGGCCGGAGGATCCGGAAAGCCACCGCGGGCGCACCCTCGTCCTCACCGGCCCCGGCGTCCACCGCCACTTCCCGCACGACCCCGAGGTCGAGTCCCGCGTCTTCCACTGCGACAGCCGCCGTGAGGAATTCGCCCGGGTGCCGGAGGACGAGGAGGTGGAGATCGCGATCATCGGCGGCGGCGAGAGCGCCCTCAGCGCCCTCGTCTTCCTGCGCGCGCTGCGGCCGGCCGCGCGGCTGACCGTCTACACCCCGACCCTGCCGCTGAGCCGCGGCGAGAGCTTCCTCGAGAACCGCGTCTTCGCCGACCCCGACAACGTCGACTGGGAACACCTCGACATCGGGACCCGGCGGGACTTCGTCAAGCACTGCGACCGCGGCGTCTTCGACTCCAGCGTGCTGGAGCGGATCGCCGACGACGACCACCTCTCCTTCGTCTGCGGGCGGGCGATGCACGTCTCCCTCACCGAGGACGGCGAGGGGGCGCTGCTCGAATTCGAGAGCCCGTCGGAAGGGGAGTGCTCCCAGCCCTACGACTTCGTCATCAACTGCACCGGCTTCGACCTGCTGCGGCAGCTGCGCGGGCTCTTCCCCGACGCCGTCCGCGACGAAGTCGAAGAACAGTGCGGACCGCTTTGGGACAGCCCGCCGCAGACCGAGGTGCCGATCGGTCGCGGCCTGGAACTGGAGGGGGTGCACCCGCGCCTCCACATCCCCGGTCTCGGCGGCCTGCGGCAGGGCCCGGGTTTCGCCAACCTCGGCAGCCTCGGCCTCCTCGCCAACCGCGTCCTGCAGCCGTTGCTTAACGAACTGGATATCCCTTTTGCAGGGGTTTCTGAAACGATAGAAGACAAGTCCTTATTACTTGACTAGGGAGGATGTGGGATGTCGATGCCGTCTGGGTTCTGGAGGCTGCCGCTGCTTGCGGTGGTGGTTGCAGTGGGGGTGATCCTGGCGGGATGCGGTTCGTCATCCGACGACTCGTCCGGGTCCGGAGACGCCAGCCTCAAAGGCGACGCGCTCTCGAACATCGATGCCGCCGGCACCCGGGTGGCGGCAAGCAAGATCGACAGCGGCAACGTCTCCGAACTGGAAGAAGCCTGGTCGATCCCGGTCAAAGGCGTCGGCGTCTACGGCAGCTACGCCTCGACCCCGGTGGTCGTCAACGGCGTCATCTACTCGCAGGACCTCGAATCCAACGTCGAAGCGATCGACCTCGAAAGCGGCGACGTCCTCTGGACGAAGAAGTGGGAATCACCGAGCCACGGCCCCAACGGCCTCGCGGTCGCCGACGGCCACGTCTACGGAGCGACCGCCGCGGAAGCGTTCGCGCTCGACCAGGAAACCGGCAAGACCGCCTGGCAGGTCGACCTCGAAGGGGCGATCGACATGGCGCCCGGCGTCGACGACGGCCGGGTCTACGTCTCGACGGTGCCGGAGACGCCGGCGGCCGAATACGAAGCCGGCGCGGTCGGAACCCTCTGGGCGATGGACGGCAAAACCGGGAGGAAACTGTGGCACTGGGACACGGTTCCGAAAAGCCTCTGGGGCAAGCCGAAGGTGAACTCCGGCGGAGGTCTCTGGTACCCGCCCTCCTTCGACGACAAAGGCTTCGTCTACGCCGGCACCGGCAACCCGGCGCCGCTGCCGGGGACCGGGAGCGAACCGTTCGGCTCGAGCCGGCCGGGGCCCAACCTATACGCGGACTCGCTGGTCAAACTCGATCCAAAGACCGGCAAGCTCCTCTGGTACTACCAGGAGACCCCGCACAACATCTACGACTGGGACTTCCAGAACTCGCCGGTCATCACCAAGGCGGGCGGTAGGGAAGTGGCGATCGGTTCCGGCAAGTCCGGGTTCGTGGTCGCCGTCGACGTGAAGACCGGGAAGCCGGTCTGGCGGACCAGCGTCGGCAAGCACAACGGCCATGACGAAGACAACATCCTCGCGATGAAGGGCGAATACGACAAGATCAAGACGGGGGAGGTCTTCCCGGGCGCGCTCGGCGGCGTCATCGCCCTTGCTGCAGCTGACGACGACCGGATCTACGTGCCGCTCGTCAACCACTCCGCGACCCTCCTCAACGGCGGCGAAACGACCGAAGAAAGCGCGGCGACCGGGGAAGTGGCGGCCCTTGACCTGAAGACGGGGAAGGTCGTCTGGACGACGGAAATGTCACAGCCGGCCTACGGCTCGCTGATCGTCTCCAACGACATCGTCTTCGCGACCACGGCTGACGGCGTCATCCACGCGCTGGATGCCGCCAGGGGCGGGGAAGTGTGGCAGGCGGCGCTGCCCTCGGGGACCAACGCCGGGGTGATGATCAGCGGTGACGTGCTCGTCACCGGCGCCGGTCTACTGACCGCCGAAGGGCAGACGGCGAAACTGGTCGCCTACAAACTGGGCGGGTAGTCACCAGAAACGCCGCCGCTTCGCAGCGGCAGGGATGCCATCGACCCGAGTCGGGTATGACTCGGGTCGATGGCGAGCAAGCACAGCGCCGGAATTCTTCTCTTCCGCCGGAGCGGGGTGGGCGAGGTCGAGTTCCTCCTCGTCCACCCCGGGGGGCCCTTCTGGAAGCGCAAGGACCAGGGCGCCTGGACGATCCCGAAGGGGCAGATCGAGCACGAGGAGGAAGCGCGCGCCTGCGCGATCCGTGAGCTTGAAGAGGAGCTGGGGCGGGCGCCGGCGCTCGATCCCGGGCAGCTGATCGAGCTGGGATCGATCAAGCAGCGGGCGGGAAAAGTCGTCCAGGCCTGGGCGGCGGAGGCGGAGTTCGACCCCGCCGACCTCGACAGCAACACCTTCAGGATGGAATGGCCGCCCCGCAGCGGCGAGGAGCAGGAGTTTCCCGAGGTCGACAAGGCCGAGTGGTTCGACCTCCAGATGGCGCGGAAGAAGATCCTCCCCGCCCAGGCCGAGCTTTTGGATCGCCTGCTGGAGCGGTTAGGGTCGGCAGATGGAGAACGGAGCGTCCCGGAACGGTAGGTCTCCGATACCGTCGCGCCTGCTGGGCGTCGGCGTCCGCGGCGCCCGCTCGGTGACCAAAGCCACCGGGATCGACCGGGCGGTGGAAACTGCCGCCGAGGAGGCGATAGTCGCCGCGGTCGAGAGCCAGGCGGTCGAGCGGGCGATGGCACGGGTCCTCGAAGGCCCGGTCGTCCAGGAGGCGGTCGAGGGGGCGCTGGAGAGCGAGGCGGTGAAGAAGGCGCTGCTGGAGGCGATGGACTCCGAACTCGTCGACGAGGTCTGGAAACGACTGTTGGCCAGCGATCAGGCGCAGCAGCTGGTCGAGCGGATCGCCGAGGCGCCGGAGGTGCGGGCGGCGATCAGCGCCCAGGGAATGGGGCTGCTGGAGGACATCGGGCGAACGATCGGAAGCCTCGCCCGCCGCCTCGACAACCGCTTCGAGCGGATCGTCCGTCGGGTCTTCTTTCGCCGGCCGCGGACCCTGCCAACCGACCGCGCCGGTCTCATCAGTCGCGCCCTGGCGATGGCGATCGACGGCGTCTTCGTCAACCTCGCCTTCACCGCATTCGTCGCCCTCATCACTCTTGGCGCCAACATCTTCGGCGGCAACGGCGAAGGCGGCAGCAGCCTCGCGATCGCGATCGGCTCCACCGCCTGGCTCTCCTTTGGCGCGATCTACCTGGTCGGCTTCTGGTCTTTGGCCGGGCAGACGCCGGGGATGCGGTTTCTGGGGATTCGCCTGGAGGAGGAGCGCCTGCCGTCCCGGCGCAGCTTCAGGCGTCTTGTCGGCCTCGGCCTCTCGGTCCTCAGCTTCGGGATCGGTTTCCTCGGCATCGTCTTCGGCGAGCGGCGACGCGGCTGGGAAGACCGCTTCTCGGGCACCGAGGTGGTCTATGACGAGCGGCACCCGGAGCCGGCGCCATGGTCGCAGCCGTCTAAATCGGAGCCCCGGAGCGATTCGGAAGCCATCGCTGCACCGCCAGGGTGAGGGTGGCCGAGACGATCAGCAGCGAGACGTTGATCGCCAGCACCACCGCGGCGCCGAGCGCGTGGTCGATGCCGCCACCGCCGAGGGCGACGCCCAGGTAGGCCGAGGCGGGGATCGTCGTCACCGAGATCGCGACCCCCACCGCCGTGCTTGCGCGGGTCTCGAAGGAGAGCATCGCCGCGACGCCGGCCGCGAGGGCGATCAGCACCGTCGAGTAATCGGTGTGGGCGAGCGTGCTGAGAGAGCTCTGCTCAACCTCGAAGCCGCTGGGGAGGAAGCCGGCCCATTTCAGCAGGGCGCTCAACACCATCGCGGTGACGACGACGAGCAGCAGCCCGATTACCAGGGTCGAGAAGGCACGGCGGGCGACTCCGTGGCGACCTCCGACCAACCCGACCGCGGTCGCGCAGATCGGCAACAGGTCGGGACTTACGGCCATCGCGCCGACGATCAGGATCGAGCTCGAGGTGATCACGCCGAGGGCGGCGATCACCGCGGCGACGTTGATCAGCGCCAGGTAGCGGGCGAGGGGTCGCGAGTTGGCGCGCGCCTGGCCGATCACCTCGATCCAGGCAAAGCCGTCGGCTCCGAAGTCACCGTGATGGTGGCGGTGCTGAGGCGCGATCACCTCGACTTTGCTGAGTACGTAGTCGTCGGGGTCGAGGCCGAGCGCGGCGATCTCGTCGATCAGGCGATCGGCGACGGCGGGCTCGACGTCGGCGACGAAGACGAAGGAGGAGCCAGGCGTCTCGGTCTCGACCTGCCGGACCACCCGGCGCACCCCTTCGAGGTCGCGCAGCAGCGCCCCGAACTCCTCGGCCCGGTGGTGGGCGACGGAGGAGCGCAGCCTCAGCATCGGAGCCTCAGGAGACCAGCTTGACGACCTTGAAGGCGCGGTCGCCTTTGGGCGTCTCGACGACCACGGTGGAGCCGACCCTGGCGTCCATCAGGGCGCGGCCGATCGGGGACTCGGCCGAGAGCCTTCCCTCGGCCAGGTTGGCCTCGGTCGAGCCGACCAGGGTCCACTCGTTGCTCTCGCCTTTGGACTCGTCGAGCACCTCGGCGGTGCGGCCGAAGGTGAAGAAATCGCTGTCGAGCGCGGAGACCTCGACCACGACCGCGTTCCGCAGCCGTTCCTGCAGGCGCTTGATCTTCGTCTCCATGTGAGCCTGGTCCTCTTTGGCCACGTGGTACTCGGCATTCTCCTTGAGGTCGCCCTCCTCGCGTGCGACCTTGATCCGCGCCGCCATCGCTTTACGGGCCGGCCCTTCGAGCTCGGCCAGTTCGGCTTTCAGCTCCTCCAGGCCCTCCTGGGTGATCGGCTCCCCCTGCTGCTCCGGCGCGCTCATCCGCGGAAGCGTGGCAGATCCGCCCGTTTCCGTGCTCCTGCCCTCAGCGCTGGGGGCGGGGGAGCCCGTCCCCGAGGATCAGGCGTGCGCGGTAGAAGAGCGCCTCGTCGGCCCCGTTCAGCGCCGACTCCCGGTTGTCCGCCTGCGTGGTCCGGTTCTGCCCCGTCCCAGCCGGGTACTCGTCCCGCACCAGCCCGGTCAGCCGCCCCCTCGAGCGGAAGGTCGTGGTCGCCACTCGTTTGGTCACCCTGTCTCCTTTCTTGCTTTATAGACCAACTAAGTCAAGAATACCATATGCCAGCTTCGACAAAGCCCCCGTCCCTCGCCACAACCGAATCTTCGGGAGGGGCCTTTGGGGGTCGCTGGGTACTCAGCATGGAGCCGAGCCACCGGCCTTCAGGGCGTCAGCCGATCACTCAGCTCTCGGCGGAGGTGCTCCAGCGACCCCCACCGGCCCCTCCACCCAACCTTCAAGCCGTGGCGAGTTGGGGCGGGGCGTCACCCGGCAAGAAGACGCCCCACCCCGTCGCCCCTTCAGACGGCTGCAGGTAGGCCTGCGTCGCCGCCGTCGTGGGACCCGAGGGGAGTCGAGGCCCCGTCGGGGTTGGACGGCGACGAACCGTTGAAGCTTTTGGCCTGGACCGGACGCAGGTAGGCGATCTGGCCCTCACGCAGCTCGAGCCGCTGCAGCTCGGCTCGGGTCAACTGGGCCCAGACCTCGGTCCCGTCGGAGAGGACGAGCTCGACCCGGACCTCGAAGCCGAGGGTGACGATCCGCTGCACCAGGCCCTCCTGGGTGCGGTCGTCGGGGTCGAGGACGACCTCCATGTCGTGCGGGCGCACGAAGTCGTCGCCGAGCCGGTTCACCTCGCCGACGAAGCTCATCACGAACTCGTTGGCGGGGTGCTCGTAGAGCTCGTCGGCGCTGCCGGTCTGTTCGACCCGGCCCTCGTTCATCACCACCAGCTGGTCGGCGACGTCCATCGCCTCTTCCTGGTCGTGGGTGACGAAGATCGTCGTCACGTGCATCTCGTCGTGGAGGCGGCGGAGCCAGGTGCGCAGGTCTTTGCGGACCTTGGCGTCGAGGGCGCCGAAGGGCTCGTCGAGGAGCAGGACCTGTGGCTCCACGGCCAGCGCCCGGGCCAGCGCCATCCGCTGCCGCTGCCCGCCCGAGAGCTGGGAGGGGAAGCGGCCGGCGAGGCCGTCGAGCTGGACCAGTTCCAGCAGCTCGTGGACGCGAGCCGAGGTCTTCGCCTTGTCCCACTTGCGGATCTTCAGCCCGAAGGCGACGTTGTCGTACACCGTCATGTGCTTGAAGGCGGCGTAGTGCTGGAAGACGAAGCCGACGCCGCGCTGCTGCGGCGGTTTGCTGGTGGCGTCGTCGCCGTTGATAATGACCTGGCCCGAATCCAGATCCTCGAGCCCGGCGATCGCCCTCAGCAGGGTCGACTTGCCCGAGCCGCTGGGCCCGAGAAGAGCGGTCAGGGATCCGTCCGGCACCTTGATCGATACGTCGCTGAGGGCCTGAAAGTCACCGAAGCTCTTGTTTGCTCCCTCGACTGAGATTCCCATCAGGCGTCCTCCTTTCGTTTCAGCAGGTTCATTGCGAACAGGGTGATCAGCGCCAGCAGCGCCAGCACCAGGGAGGCGCCGTAGGCGCCGGTTTGGTTGAAGTTCTGGTACTGCTTCTCGACGAAGAGGGGGAGGGTCTGGGTCTCGCCGTTGATCGAGCCGGAGACGATCGTCACCGCCCCGAACTCGCCGAGGACGCGGGCGGTCGTGAGGACGACGCCGTAGGCGACGCCCCAGCGGATCGAGGGGAGGGTGACCTTCCGGAAGGTCTGCCAGCCGTTGGCGCCGAGGGTCGAGGCGGCCTGCTCCTGGTCGGTGCCGATCTCCTGCAGCACCGGCACCGTCTCCCGCACCACGAAGGGCAGCGAGACGAAGATGCTGGCGAGCACCATCCCCGGCACCGAAAAGAGGATTTTGATTCCTTCTTCGCCGAGGAAGGCGAACCAGCCATCGGTCCCGTAGAGGATGTAGAGCGAGAGGCCGATGACGACCGGCGAGACCGCGAACGGGAGGTTGATGACCGCGTCGATCACCGGGTTCAGCTTCGACTTGTGGCGGACCAGCAGCAGCGCGCAGCCGATCCCGAAGATCGTGTTCAGCGGCACCGCGATGACCACCATCAAGACGCTCAGTTTCAGCGCGTGCAGACCGTCCGGCGAGGTGACCGCGTCGAGCGGCGGCCCGATCCCTTCTTCGAAGGTCTTGTAGAAGATCATCGCCAGCGGGATCAGCAGCAGCATCGTCAGGTAGCCGAGCCCGAGGACCCGCAGGCCCCAGCGGCTGGGAAGGTTCGCGCTCATCAGATCCCGTCTCCCGAGACGTCCTTGTTCTGAACGGTGGCGATGAAGTCGGTCGATCCGCGGTCGTGCCGGATCGACCAGCGCTGGATCAGCGAGACGCAGGCGAGCAGCAGCAGCGAGGCGACGAGCAGCACCACCGAGACCGCGGCGGCGCCGGTCTCGTTGCCTGACTCGACCTGGTTGCGGATGAAGACCGAGGAGACGGTCGTGTCCGGGTTGCCGCCGGCGAAGAGGAGGACGGAGCCGAACTCGCCGAGGGCGCGGGCGAAGGCCAGCGCGATCCCGGCGCCGAGGCCGGGGAGGAGGTTGGGGAAGATGATGCGGCGGAAGATCGTGAAGTTGCCGGCGCCCAGCGAGGCCGCCGCGGCCTCCATCTCGCGGTCCATCTCCAGCAGCAGCGGCTGCACGGCGCGGACGACGAAGGGCAGGGTGACGAAGCAGAGGGCGACGACGATGGCGGTCCGGGTGAAGGCGAGGTCGATCCCGAGCGGGCTGTCGGCGCCGTAGAGCGTCAGCAGGGTGAGGCTGGCGACGATCGTCGGCAGCGCGAAGGGAAGGTCGATCACCGCGTTGACGACGCTCTTGCCCGGGAAGTCGTCGCGGACGAGGAGCCAGGCGAGGATCGTGCCGAAGACGCCGTTGACGGCGACGACGATCAGCGAGCAGACGACGGTCAGCTTCAGCGACTGCTGCGCCAGCGGCGAGGTCACCTGATCCCAGAAGTGGCCGAGGCCGAGGGAGAAGGCTTCGCTGGCGACGGCCGCCAGCGGCAGCAGCACGATGATGCTCAGGTAGAGCACCACCATGCCGCCGCCGAAGCCGACGCCGAGGCCGGGCAGGCGGATGCCTGCCCGGTGCCGGCTGGGAGCGGGGAGGTTTGCCGGGTGCGCCTCCATCAGCCGCTCGTCGAGACTCCGAGTTCTTTCTCGATCTCGGCGACCGAGCCGGTTTCGTCGTCGAAGAACTCGTCGTTGACTTTGCCCCAGCCGCCGAACTGCTCGATCTTGAAGAGATCGTCGGGGGTCGGGAACTGCTTCTCGTCGACGAGTTTCGGGTTGACGGGGCGGTACCCGTTCTCCGCCCAGATTTCCTGACCCTCATCCGACCAGATGAAGTCGAGGAAGTCCTGCGCGGCGGGCTCCGGCGCGTCTTTGGTGACTGCGATCGGGGTTTCGATCTGGATCGTCGAGGGCGGGATCACGTACTCGACGTCTTCGCCCTCCTCTTCGGCTTTGATCGCCTCGTTCTCGTAGCCGAGGAGGACGTCGCCCTGGCCCTGGGTGAAGG
>JBIOVP010000159.1:0-14189 GCA_044867815.1 Solirubrobacterales bacterium | reverse complement strand
GTCCCTGGGTACTCAGCATGGAGCCGCGCCATCAGCGCTAGAGGCGTCAGCCGAAAACGTCACTCGCGGCGGAGGTGCTCCCAGGGACCCCCACCGGCCCGCCCCTCTGCCGAAGCGCTTCTTAGTTCTTCGAGAAAGAGGAGATCGCGACGACGAGGTACTCGCCTTCGGCGCCATCTTCGACCCGCAGCTCGTCGGTCAGCTTCTCCAGGGAGCCGCCGACCTCGGGGAGCTCGAAGCTGGAGCGGAGACGCTCGGCGCCGCCGTGGGTCATCGGGCCGACCTTGAGCTCGATCCCTTCCGGCAGCTCGGCGATGCTGAGGGAGACGTGGCCGTCGGTGAAGCCCTGCGGCGCGCGGGCGGAGATCGCGTCGCTGAGCAGCATCGTGTCGGAGAGACGGTCGACACTGATGTCCTGACGGGCGGCGAGGGCGGAGAGGGCGCGGCTGAGGACCGGGCCGACGATCTCCGGCGGGCCGACCCGGATCCGGGTCTCATCGTCGGCCGCCACCGCGAAGGTGGAACCGCTGACGGCACCGTTCTCGCGCGCCTGCAGCGGCAGGTGCATGCGGATCTCGGTGCCTTTGTCGGCCCCGCCCTTTATCTCGAAGCTGCTGGAGAGGGCGGCGATCAGCGTCAGGCCGATCCGCAGGCTCGGGCGCTCGACGTCGGGCCGCGGCCTGATTCCGGTGCCGTGGTCGCGGATCACGACCGTGAGGCCGTCGCGATCGCTCTCGGCCTCGACCTCCAGCGGCCCCGGCTCGCTGCCCGCGTAGGCGTGGACGACGACGTTCATGCAGGCCTCGGTGACGACCGTCTTCAGGTCCGCGAGGGAAGCCTCGTCCATCCCCAGCCGTTCCGCCAGGCCGGCCAGGGCGTGACGGACGACCGCCACGTTCTCCGCCCTGGCGGGGAGGGACATTTGGAGCCCCGATCGATCGTTGGTTGAGGTATTCAAAGTTCCAGCCTGCCCCCAGGAACGCCGAGGCTCGTTGTTCAGAGGCGCGAGCATAACTTGCCGCCTCTCTACAAAGCCTGCTTACCCCTGCCACCGGGCGGCAAAACGCTATGCAGCCAGGTTGCTCGCCTGCGGTAGCATCTTGGCGTGAATCCAGCCCCGTTCGAGGTAAAAGTGGGAGATCTCGAGCACGGCGTCCGGACCATCTCGGTCCGCGGCGAGCTCGATCTCAGCACCGCCCCCGAATTGGAGGGCCCGCTCGACGAAGTCCTCGGCAGCAACGAGGGCTCAGTGCTGATCGACCTCTCCGGCTGCGAGTTCATCGACTCCACCGGCATCGCCCTCATCGTCCGTGCCTGGCAGCGCCTCGACGCCAACGAGAACGGCCGCGCCCTCGTCATCTGCAGCCAGAACGACCAGGTCCGCCGGGTGCTGGAGATCACCGGCCTGGAGCTCTCGATCCCGGTCCACCTGACCCGGGACGACGCCCTCGCGGCGCTCACCGCTTAAGCGCCGCCGCCCTCGGGTAGCCGCTTCGTGATGTCCCCCGCTCCGCGTCGTCCTCGGCTTTCGCGGGAGCTGTTCGAGACCCGCAGCCATGCCTGGCACTCGCTCGGCCTCGGCGATGAGCTGGCGCCGCGGTTCTCCAAGCGCCAGTTCGGCGGCCTGCTGCTGGCGCTGCTGGTGATCGCCGGCACGCTGTTCGTCTACGGGCACCGACGGGAGATCGCGCCCGGCTACGGGCAGTGGGTCCGGATCGGGACGGTCGTCATCCTCGTCATCGTCGGATCGGCGGCGGTCCACTGGCTGGTGCGGGGGCTCTCGCCCCGCCTCTACCGGCGGCTCGACCCCGCCACGGCGGGGACCACCGGCTTCGTCATCCGCCTGCTGGCGATGACGGCCGTGGTGATCCTCGCCCTGCGGATCGCCGGGGTCAACGCCAGTACCCTCGCCGTCGGCGGCGCCTTCACCGCGGTGCTGCTGGGGCTGGCGGCGCAACAGGCGCTGGGAGGAATCTTCGCCGGCATCGTCCTGCAGAGCACGCGACCGTTCCGGGTCGGCGAACGGGTGCGTCCGGTCGGCGGTGCCCTCGCCGGCTCGATCGAGGGTACGGTCGCCTCGCTCGGCCTCTTCTACACGACCCTGAGCCAGGGAGCCGACCGGCTGCTGGTGCCCAACAACGTCCTCCTCAGCCTCGTCGTCGTGCCGCTGCGCGAGCCCGACAAGGTCGACGTCCGCGTCCGCTTCCCGGCCCAGGCGAGCCCGCGCGAGATCGAGCAGCGGCTGCTGCAGGCGATCACCGTTCCCACCCGCTACAAGCCCGGCGTCTCCCTGGAGGAGCTCGACGGCGACGCCGTCGTCTTCCGGGTCAACGCGACGCCACTGCGCCCCGAGGATGGCTCGCAACTGGCCGAGGAGGTGCTGGAGGCGCTGCGGCGCTCGGAACCGGCGACGGCGGAAACGCGGCGCGGCGACTGACCTCAGTCGCCGGCGAAAACCAGGATCGCCACGTTGACGACGATCGCCAGCGGGGTCGCCACCAGGGCGAGGGTGCGGAAGAACTTGGCGAAGCCGCCGCGGTAGGCCACCGCCTCGAACAGGGTGATGCCGACGACGTGGGCGAGGTTGGCGAGGGCGATGCCGATCGCGATCAGGATCGCCACCGCTTCCCAGCCGGACTCGTGGCCGTTGCCGGAGGCGATCGCCGCGGCGAGGATTGCGACGATGATCGTGCCAACGATGCCGAGGACGATCCCGGTGAAGTCGGAGCGGGTCATTCCCGGCACGTAGTTGCCGCCGCCGATTTCCCTGCCGGCGACGGGGTTGATCGTCCCCCGCCCGGTCTCCTCCACCTCGACGACGTGGTCGGGATGCTCGTCGTCGCCGGTCTCGACGACAATCACGCGTAGCGGCGGCTCGATCCCCTCCTGCGCCTTCTCCAGCAGGCCCTCCTCGTACCACTTCGACTGCTCCTCGCAGTGCTCAAAGATCAGGACTTCGTCGGCAGGTGCCATCAGCAGCGCGTCCTGAGCGGCCTGCACGGGATCGGGGTCGCCAACCTCACCGTTGACCTCGATCCCGTTCTCGCGCAGCGTCCGCAGCGCCCGCTCCAGTCGCTCCTCGGCTTCGGCCTTGGGCTCGTCGATGTCGCCGAGGGTGTGCCGAAGCGCGTTGGCCTCGGTGGCGGGAACGACGATCCTCAGATCGACCCCGTCCTGGTCGGCGTTGGCAAGGATCTCCTCCACCGGCTCGGAGCCGTGGAGGTTGTCGGTCAGGATCGCGATCACTCGGCGCGACATCGGATGCCTCCTACTCGTTGCGGCGAATCGCCTCGTCGGTGTCCTGCGGGATCTCTGCGTCGGCTTCACCGAAGGCGGCGGTATCGCTCGGCTCCTCCGGCGACCCGGCGTCGCGGTTGGGAAACCGTTTTTCATCGCCGTGCTCAGCGTTGTCGATCAGCTCCGCCTCGGCCAGCTCGAACCCCTCGGCCTCGCCCTCGCCACCCTCTACCAATGGCCGCTGGGCCGGGTCGTCGGCCGGGTCGTCAGGAGTGGGGCCGCCGATCTCAGCGGCTTCGGCGGCCGCGGCCTCAGCCTCTTCCTCGGCGATCGGGTCCCTCTCGGTCTCGCTCACGAAGGCTTCCTCTCTCCCCACATGCCGGTGTCGCCCTGGGCCTGGTGCTGGGGCTGGCGGCCGGGCCGCTCGGGCGGGGCCAGTTTCTCGTCGGCGCGTCGGGTCATCCCCGCATAGGCGAGGAAGGCGACGAAACCAATCGCGAAGAAGATCAGCGCGAAGATCGGCGACCAGGCAACCGCGATCAGCGCCAGGAGGATGATCAGGACAATCGGTATGACGTGCATGCTGGGCCGGTACCCCTGCCGAGCAGGCACGAAACTCCGTGTCTTCGTTTTCCGCCCTTCCCTCGGGGTACCCGCAGGGTGAAGGGAAACGACCGAGGAGGAGTGACGATGGGCACCCAAGAGGCCGGACAGATCACCGGCACCAAGGACAAGGACTACAACGTCATCTGGTTCACCGAGCAGTGTCTCAGCAACGTGCTGCGCCTCGAGACCTATGTCGAAGACGCGGAGCGTGAGGGCGACTCCGACCTCGCGGACTTCTTCCGGCGCGCGCAGGAGACGAGCCGCAAGGGCGCCGAGCAGGGCAAGGACCTCCTCCGCTCGCGCCTCGCCTCTTAACGAGGGATGCCTACGAGGCATATGCCGGCCCGGTGGTCGCCGGGCCGGCGCTTCCAACCGGTGCCGGCCGCGGTACGACCGGCCATCCAGCCGGCGGCAGCGCCGACGATGCCGCCGAGGCCGAGCAGGGTCGCGGCGCGCATCGGATCCCGCTTCAATTTCGAGGCGGTGCCGTGAGCGGTGTGCTGGGCGGCGGCCTTGGCCACCTTCATGGCGAGGTTCTTCTTTATCGCTGACATGCCCGTCCCCTACCCGGCGGCCACGCCTGCCTACACCAGCTGCGGGATCGACAGTCCCTGGCGCAGCGAGATCGCGTTTGGGGGAGCGAATTCCTCCCAGTCGTTGTTGAGGTAGGCGAAGACCTCGCGGCGGGCGCGCCAGGCGGCGATCCGGCGCCGCCAGTGGTCGAGCTCGGTCTTCGAGTAGTTGCCGTTGCGGCCGCGGGCGCCGTGGTGCAGCCGCAGGTAGGCCAACTCCCCAGCCGGCCGCGCCTCCGGCAGATCCCGCCTGCCGTCGTGAGGGATTACCAGCGAGGCGCCGTGGTCCTCGAGGATGCGCCGCACCGCCGGCACGAACCAGCTCGGGTGGCGGAACTCGAAGCAGTGGCGCGCCGGCGGCAGCAGCTCCAGCGCCGAGACGAGGAGGGCGTCGTCGCGGTGGAAGTTGCCGGGCAGCTGCCACAGCACCGGCCCCAGCTTGCCGCTCTCGCGCAGCGGCTCCAGCGGCTCCCAGAAGCGGGCGAGCCCCTGCTCGATCCCGCGCAGTCTTTTCATATGGGTGAGGTAGCGGCTGCCCTTGACCGCGAAGAGGAACCTCGGCGGGGTGCGCTCCACCCATCCCTCCACCACCTCGCGCCTGACCAGCCGGTAGAAGGTGTTGTTGACCTCGACCGTGTCGAAGATCTCGGCGTAGCGTTCGAGCCAGCGCGCCGGCTGCACCCCTTTGTAGATGCCGTGGCGCCAGGAGTCGTAGACCCAGCCCGAGCAACCGATCCGCACATGTTTCATCGTCAGCCTGGGTACCCCGCATCCATGCCGCTGAACGCGATCCTGGACGTCGACGGCACCCTCGTCGACACCAACTACCACCACGCCCTCGCCTGGCACCGGGCCCTCCATGCCCACGGCCACCCCGTGCAGATGTGGAGGGTGCATCGCCACATCGGCATGGGCGGCGACCAGATCCTCGACGCGCTGATCGGCGAGAAGGCCGCGGCCGAGCAGGGGGACTCGATCCGCGACGCGGAGGCGGAGGCCTATGGCGAGCTGATCGACGAAGTCGAGCCGATGGAGGGGGCGCGGGAGCTGATCGAGAAGCTGCGCGACGCCGGCGCCAGCGTGATCCTCGCCAGCTCCGCCAAGCAGGAGGAGGTCGATCATTACCTCAACCTGCTGGAGGCCCGCGAGCTGATCGACGACTGGACCACCTCTGCCGACGTCGAGAGCACCAAGCCCGACCCCGACCTCGTCCTCGCCGCGCTTGAGAAGGCGGGTAACGACAACCCCTCGGTGATGGTCGGCGACTCGGTCTGGGACGTGAAGGCGGCCAAGGCGGCCGGAGTGCCCACCCTCGCCGTCCTCACCGGCGGCTTCTCAAAGGCGGAGCTACTGGATGCGGGCGCCTCGCAAGTGGTCGAATCGATAGCGGAGTTGGATTTCGAGCCGCTGTTTGCGGAATCGTCTCGAAGTTGAGCTGGCCCACAGAGTCCCGATCGGGGAGGTTCTCCCGGTGGCCAGGAGGCGGGACCGAGTGGATCAGGAACTGACCAAGGCGCTGTCGCACCCGCTGCGGGTGGAAATTCTCGAAAGGCTGCAGGGACGGATCGCCAGCCCGGTCGAACTTTCCCGAGAGCTGGACACGAGCCTCGGCGTGATCGCCTACCACGCCAGGACCCTGATCCGGTGCGGCTGCCTGGAGCTCGTCTACAGCGAGCCGCGCCGCGGCAGCCGCGAGGACTTCTTCGGGATCACCTCGCGGTCATCCCTGCGCCGGAACTAGAAGGCTGCTGAGCATCTGGCTCACGAGTCAGCCCAACCGATTTTCAACCCACCCCAGTGGGGCAGAAGTCGGCTGCGGTTTCCTCAATTCCTAGCTGGCGCCGGCGACCGCCTTCTCGAGTTCCCGCTTGTTCATCTTCGAGCGGCCTTCGACGCCCTTCTTCTTGGCGTCGTTGTATAGCTGTTCGCGGGTGCGGCCACCGGGGCCGGATCCGGAGCGCTTGCCGCCGCGGCTGCTGGCCGAGCGGCCGCGGGTCGAGCTGCGCGAGGAGCTTTTCGACTCGCCCGAGCGCGCCTTTTCCTTGTTGACGGCGCGGGCGGCGATCTCCTCCGCGCGTTTGGTCGAACGACCGGCTTCCTTCTCGCTCTTTTTGATGTGTTTGTACTGGCGGTCCCGTTTGCTGCCTTTTTTCACTCCGCGCGGTGGCATCAGGTCACGCTCGCTTTCTGGCGCTGGCCCTCGTGGACGCCCTCGGCGAACTCCTCGACGATCTTCACCTTGAACGCTTCGAGGTCGTCCGGTTTGCGACTGGAGACGAGGCCCTGGTCGACGTGGACCTCCTCGTCTACCCACTCGGCGCCGGCGTTGCGGAGGTCGGTCTCGAGGCTCGGCCAGGAGGTGAGGGTACGGCCGTTGGCGACGCCGGCGTCGATCAGCGTCCAGGGCCCGTGGCAGATCACGCCCACCGGCTTGCCCGCCTCGAAGAATCCGCGCACGAACTCCAGCGCCGCCGGTTCGGTCCGCAACTGGTCCGGGTTGGCGACCCCGCCGGGCAGGACGAGCCCGTCGTAGTCGGCGGCGTCGGCCTCGCCGACGGGCTTGTCGACCTTGAAGGTCTCCGCCTTGTCGAGGTGGTTGAAGGCCTGCACCTCGCCGGCTTCCGGCGCCAGCAGCTCCGCCTCGGCGCCGGCCTCGCGCACCGCTTCCAGCGGCTCGACCAGCTCCACTTCCTCCACGCCCTCGTTGGCGGTCAGGAAGGCGATCTTCTTTCCCTGCAGGCGGTCCGACATCGCGACCCCTCCTCGTAGTCAGGTGATTGCGGTCACCTCACGGGTACCCCCCGCCGCGAGGGGCCTAACGCGCCGCCGCGCGGGCGTCGGAGGCGGTGGTTGCCGGCGCCGCCTGCGCCCTGCTCCCCTGACGCTGCCAGCCGAGCTCGAAGGTGAGGGGCACCTGGACCCGGTCTTTCGCCAGGCAGCGCGGGCAGGAGGTCCAAGAGGACGCCGCTTGCGCCGAATATCCACTTCCACAGTTGTCGCACCGAAACATTTCGCGCTCCCGTCCATCCCAATCGTCCAAGTCCGTTGGGCGCTCCACTACCCTTGGGCTAATGGGACAAACGGGGACATGCGGAATTTGTCACCCGAGGCGATGAAAGGCGTGCCGGGCGGCGGTTATGCCTGCGTGCAAGAGTGAGCCGGATGCAAGAGCCGCAGGAACTGGAGCTGTGGCGCTACCTGAGGAGTCAGCGTGAGCTTGCGGCCCGCCTGATCGAAGGCGACTCCCTCGATCAGGTGGCCCCTCGCTTCCTCGAAATCATCGCCAACCTGCTGCGCTGGGAGGCGGGTGCGATGTGGGAAGTGACCGGCGAGGAGGACCCGTTGCGGCTGGTCTCGGGCTGGAGCACGCCCGACCTCGACGCCCGGCCGCTCTGGCGGCGCAGCCGCGAGATCGAATTCATGCGTGGCACGGGCCTGCCGGGCGACGCCTGGGGCAGCGGGGAGATCGCCCTCGCCCCCGATTACAAGTCCTACCCGACGCCGACCCCGCGCTTCGAAGTCTCGGCCGAACTGGGACTGGAGGCGGCGCTGGCGATACCCGTTCCCACCGGCTCACCGGAGAACGTCCTCGCTGTGGCCGAGTTCCACACCACCTCCTTCAATCCACAGTCCGAGGAGCTGATGGAGCTGCTGGCCGGCTTCGCCGATCAGCTCGGGACCTTCATCGCCAGGCGCCGGGCGGAGGCGAAAAGCGCCGAGGCGGAGCGCTTCCGCCAGCACCTGGCCGAGGTCGTGCGCGGGACCCAGGACGCGGTCCTCAGCAAGGACCTGAACGGGATCGTCACCACCTGGAACCCGGCGGCGACCCGACTCTACGGCTACAGCGCCGAGGAAGCGATCGGGCGCCACGTCTCCTTCATCGTCCCACCCGACCACAAAAACGAGGAGATGGTGATCCTCGACCGGGTCAAGCGCGGCGAACGGCTCGAGACCTACGAGACCGAACGGATCCGCGCCGACGGCGCCCGCATCGCCGTCTCCCTCACCGTCTCCCCGATCCGCAGTCCGCTGCGGGGACTGATCGGCGCCTCGGTCGTCGCCCGCGACATCACCGCCGAGGTGCGGCGCCGGCGCGCCCAGGAGTTCCTCGTCGCCGCCAGCCGTCTCCTCGACAGCTCCCTCGACCCGACCGAGACGGCGCGGACGATCGTCTCCACCGCGGTGCCGGAGCTGGCCGAGCTCTGCCTGATCGACTTCCGCCGGCCCGACGGCTGGTACGGCGACAGCGTCGTCGCCGGCGCCAACCCGGAGATGGCGGCGCGCCTGGAACGGATCCGGCGCGAACAGCCGCTCGACCCCGGCGGCGAGCACCCGGTGGCGCAGGTGCTGCGGCTGAACCAGCCGATGGTCTGGCGCGACCTGAAGGCGCCGGAGGTGGTCGACAAGGTCTCCCAGAACGCCGAGCACCTGCAGCTGATGCACGACGCCGGCTACAACTCGGCGGCGGTGGTCCCCCTCACCGCCCGCGGCCGAACCCTCGGCGCCCTCTCCTTCCTCCACGCCCACGGCGACCTCCGCTACGACCACGGCGACCTCGAGTTCCTCGCCGAGCTGGGAGAGCGGGCGGCGCTGGCGCTCGACAACGCCCGCCTCTACCGGGAGCGCGACCGGGTGGCGAAAAACCTCCAGCGCGGGCTGCGGCCGCCGCGGCCGGCGGAGGTGCCGGGACTGGACATCTCCGTCGTCTTCGAGGCGGCCGGCGAGGGGATCGAGGTCGGCGGCGACCTCTACGACGTGATCCCGAGCGAGAACTGCTGCTGGATCCTCGTCGGCGACGTCGCCGGCAAGGGCAGCACCGCCGCCGGGGTCTCGGTCGCGGTGCGCCATTCCGTGCGCGGGCTGACGCGGGAGATCGGCGAGCCGGACGAGGTGCTGCGGCGGGTGAACGAGCTACTGCTGGCCGGCGAAAGCCTCAACGACTTCGCCACCGGGATGCTCGCCTGCCTGCGGCGGGAGGGCGACGAATGGCGGCTGACGCTCGCCTCGGCCGGGCATCCGCCGGCCGTGCTGGCGGGACCGGATGGGCCGCGGCTACTCGGCGGCGGTTCGGTGCTCGGCGCCTGGCGGGAGGCCAACGTCGAGCGCCACGAGTGCGTCCTCAGGGCAACCGACACCCTCGTCCTCTGCACCGACGGCTGGCTCGAGGCCGGCCCGACCGCCTCGCACCAGGGCCCCGAGAGCTTCGCCGAGATGACGCAGGCCCTTTGCGGCCTCGAGCTCGACGAGGTGACCGAGCGGCTGCGCGCCGATGCCGTCGGCCGCAGCTCGGGGACGCTGCGCGACGACCTCGTCGTGCTCGCGATCCGCCCCCAGGGCGCCTCTGATGTCGAGGCGCCCGGGGAGCAAGAGCTCGCGATCGGCCGTTCGGCTGCCTAGCGTTTCGCGGCGGCTTTTTTGCGGCCGCTGTTTTTGCGGCTGGCGGTTTTTTTCGCCCCGCCGGAGGAGCGTTTCGCCGCTGATTTCACTTTTGCAGCCGGGCGTTTTGCTTTCGCCGCCGGCTGTTTGGCCGCGGCTTTTTTCGTCGCCGATTTTTTGGTTTTCCGCGCTGGACTGGAGCCGCGGCGTTGGGCGACGGGGATGTCCTCCCGCGCAACCGCGCCGGTCAGCGACTTGATCTGGCCCTGGAGGTAGGTGGCCATTTTTTCCTCCTCACGGCGGATCGCCCGCGCCAGCTTCGCCGTCTCGGAGTCTTTGACTTTCTCGGCGAGGGTCTCGATCGCGAGGTAGGTGGCGATCTCCTCGTGCTCGTTGAAGTACTCGGTCTTGGCGTTCTTCAGCATTTTCTCCTGCTCGCCACTGCCGCGGATCGCGTGGAGAGGGCCCTTCGCCACCGCGGTCAGTTTGCCGACCGCCCCCTGCAGGGTCTGGCCGCCGCCGCCGAGTTGCTTGATCCGGCGCTCGACCTGTTTGGCGTGCTGTTTCGTCTCTTTCAGGTGCTGCTGCAGCCGTTTCTTGTAAGGGCCTTTAACGGTCATCGCGATATGGGCCTGCAGGGCAGCCTCCAGTTCGCGCTCCTTGCCGTAGGCCTCGCCGAGGTACTGGACCAACTTCGCGTCACGCTCGTTCATGTCCGCCATCGCGATTCGCGCCTCCTCCTTACTTTTGATGATGCGTTTAGTTACCCAGCGGTATTTCGGGTGAAACTGGGCGCGGGAGGGTAATGCGGCGGCGGCTCGGGCGCTGTCGCGGCCAGGCCTTCGGAAAATATTCTCGGACGCTGTCGATTCCGCCGCCGCCCGTTCGTCGCCTCAGGTAAAAGGGCGGAACAGCCGCCCGCTACCGAAGGAGGACCGATGCGCTTCATGATGTTCATGTACCCGCAGATCGAGGAGGAGGACTGGAACCCGACGCCGGAGGCGGTGGCGGCGATGGGGCGCTACAACGAGGAGCTGCAGAAGGCCGGGATGCTGCTGGCGCTGGACGGGTTGCGTCCCCCGAGCGACGGCGGCAACGTCGTCTTCGACGCCGAGGGCATGGCGACGGTCACCGACGGTCCTTTCGCGGAGACGAAGGAGGTCGTCGGGGGCTACTGGTTGATTCAGGCCCGCTCGAAGGAGGAGGCGCTGGAGTGGGCGAGCCGCTGCCCTGACAGCAACTGCCGGATCGAAGTCCGTCGCGTCTTCGAGATGGAGGACTTCCCCCAGGACGTCCAGGACGCTTACGAGGGCCCTTGAGGCAGCGGCAGTGAGCGAGGCCACGCGCGCGATCGAGGCGGTCTGGCGGATCGAGTCCGCCCGCCTCATCGCGGGTCTGGCGCGGATGACCGGCGACGTCGGCCTCGCCGAGGATCTGGCCCAGGACGCGCTGGTGGCGGCGATGGAGAAGTGGCCGCAGTCGGGCGTTCCGGACAACCCGGGCGCCTGGCTGATGGCGACCGCGAAGAACCGGGCGATCGACCGCCTGCGGCGGGAGAAGACCTACGAGCGAAAGCGCGAAGAGGTCGCCCGCGACACCGGGGCACTGTTCGCGATGGAACGCTCCGACTTCGAGGCCGCCGCGGACGACGAGATCGGCGACGACCTGCTGGCGCTGATCTTCACCTGCTGCCACCCGCTGCTCTCGCGCGAGGCACGGGTGGCGCTCACCCTGCGGCTGCTCGGTGGGCTGACGACGCCGGAGATCGCCCGCGCCTTCCTCGCCCCGGAGCCGACCGTGGCGCAGCGGCTGGTGCGGGCGAAGCGGACGCTGCGCGACGCCAAGGTGCCGTTCGAGGTGCCGCGCGGGACGGAGCTGGAGGAGCGCCTGCCCTCGGTGCTGGAAGTGCTCTATCTCGTCTTCAACGAGGGCTACGCGGCGAGCGCCGGCGAGGACTGGGTCCGCACCGACCTCTGCGAGGAGGCGCTGCGGATGGGCCGGATCCTCGCCGAGCTGGCACCGGCCGAGCCCGAGGTGCACGGCCTGGCGGCGCTGATGGAGATCCAGGCCTCCCGCAGCGCCGCCCGCCGCGGACCGGACGGCGGCCCGGTGCTGCTGCTCGACCAGGACCGCGGCCGCTGGGACCCGCTGCTGATAGTCCGCGGCCGCCGGGCACTGGAGCGGGCCGAAGCGCTGCCCGGGCCGCTCGGCCCCTACGGCCTCCAGGCCGCGATCGCCGCCTGCCACGCCCGCGCGCTCCGCGCCGAGGAAACCGACTGGGTCCGGATCGCCGCCCTCTACGACGCCCTCGCCCAGGTCGCCCCCTCCCCCGTCGTCGAGCTGAACCGGGCGGTGGCGCTGGGCATGGCCTTCGGCCCCGAGGCCGGCCTCGAACTGCTGGAGCAGATCGAAGACGACCCGGCACTGGCGCGGTACCACCTCCTCCCCAGCGTCCGCGGTGACCTCCTCGAGAAAGCCGGCCGCCCCGAAGAGGCTGCCGCCGAATTCCGCCGCGCCGCCGAGCTGACGGGGAACGAGAGCGAGCGACAACTGCTGCTTTCCCGTGCCGCCCACACCACTTGAGCCCCATCCGACCTTGTGCCCACCCCGCTGTGTTCGAAGTCGGATGCGTTTGTCAGGAAGCGGCCAGGCGCTCGATTCCGTCGCGCTCCAGCCGCAGCATCTTCCAGTCGTCGAGGCGGCGAGCGCCGAGCTGGGCGTAGAAGTTGAGCGCGGGCTCATTCCACTCGAGGGCGCACCATTCGAGGCGGGCGTGGCCGCGCTCCTCAGCGATCCGGGCCAGGTGCTCCATCACCGCCAAGCCGATGCCGCCGCGGCGGTGCTCGGGGCGGACGTAGACGTCCTCGAGCCAGATGCCCGGCCGGCACTCGAAGGTGGAGAAGTTGGTGAAGAAGATCGCGTAGCCGACCGCTTCGCCGTCGGCGGTCTCCAGCAACAGGGCCTCGGCCGCCTCCCGCTCGAACAGCGAGTGGCGCAACGTCTCGACAGTGCCGGCGACGGCGTCGCCCAGTTTCTCGTAGGAAGCGAGCTCGAGGATCAGGTCGTAGAGAACCTGGACATCGGCTTCGGTGGCCGAGCGGATCTCGACGTCGTTGGCGGTGGCCATCCCCCGCAGCCTAGCCACGGAGGCGCGGCAGCACCGAGCTCTTGTAGACGTCGATCGCCCCCAGCGGGTCGGCGCCGGAGTTGTTCATCAGGGCGACGATCGTCGCTCCCATCGCTTCGACCTCGCGGATCCGCTCGACGTGCACCTCGGGGTCGGCGGCGACGATCAGGTCTTCCTTCAGCTCCTCGTCGGAGACCTGGCGCTCGCCCTCCTCGTACATCGCCTGCGGGTCGTGCCAGTCGTCGCGGTAGAACTCTTTCGGCTGCGAGCCCTTCCAGACCCGGCAGCCCTCCAGGGCCGCGTCGTCGTCAGGCGCCCAGGAGAAGGCCGCCTGGAGGATCACCTCGCCCGGTTCCCGCCCCGCGTCCTCGGCGGCGCTCCTGTAGGCGTCTAGGATCTCCGGTACCGATTCGGGGTCGGCGAGGGTCCAGATGCCGTCGCCCTGGCGGCCGGCGACCCCGGCGGCCTTCGGTCCGAAGGCGGAGACGTAGATCGGTGGGCGGCGGTTCTCGGGACGAGAGTGGACGTGGGCGCGGTCGGTCTTGAAGTACCTGCCGCCGCTGAGGCGCTCGCCGTCCCAGAGGGCGCGAATCTGCTCCAGCGCCTCCTCCATCCGCTCCACCTTCTCGTCCGGCGAGGGCCACTCGGCCCCCAGCGGCACCTCGTTCAGCGCCTCTCCTGAGCCGACCCCGAGGTAGGGGCGACCGGGGAACATCAGCTCCATCGTCGCCCAGGCCTGGGCGATCAGGACCGGGTGGTAGCGCGGCCCGGGCGGCGTCACCGCGGTGCCGAAGCTGACCCGCTCGGTCGCCTGCGCGGCGGCGCCGAGCCAGACCCAGGCGTGTCCCGCCTCCCCCGGTTCCCACCACGGCTGCAGGTGGTCGCTGCAGCCGATCCCGGCAAAGCCGGCGTCCTCGGCGGCGACCGCCTGTCGCAGCAGCTGCTCGGGCGGGAACTGCTCGTGGGCGCAGAGGTGGAGGTAGCGCATCGCCCGCGCGACCTCGGGCCTACGCCCTGCCCTCGAACTCGTACTCGCGCAGGAAACCCTCGAAGAGGCGGCGGTGCCCCTGCTCGTCGCGGAGGATGGAAATCACCATGTCCTGGGTGACCGGGTCGACGCCGTCGGTGACCTCGATGATCCGCGTGTAGTGCTCGATCGCGCCGGTCTCGGCTTTGATCACGCCGCGGATCACGTGGACGACGTCGACCTGGTGCTCGGGCGGCTGCAGGAAGCTCTGTTCGGCGCTGAAGCCTTCGGAGCCGGGGACGAC
>JBIOVP010000158.1:0-7082 GCA_044867815.1 Solirubrobacterales bacterium | reverse complement strand
CGAGCTGATCGGTCTCGAGGCCCTGCAACAGGTGCTCGAGGTCAATCCCGCGGTGGCCGAATCAGAGATCGCCGAGCGCCCCCCTGTCGCCCGAGCGCGTTACTCGGCGCTGACCAAAGAAGAGATCGAGCGCGCCTTCTCCAACCTCGACGAGCTCTCCTACCCGCTCGCCAACGCCGGCGCCGCCCGCCAGGACATCGACCTGCTCTGGGGCGCGACCCTGACCCGCGCCGTCTCCCTCGCCAGCCGCCGCTTCGGCTCCAACTTCCTTTCCGTGGGACGCGTGCAGAGCCCGACCCTGGGCCTGATCGTCGAGCGCGAGATGGAACGGCGCGCGCACGTCGCGAAACCGTTCTGGGAAGTGTTCGCCAGGTTCCAGCACCCCGACGGCAGCTTCGAGACCCACCACACCGTCGACAAATTCTGGGAGAAGGCGGAGGCCGACGCGGCGATCGCCGGCACCTCCGATCCCGGCACGGTGAAGTCGGTGACGGCGCGGAAAAACACCCGCAAACCGCCGACCCCCTACAACACCACCGCCTTCAGCACCGACGCCTCCAGCCGCCTCGGTATCACCCCCGCCAGCGCGATGCGGATCGCCGAGGACCTTTACATGGACGGCTTCATCTCCTACCCGCGCACCGACAACACGGTCTACCCGTCCTCCTTGCCGGTCCGCGAGCTGGTCTCCTCGCTGGTGCGGATCAAGGAGTTCTCCGCCGCCTCCGGCCTGCTCGACGGCGAGCTGACCCCGACCCGCGGCAAAAAAGAGACGACCGACCACCCGCCGATCTACCCGACCCAGGCGGTCCATCCGGGCGCCCTCGAGGGTCCGAAGAAACGCGTCTACGAACTCGTCGTCCGCCGCTTCCTCGCCACCTTCAGCCCGCCGATGATCACCGAGTCGACCCGGGCCGACATCGAGGCCGGCGACCAGACCTACTTCGTCCGCGGCTCGGTCGTCGTCGACCCCGGCTACGCGGGGATCTACACCTACGCCCGCTCGGCCGACGAGGAGATCCCGAAACTGGAGGAGGGCCAGACCCTGCAGCTGGAGGGCGACCCCTGGATCGTCGACAAGGAGACCCAGCCGCCGGGGCGGATCTCCCAGGCGAAACTGATCGAGATGATGGAGGAGCGCGGCCTCGGCACCAAAGCGACCCGCGCCGACATCATCCAGAAGCTCTTCGACCGCGGCTACGTCTACAACAACCCGCCGATCCCGACCGAGACCGGGATCGCCCTGTACGAGGCGTTCAGGAACTACGTGCCGGCGATGGCGACGCCGGAGATGACCGCCACGCTGGAGGCCGAGATGGACCGGATCGCCGCCGGCGAGATGACCAAGGGCGCGGTCGTCGGCGAGAGCCGCGACCTCCTGCACAAGACCTGGGACGAAATCGACGGCGCTCGCGAAGAGCTGGCGAAGGTGATCTGGAAAGGGATGGACGAGGACCGGATCCTCGGCCCCTGCAAGGTCTGCGAAGAAGCCGGCCGCACCAAGGAGGACGGCTCGCCGAACATGCTGCGGATCATCCGCGCGAAAAAATCAGGAAAGAGGTTCGTGGGATGCAGTGGGTGGACCGCCGACGATCCCGACTCCTGCGACCAGACCTTCCCGCTGCCCCAGCGCGGCGACGTCTTCCGGCTCGAGGAGCGCTGCTCGATCTGCGACCGCACCCCGCGTCTCAAAGTCGTCCCGTTCCGCGGCCGGCCCTGGAACCTCTGCCTCAACGACGACTGCGAGTCGATGCAGGAGATGAAGAAACGCCGGGCCGAGCGCGAAGCCGCCAAAGCGGCGAAAGCGGCGATGGAGAAACAGCCGAAGCCGAAAGGCGACGAGGACGCGGCGGCGGGCAAAGCCGACACCGCGACCCGTAAGCGCAAACGCGCCAAAGCCGGCGCGAAAAGCTGAGGCCGCCGAAGTTGTTCATCTCCCTCGAGGGGATCGACGGCTCGGGCAAGAGCACCCAGGCGCGCCTGCTGGTTGAAGCCCTCGGCGAGGAGACCGTCGCGATCCGTGAGCCGGGGGGGACCGAGGCGGCGGAGCGGATCCGCGAACTGCTCGCCGACCCGACCGTTTCGCTTCAGCCGCTGGCGGAGCTGATGCTCTTCCTCGCCGCCCGCGCCGACCTCACCGAGCGGGTGATCCGGCCGGCGCTGGAGGCGGGACGGCACGTCGTCGCCGACCGCTTCAGCGACTCCAGCGTCGCCTATCAGGGCGCCGCCCGCGGGCTCGGCGTCGGCGAGGTGATCGGGCTCTGCGACACCGCAACCGACGGCCTCTGGCCCGACCTGACCCTGCTGCTGCGAGTCGACCCCGAGACCGGCTTCGGCCGCACCGCGGGCGACGACCGCTTCGAGCAGGAGGGCCTCGGCCTGCAGCGGGCGGTCGCCGAGGCCTACGAGGAGATCGCCGTGATCGCCAGTGATCGTGTGGCGGTGATCGATGCCACCGGCAGCGTCGAGGAGGTCCAAGAGCGGGTGATGGAGGCGGTGCGTGAGCGCAGCCGAGATTGACCACACCCTGGTGGGGCCAAAGTCGGAAACGCTGGCCGCGGCGACCGAGCACCAGGCGCGGGTGCGGGTGGCGCTGAACGCGGCACTTGCCCAGCCCTCGCACGCCTACCTCTTCCGCGGGCCGCGCGGCTCCGGCAAGGGCGCCGCCGCGCGGTCGTTCGCGGCGGAGATCCTCGCCGCTGCCGCCGCCGACCCCGAGGACGCGCGGCGTCGCGCCCTGCTCGATCCCTCGCCCCATCCCGACCTGGTCTGGCTCGCCCCGGCCGGGGCCCAGCACATGGTCGAGGAGGTGCGCGAGCGGGTGATCCGCGCCGCCGTCTACCGGCCCTTCGAAGGCGGCAGGCGGGTGTTCGTGATCGAGGCCGCCGAGGCGATGCGCGACGAGAGCCAGAACGCGCTGCTGAAGACGCTCGAGGAACCGCCCGAGTTCGTCCACCTGATCCTGCTCAGCTCCGACGGCGAGGGCCTGCTGGAGACCGTCGCCTCCCGCTGCCAGGCGATCGAGTTCGCCCCCCTTCCCGCCGAGGTGCTTGAAGCAGAGCTGGCCGACGGGACGAAAGTACCCCTATATGGAGGGGAATCGTCCCGTGAGCAGGAGGAGGTCGCCGCCGCGGCTCGGCTTGCCGCGGGCGACCTCGAGCGGGCGCGGTTGCTGCTGAGCGAGCGGGGGCGCGAGCTGCGGGCGGAGGCGGAGCGCTGCGTCGGCGCTGCCGTCGCCGGCGAGTGCGCCGGCGCTCCCTGGAAAGCGCTGCTCGACCGTGCGCAGGCTGTCGGCGCCGACGTCGAAGCCGAGACCCGGGAAGCGCTGGAGGAGGAAGCGAAGGCCGGGGTCAAACGCAGCGCCAAGGAGATCACCGACGGGGCCAAACGCGCCGGCCGCCGCCGCCGCACCGAGATCCTCGGGCTCGGCTTCGAGCTCTGCGCCGCCTGGCTGCGCGACCTCGCAGCCATCGCCTCCGGCGCCGAGGAGGTCGTCTTCAACCGCGACCGGCTCGAGCAGCTGAGGGCGCAGGCGACGGACCTCGATGCCGCTGCCGCTCGCCAGGGCGTCGCGCTGGTCCAGGAGACCCGCCGCAGCCTCGAACTGAACGTCTCGGAGGAGTTAGCCCTGGAGGCGCTTTTCTTCCGACTCGAGGCGCTGCTGGCCTGAGGAACCGCTATGCGGCGTCCTCGGTCGCCGAAGTAGCGCTGCTACTCCGGCTCCCTGCGTCCTTGCCTAGCGGCCCCTCAGCCACAGCAGGCTCTCGACCTACCTGTCTATCTGCGCGTTCGATCGCCCGCTCCTGCGCCAGGCGGGTGATCTGCGCCGCCTGGCGGGACATGATCACGCTGAAGTTGAGCGCCAGGCCGAGCAGCAGCAGCAGCACGACCGAGAAGAGGGCGACGTTGGTGTTGCGGACGCCCATCGCATCGGCGAGCAGCTCCAGCAGGCCGGGGAAGGCGGCGCCGGCGAGCATCCCCAGCCCGGCGACGAACCAGATAACGCTGTAGCGCTCCTGCAGCCGGTCGCGGCGGATCAGGTCGAGGATCAGGAGCATGAAGAAGACCGCGATCACCGCGGCGACGATCCGCGTCTGCGAAGTGAGGTGGACCTGCGGTTCGGCCCCCGTCGCCGCCAGGACCAGCGCCCTCATCGCTCCGCCTCCGCCTGGCGCGGCCGGAACTGGCCGACGAGGAGGACGACGAGCCCCTTGAAGATGAAGAAGGCCGAGCGCAGCGGCGTCAGGAAGGAGCTGCCACCGGCCCGCTCCAGCATCCGCACCGGCAGCTCCTCGACCCGCAGGCCCTGGCGCACCGCCAGCTGCAGCGACTCGATCTCGGCGAAGTCCGGCGAGTAGTGCTGGGAGAACAGCGCCATCACCCGGCGGTTGGCCGCGCGCATGCCGCTGGTCGTGTCGGTGAAGCGCTGCCGCGTCGCCAGGGTGAGGAAGAAGCGGAAGACGCTGATCCCGATCCGCCGC
Source organism: Solirubrobacterales bacterium (assembly GCA_044867815.1). Lineage (GTDB taxonomy): Bacteria > Actinomycetota > Thermoleophilia > Solirubrobacterales > 70-9 > VAYN01. The sequence goes on along the minus strand of JBIOVP010000158.1, from coordinate 2,601 downwards.
GAGAAGGTCGGCCGGTAGTCGCCGGAGGCGGCGACGGCGCCGGAGTGGTAGCGCGAGCCGATCACCAGGTCGGCGCGGTCACCTTCCACCTCGGCCAGCAGGCGGACGACCTCCTCCGGCGGGTGCTGGCCGTCGGCGTCGAGGTGGGCGCAGGCGTCGTAGCCGTTGCGCAGGGCGTAGAGGTAGCCGGTCTGCAGCGCCGCGCCCAGCCCCTGGTTGAAGGGAAGGGAGGCGACCAGCGCCCCGGCCTCGCGCGCCCGCTCGGCGGTGGCGTCGCCGGAGCCGTCGTCGACGACGAGCACGTCCGCCTCGGGCAGCGCCTCGTGGACGCCCGCGATCACCGCGGCGACCGAGTCCTCCTCGTTCCAGGCGGGAATGAAGACAAGCGTTCGCACAAGTTCGATTCTCCCACGTGGGCACGGAAACGCCTGGTCTGCCGCCCCGAGAAGAGGATTGTGTTAGTAAATCCTCATGCGCCGCTCGGAGCAGAACCCGGCCGGAGCGCCCCCCGGGTCGTTGCGGATCGGGATGCGCCTCTGGCTCACCGGCGCCTTCGCCGCGGTCAGCCTGATCACCGCCGCCGCGGTCTACTTCTTCGGCGACAAGCCGCAGGCCCTGATCGCCGCCGTCACCGTCGGCGTCCTCGCCGGCTTCCTGATCGCGGTCGCGATCTCCCACCGCGTCGTCAGCCTCGCCCGCGCCGCCGGTGAAATGGCCGGGGGCTCGTTCGACCACCCGCTGAACACCTCCGGGCCGGACGAGATCGGCGACCTCGCCCGCGCCCTCGACTCGATGCGCGCCTCGCTGAAGGAGAGCTTCGGCGTCCTCTCCTCCGATCGCAACAAGCTCGCGGCGATCTTCGACGGCCTCACCGACGTCGTCATGGTCGTCGACTACGAGGGCCCGGTCCGCTTCTCCAACAGCGCCGCCTCGCGCCTGCTCGACGAGTCCGGCCAGCCACCCGAGGAGGCGCTGCCGCTGCTCCACCGCGCCGCCGAGGTCAGCTTCTCCTCGCACCCGGCGCTGCGGATCGGCGACCGCGCCTACGCGATGACCGCCCGCTCGCTGCCCGACGAGCGCGCCGTCCTCGCCGTCCTGCGCGACCGCACCGACGAGCTGCGCACGGAGCTGGCCGAAGCCGACTTCGTCTCCAACGCCGCCCACGAGCTGCGCAACCCGCTGGCCGGGATCTCCGGCGCGATCGAGGTCCTGCAGAGTGGCGCCAAGAACGATCCCAAGGACCGCGACCACTTCCTCAAACGGCTCGGCGAAGACGCCGAGCGGATGAACCGGCTGACCCAGTCGCTGCTGACCCTGGCCCGGGTCGAGTCCCGTGGCGCCCCGGAGAGCGAACCGGTCGACGTGCCGATGGCGATCAAGGACGTCGTCGCCGCCTGCGAGGCGCCGCCGCACGTGGACCTGGTCGTCGACGTCGAGACCGACCTCGCCGCCACCGGCGACCCGACGCTGCTGCGGCAGGTGATGATCGGTCTGCTCACCAACGCCTTCAAGAACACGCCACCGCCCGGCACCGTTACCGTTCGCGGCCGTCACGACAGCGAGGGCGAAGTCATCTTGGAGGTCATCGACACTGGAACCGGCATTCCCGCAGGCGAGCTCGAGCGCGTCTTCGAGCGCTTCTACCGCCGTTCGGAGTCGCGCAAGCAGGAGGGCTTCGGCCTCGGCCTGGCGATCGCGCGGCGGATGGTCGACGTGATGGGCGGCCGCATCGGCGCCGAGTCGGTGGAGGGGGAGGGGAGCACCTTCTGGGTGCGCCTCCCGATCGCGCAACCGAGCCCGACCCCCGTCGCATGAGCAGCGGCCGCATCCTCATCGCCGACGACGAGCCGAGCGTCCGCGACTCGGTCGGCTACGCGCTCGCGCAGGAGGGATTTGAAGTCACCCCGGCCGCCGACGGCGACGAGGCCGCCGCGTTGCTCGGCAACGGCGTCCCCTTCGACCTGCTGATCCTCGACATCATGATGCCGGGGCCGTCCGGGCTCGACATCTGCCGCGACGTGCGCTCTCGCAGCGCCGTCCCGATCATCGTCCTCACCGCCAAAGACGCCGAGGTCGACAAGGTCGTCGGGCTCGAGGTCGGGGCCGACGACTACGTGACCAAGCCTTTCTCGGTGCGCGAGCTGCTGGGGCGGGTGCGGGCGCAGCTGCGGCGCCGCGAACTCGACCGGGCGCCGCTCTCCCAGGCGGTGAAGATCGAGTCCGGCCCGGTCTCGATCGACCTCGTCCGCCACGTCGCCACCGTCCGCGGCGTCCCCGTCAACCTCACCCGCTCGGAGTTCCAGCTGCTGCGCCTGCTCGTCGCCCGCCCGGGGGAGGTCTTCTCCCGCGCCCAGATCATGGAGGAGCTCTGGCAGACCGAGTTCGACGGTGATGAGCGCGCCTGCGACGTCCACATCTCCAACCTGCGCCAGAAGGTCGAGCGCGACCCTCAGAAGCCGGAGCTGGTTCTGACGGTGCGCGGCGTTGGCTATAAGTACAACCCAGACGCCAACTAGGAGAGGGGCCCTATGCCACTGGTACCGATGGTCGTCGAGCAGACTGCTCGCGGCGAGCGCTCATTCGACATCTACAGCCGCCTGC
>JBIOVP010000157.1:0-17525 GCA_044867815.1 Solirubrobacterales bacterium | reverse complement strand
GCGCGGCGAGCGCGGCGGAGCCGATCGCGTAACCCTTGGTCACGGCCTTGGTCGTGTTGCCGACCGCGTCGAGCGGGTCGGTGACGTTGCGGACGTCCTCCGGCAGCTCCGCCATCTCGGCGATGCCGCCGGCGTTGTCAGTGATCGGCCCGAAGGCGTCGAGGGCGACGATCAGACCGCAGAGCGAGAGCTGGGCCATCACGGCAATGCCGATGCCGTAGACGCCGGCCAACTCGTTCGCGCCCAGGATCGCGAGGGCGATGACGAGCGCCGGAGCGGCGGTCGACTGGAAGCCCTGGGCGAGGCCCTGGATGATGTTGGTCGCGTGCCCGGTCTCGGAGGCCTGGGCGATCGTCTTCACCGGCCGGAACCGGGTCGACGTATAAAATTCGGTAATCACGAACAGCAGCGCGGTGACCGCGACGCCGATCACGGCGCAGATCCAGAGGTCGGTCACAGAAGCACCGGCCAGGGAGCTGCCGACGTCCTCGACGCCGACCCGCAGCGGTTCGCTCATCAGCCAGTCGGTGATCGGGTAGAAGGCCGCGATCGAGAGGAGACCGGCGAGGATCACGCCCTGGTAGAGAGCGCCCTCGACCCGGTCGGACTTGGTCCGCACCACCAGCGCCCCGATGATCGAGGCGATGATCGCGACGCCGCCGATCACCAGCGGGTAGATCGCGACCTCGCGGGCGAAGTCCGGGGTGAAGGTGAGGACGCCGAGCAGCATCACCGCGACGGACGTGACCGCGTAGGTCTCGAAGAGGTCGGCGGCCATGCCGGCACAGTCGCCGACGTTGTCGCCGACGTTGTCGGCGATCACAGCCGGGTTGCGGGGATCGTCCTCGGGGATCCCCGCCTCGACCTTGCCGACAAGGTCGGCGCCGACGTCGGCGGCCTTGGTGAAGATGCCGCCGCCGAGCCGGGCGAAGACCGAGATCAGCGAGCCTCCGAAGCCGAGGCCGACGAGCGCGTCGACCGCGTGCTCGTCGCTGGCGCCGGTGAGGACGAGGAACCCGTAGTAGCCGGCGACGCCGATCAGCGCCAGGCCGACGACCAGCAGGCCGGTGACCGAGCCGCCCTTGAAGGCGACGTCGAGCGCCGGCGGCACGCCCCCGCGGGCGGCCTCGGCGACGCGGCTGTTGGCCCGCACCGAGACGTTCATCCCGATGAAGCCGGTAGCGCCGGAGAGGATGGCCCCGATCAGGAAGCCGACGGCGGTCTCCCAGTTCTGAAGCAGCAGCAGCAGAACCGCGATCGGCAGCGCCAGCGCGGCGATGATCGTGTACTGGCGGCTGAGGTAGGCCTGCGCCCCCTCCTGCACGGCGCCAGAGATTTCCTGCATGCGGTCGTTGCCCGCCGGTTTCGCGAGCAGACGCTGGGTGACGAGAAGTCCGTAGATGACGGCGGCGCCTGCACACACGAGTGCGACAACCACGCCGTAATCGGTCAAGAAGTCGGTCAAGTTCCTATTCCTCCGGTGGTTTTAGCGGCGCGGGAGTCTATAGACGAAGGCGGCGACAGCGCTTTCTAAGCGCGATCGGCAGCCTTTTCCGCGTAGGTCCGCCGCGTTTCCGCAACGGCGTCGCGGTAGATGTCCTCGATCGAGACCCCGGAATCGAGCGCCTCGCGCGCCCGCTGGGCGCCGTTTCGCTCCGGCAACCGCAGGTCCAGCCCCAGCTGCGCCCGCGCCGGCTCGGTCCAGGCCAGCACCTGCTCGAGGACCGAGCGGGTTGGCACCTCCTCGCCGCGGCGGAAGTCGATCATCCGGCCGCCGGCGCCGTAGCGGATCGCCCGCCAGAGGTTCTCCTCGATCTCGCGGTCGGCCAGCGGCGCCCCCCGCCCTTCGTAGCCGTGCTCGTCGTAGTCGAGCGCGGTCTGGGCGATGCAGGCGGCGATCAACCCCGCCAGCTGGAGGGACTCCTCGCCCCGCGTCTGCGCGTCGCAGATCCGCACCTCGACGGTGCCGAAGCTGTGGTGCGGCCGCACGCTCCACCACAGCTGCGTCGACTCGACCACCGAGCCGAGCCGCTCGAGGGTGTCGACGAAGCCGGCGTAGGTCTCCCAGTCGCGGAACGGCGAGGGCACCCCACAGCGCGGGAAGGTGCGGGTGAAGATCTCGCTGCGGACGCTGTGCAGGCCGCTGTCGCGGCGGTCGAGGAAGGGCGAGTTGGCCGAAACCGCGAGCAGCAGCGGCAGCAGCTCCCGCAGCCAGTCGCAGACGGCGACCGCCCGGTCGGCGCCGCGGACGCCCATGTGCAGGTGCAGGCTCCAGGTGTTGTTGCGCTGCGCCACCCAGCCGAGTTCGTTGCGGAGACGGTTGTAGTGGGGCGTGTCGATGATCCGCTGGTCGAGGTAGTCGGCCCAGGGATGGGTGCCCATCGCCCCCAGGGCCAGCCCCATCCCCCCGACCAGGTCGAAGAGCCGTGCCCGCCGCTCGCGCTGGCGGGAGACGGCCTCGGCGAAGGTCTCCGAGCGCCCGGAGCGGATCTCGACCTCGGCGGCGATCAGCTCCCCCGCCGCCGACTCTGCCAGGACCTCGTCCTGCTGGCAGGCCGCCATCACGTCCTCGAAGCGGTGCTCCAGCTCCAGCGTCTGCGGGTCGAGGATCGCGAACTCCTCCTCGAGGCCGATCGTGAAGTCCTGCGAGGACTCGAACTTCTCGCGGGCGAGATCGAGATCCAGAGCCAAGGTCGAGTGCTAGGCGAGGTAGAAGTAGAGCGCGTAGAGCAGGTCGACGGCGGGACTGGAGGTGTGGACCGTCACCTCCGGCGGCACCTGCAGCAGCTGCTCGGAGTAGTTGAAGATGATCTTCACCCCGGCTTTGACCAGGCGGTCGGCGACGTCCTGGGCCGCCTCGGCCGGGACCGCGAGGACGCCGACGACGATCTCCTCCGCGGCGACGACCGCCGGCAGGTCGCCGATGTCGCGCACGCTCAGCTCGCCGATCTGGTTACCGACGACGCTCGGGTCGCTGTCGAAGACCGCGACGACCTGGAAGCCGTGGTCGGCGAAGATCGAGGAGGTGGCGATCGCCTGGCCGAGGTTGCCGGCGCCGAAGAGGGCGATGTTGTGCTGGCCGGAGGTGCGGAGGATCTTGCGGATCTCCGAGACCAGCGAGTCGACGTTGTAGCCGACGCCGCGCTTGCCGAACTTGCCGAAGCCGGAGAGGTCGCGGCGGATCTGGGTCGGGTTGATGTGGGTGTACTCGGAGAGCTCCTGCGAGGAGATCGTCTCCCGCCCCATCTTCCGCGCCTGGGTCAGCACCTGCAGGTAGCGCGAGAGCCGCGCGGCGACGCCGAGCGAGAGACGCTCGCCTTCGACCGGGAACGCCCCTGCGGCGTCGAACTCCTCGATCACCTCGACCATGCCCCCACAGTATCGAGCCTGGCCGTCAGCGCCGCCCGGTCGAGGATCAGCTCCGAGACCTCGACCCCGTCGACCTCGACCACCGGGATCCGCTCGAGGTGTCGCCGCAGCAACAGCTCGTGGCTCTCGATGTCGATCTCGTGCAGGGTGAAGCGGTAGCCCTCGTCGTGCAGGGCGACGATCTGCTCCAGCACTTCCTTGCAGAGATGGCAGCCCGCACGGGAGTAGACGACGACGTCAGCCATGACTCAGTGCCGACGGGCCGATTTCCCGCCATATAGGGGTACTTTCGTCCCGTCGGCGGGGTGCTCGCCGGTGGCGAAGGCGTCGTAGCCGAGGTACCCGGGATACGGAATCGGCTCCACGTGGCGGGCGGCGGATCCGATCATCGCCGCATTGTCGGTACACAAAGTGATCGGGACCAGCTTCAGCCGCACCCCCATCTCCTCGCAGAGCCGGCCGACCGCCTCCCGCAGCGGCCCGTTGGCGGCGACGCCGCCGCCGAGGGCGACCGCCTCCCACTCCCCCTTCTTCAGCGCCCGCTTCAGCTTCGTCGTCAGTTGCTCGACGACGGCGGCCTGGAAGGAGGCGGCGAGGTCGGCCCTGCGCTCCTCCACGCCCTCGGGCCCGAGTTCGCGGCAGCGGTAGAGGACCGCGGTCTTGAGGCCGCTGAAGCTGAAGTCGAGGCCGGGATTGCGGGACATCGCCACCGGCAGCTCAAACGCCTCGGGGTCTCCCCCCTCGGCCTCGCGCTGAACCGCCGGCCCGCCCGGGTAGCCGAGACCGAGCAGGCGCGCCGACTTGTCGAAGGCCTCCCCGGCGGCGTCGTCGAGCGTCTGACCGAGCGGCTCGTAGCCGTGGTGGTCGCGGACGCCGGCGAGCAGGGTGTGGCCACCGCTGGCGATCAGGCAGAGGAAGGGCGGCTGCAACGGCTCGGGCTCGAGGAAGTTGGCGGCGACGTGGCCCTGCAGGTGGTCGACCGGGATGAAGGGCAGCCGCCGCGCCGCGGCGATCCCCTTGGCGGCGCTGATCCCGACCAGCAGCGCCCCGATCAGACCAGGGCCGGCGGTGGCGGCGACCGCCTCGATCCCGTCGAGGGTCACCCCGGCCTCCCCCAGCGCCGCCTCGACGACAGGCTCGACCAGCTCCAGGTGGTGGCGGGCGGCCACCTCCGGCACCACCCCGCCGAAGCCTTCGTGAGCCTTGGCCTGCGAGGAAATCACGTTGCTGAGGATCCGCGCGCCGTCGAGGACGGCGGCGCAGGTGTCGTCGCAGGAGGTCTCGATCGCCAGCAGCACCAGTCAGCTCCTAATTCAATCGAGCCACTTCAGTCCAGCCACATGATCAAGGCGTCCTCGCCGTTGTCGTGGTAGTAGCGAGGGCGGACGCCGGCGGAGCGGAACCCGAAGCGTTCGTACATGCCGATCGCGCGGTGGTTGGAGACGCGGACCTCGAGCGTGAACGGCAGCGTCCCCTGCGACTCCTCGATCAGGCTCCGCATCAGTTGGCCGGCGACGCCGCTACCGCGGCGGTCGGGGGCGACGGCGATGTTCATCAGGTGCCAGACCTGGTCGTAGCGGGAACAGATCACGTAGCCGAGCAGCTGGTCGCCGGCGCTGGCGGCGAGGCAGATCCCCGATGGCTTCGAGAGCTCGAGAACGAACATCGCCAGCGACCAGGGGGTCGGGAACGAGCGCCGCTCGATCGAGATCACCGCCGGCAGGTCGCTGTAGGCGAGCCTGCGGATCTGGACCTCTCGGTTCAGCTCACTTGGCTCTTTGTGAAGCGTCTCGTGCACGCCACCGCTCCGCGTCCGGGGGTCTGAGGTAGATCGGGGCGAGCCCGTCGGGCTCCGGGCCGTCCGCCGCCGCCGCCAGCGCGCAGACGTGCCGCGCGGCGACCCGGTGGACGGGATCGGAATCGTCCGCCATGCGGACGCCGTCTCGGGCCAACTCGTGACGGAATCGTACCGCCCCCGAGCCGGCGACCAGCGGGGTTTCCTCCAGCTCCGCCACCCGCTCGGCCAGCTCCTCGGGCCGGTGGACGGCGGGCTCCCAGGTCCGGGACCCGTCGGCGCCGTAGAGCGCGGCGAAGACCTCGCCGCGCCAGCCGTCCAGCACCGCCAGCCGTGCCCCCGAAAAACCCTCGCCGATCCCCGCCGCCAGCGCGTCGAGCGTGCAGACGCCCCGCACCGGCAGCCCGAGGCTGACGCCGAGACCGCGGGCGCTGGCGATCCCCACGCGCAGGCCGGTGAAGGTGCCGGGGCCGAGGCCGACCGCGAGCAGGTCGACCCGCTCCCAGCCGCCGGCCGTCGCGGCGGCCCGCTCGACCTCCTCCAGCAGCCGGGTCGCATGCAGGGGCCTCCCCTCGGGGGAAAGCCCCAGCTGCGACTCGTGCAGGACCTCCCCGTCGCGCCAGGCGCAGGCGACGGTGTCGACCGTCGCGGTGTCGAAGCCGACGACTACCAGGGGTGCGCTACCCCGTCACCGTGAAAGCCCAGGAACCGACTTTCTTTCCTTTGACGTACCAGCTGACGACGTGCTTGCCGGGGATCGTCGAGGTGATCTTGTTGACGTAGAGGGTCCCCTGTTCGGCTTCCTGAGCCTGGGCGCAGAGGTTTTTCCCGCTCGGGAACTTGACGCAGACGCTGTAGGAGACGTCGCCGGCGAGGCTTTTGAAGAACGCGCCCTTCTTGGCTTTCTTCGGGCACTTGTGGGCGGGCTTGGCGTTGCGGGAGATCCCACAGCCGACGTAGTGCTTGTAGGCAGCCGCGCTGGCCGAAGCGGGCACCGCCGTGATCAGCAATCCGCTCACCAACATCACCGCCGCGAGCGCCTTCAGTCCCTTCATCGCGTCCTAGCCTTTCTCGATCGAATTTCGAGCGCCGATGCTAGCTGGCGCGCTCCTCACTGAACACTTTCGACGCCGGTTTGGTGCGCCCTTTGCTCCCCTACCCATCCCAGTCGACTTCGATCCGCCGCTGCTCCTCGCCGTCGTGGGCGAGACGGACCTCCAGGGCGGGGCGGTCGAGGCGACCGGAGCCGGCGCCCGGCCACTCGACGAAGGCGACGCCCTCGGGTCCCAGGTAGTCGTCTAGCAGGGCCGGGTCCTCACCTTCCAGGGTCTGCAGGCGGTAGAGGTCGAGGTGGGAGACCGGCAGCCGGCCCCCCTTGTAGCGCTGGCCGATGGTGAAGGTGGGCGAGGTGACCGGGCCGGGGACGCCGAGCGCCCGGCAGGCGCCGCGGACCAGGGTCGTCTTGCCGGTGCCGAGCTCGCCGGAGAGGAGGACGACGTCCCCCGGCCGCAGGCGGGCGGCGATGCGGGCGCCGAGCTCTTCGGTCTCGGCAGCGCTGCTCGTCTCCACGACCTCCACGGACATGACCACGACCCCTTATCCGAAGAAGCCGAGCTGATCGGCCGGCGGGGGCGCGTCGTCGCCCGCTTCGGCCTCGGCGATTTCCTCGGCGCTCGGCACCGGGCCGGGGAGCGGCCGCTGCAGCAGATCGGGGATCGTCGCGAAGTCGCCCCGCAGCGTCTCCTTGACGGCGGGCGTGCGCAGGGCGGCGGCGGGGTGGAAGAGCGGCAGCAGGAAGACGGTGCGGCCGCCGAGGTCGCGTACCTGTGGCGCTCCCCGCACCCTGGTGATCCCGGTCGGGCTGCCGCTGAGCAGCTTCGTCGCGAAGTTCCCGAGCGTGCAGACGACCCGCGGCTCGATCAGCCGCACCTGCTCCCAGAGGTAGGGCTCGCAGGCCTGGATCTCCATTGGCTGCGGGTCGCGGTTGCCGGGCGGGCGCGACTTGAGGACGTTGGCGATGAAGACGTCGTCGCGCACGAGCCCGATCTCTTCCAGCATCCGGTTCAGCAGCTGGCCGGCGCGGCCGACGAACGGCAGGCCCTGGCGGTCCTCTTCGGCGCCCGGCGCCTCGCCGACGAACATCAGGTCGGCGTCGGCGTTGCCGGCCCCGAAGACCGCTTTGGTCCGGGTCTCGTAGAGGGGGCATTTGGTGCAGCCCTGGACCTCCTTGTAGAGCTCGACCAGCCGCTCCCGCCGCTCCTCGGCACCGGCGGTCACGGCTTCTCCCCCGCCGCCCGCCGCTGGCGCGACTCGGTGATCCGATCCTGCCGCGCCGCCTCCCGCTCCCGCCGCCGCGATTCATCCGAACGCACCGCGGCCCCGCGCGGCTGGCGTCCCGGGGGCGAGACGGATGAGAGGAGCCGCCGCGTGCGCCCAGAGCCACAGCTCGCACAGGCGACCGCGCCACCCGCCGCGACCAGCTCCTCGAAACGCGCCCCGCACTCCTCGCACTCGAACTCGTAGATCGGCATGCCGCCCCATCGTAGTTCGCCGCAACCCGTCTGCTCAGTTCGAATACTCTGCGCCGGGTGAGGGGAAGGGGAAGCGTCCTGGTTGGCGTCTGCGCGGCGGCCGCGCTGCTGACGCTGCCGGCGGTCGGCAGGGCCCAGGAACAGAAGCTCGGCTCGATCGATCTCGAAGGGTCAAACGGGTACGAAATCGAAGTCGAGACGATCCAGTCGGGCAAGCGACCGGGTTTCGTCGCCATCAGCGCCGCGAACGGCCCGCTGCGCGCCAACTACGACGTGCGGGCGGAGCGAGTACCGGGCATTCACGCGATCTTCGGCTCGCTGGGCCAGCTCGACCTCAGCTTCCAGCGGCAGAAGAAGGTGGTGACCTACCCGGAACCGCATTGCCCTTGGGTCTTCGAAAAGGGGGTCTTCCGCGGCAGCTTCCGCTTCACGGGCGAGGATGGCTACAGCAGCGTCGAAGCGGACGATCCGCCGGGGACGATGTTCCGGCTTCCGCATGGCTTCTGCGGCTTCAGGGACGATCGCCGGCAGCGGCCGTTCCTAGGGCTGGAGGAAAGGGTCCTGCAGGCGGAGTCGAACCAAGAAGGGCGGGTGATTTCGTTCCGAGCCTCGCAGGACGAGTTCGTCCATCGGCCCTCCTTCAACGCCTCGCTCTTCGAACGCGTCGAAGGCATGAACATCCTGCGCAGCGCCAGGGCCCTGGGTAAGAAGGGGACGTTCTCCAGCACCGGGACCGCGCGCGGCTCGGTGCGGCCGCCGGCACCGTTCGTCGGCAGCGCTACCTTCCTTGATCTCCACCCGGCCGTGGAACCGGCTACCTGGACCGGTTCCCTGACGGTCTCCTTCCCGGGCGCCCCCGAAGTTCCGCTCGCGGGGGGAGCCTTTGCGGCCAACCTCTGCCCGCGGATCTCAATCCTCTCGAGTTGTCTGAAGCGCCGTTAGACGGTGCGGGCGGGAAGGACTCTCGGCATTCTGATCGCCTGCGCGATGGTCTTAGCGACGCCGGCTGCTGCCAGCCTCGAGCCTCACTACGTCGTCGAGCCGAAGGGTCTGCACCTGAGGGTCGGCCTCCCGGATGACCACGGTTACCCGGGTGTCCCTGCGGACCAAAGGGCACCGCCAGGTGACCATGCTGGTCTTGGGGGACAGCTCGTTCCTCCGCTACACCGCCCTCGGCAAGGTGACGCGCAACGGGATCGAGGCCGACTTCGGCTCCTTCGGCCAGGTCTCGCTCCGCTTCCGCTCCAAGTTGCGATTCCACCCGCAGCTGATCCCGGGACAGAGACTGCCGGAGTCCCTCCACGAGGACTGCAAGGGCCGCAGGCCAATCGGCGAAACGGGGGTCTTCCTCGGCAACCTCCGCTTCAACGGCGAGCACGACTACATCGAGGTGAAGGGGCATCGCCTGAGGGGCGAAGTCGTGCGGTCCTACCGCCGGATCTGCAAGCGCCGCTCGCGCGGCGGAGCGAGCAAGGCGGACTCCGGGATAGAAGCCGCGGGGCTGACGGCCGCGGCCCGGCGCGAAGGGACGCTGCGTTACCTCCTCGCCTTCGAGACCTCGTTTTCCCTGGAGGAAGGAGACGAATCGATGACGCTCGCTCTCGGCGGCCTGAAGGAAAAAGCGGGACGGGTGGCCATCGACAAGGTCGCCCTCGTCTCCGACGAATCCGACTCGATGAAGCTCAGCCCCGCCGGGGAGAAGCCGCTGAGCGCCGAGGTGAAGCTGCCGAAGCCATTCGAGGGGACCGGATCCTTTCTGAAAGAAGGGAGGGCCCCGGGAAGCTGGAGCGGGGACCTAGGGTTGCGCCTGCCGGGCAGCGGTCTCGTGCCGTTGACCGGGCCGGAGTTCGAGACGGAGCTCTGTCGGGGCGAAGAGGTCGCCCGCTTCGAACGCTGCCTCGAATCCCTGGACAGCCCCCTTGCTCAGGGCAGCGGCTCCCACTCCCAGCCCTTGGCGCTGGCCAGGCTCTCCTCGCTGAGGTAGCGGCGGAACTCGTCGAGCTCGGCCGGCTCGACGCTGTAGACGTGCTCGGGCTCGGGGAAGTGGCGCGTGCGCACCTCCTGGCTGTAGGCCTTGACGGCCGCGACCATCGTCTCGTGAACGTCGGCGTAGCGCTTGACGAATTTCGCCATGTGGCCGGTGGTGATCCCGAGCAGGTCGTGGAAGACGAGGACCTGGCCGGAGGTGCCGGCGCCGGCGCCGATCCCGATCGTCGGCACCTCGAGCTTCCTGACGATCTCGTCGGCGATCGCCGAGGGCACCGCCTCGATCACGATCGAAAAGCAGCCGACCGACTGCAGGGCGAGGCAGTCCTCGAGCAGTTTGATCGCGCTCTTGGCGGACTTGCCCTGGGCTTTGTAGCCGCCGAGGGCGGTCGCGGTCTGCGGGGTGAGGCCGACGTGGCCCATCACCGGGATGCCGGAGTTGACGATCGCCCGGGCGCGCTCGGCGATGACCCCGCCGGCCTCCAGCTTGACCGCCTGGCAGCCGGTCTCCTTGATCAGACGCTGGGCGCTGCGGATCGCTTCCTCGTTGCTCGCCTCGTAGCTGCCCATCGGCATGTCGCCGACCATCAGCGGCGTCTTCAGGCCGCGGCGGACGGCTTTGCCGAGCATCACCATCTCGTCCATCGAGACCATCTCGGTGCCGGGGTAGCCGAGGACGACGTTGGCGGCGGAGTCGCCGACGAGAACGATGTCGACGCCGGCCGCCTCGGCCACGGTTGCCGAGGGGTAGTCGTAGGCGGTGACCATCACGATCGGCTCGCCGTTCGCCTTCATTTCGGCCAGGCGCGGCAGGCTGACCGGTTTGCGGTCCGAGGATGGAGCGGTGTGGGAGCGGGCGCCGGAGCTCATTTGAGCAGCACCTCCGGGTGGCTGTCGATCGCGATCGGCTCGTTGTCGTCATTCACATGCACGACGACCGGGTCGTAGTGCTCGAGGTCCTTCTCGTCGTAGGAGCCGAAGGTGGCGACGATGATCTTGTGGCCGGGCTCGACCAGGTGGGCGGCGGCGCCGTTCACCTGCATCGTCCCCGAGCCCGGCTCGCCGTCGATCACGTAGGTGACGAAGCGGGAGCCGTTGTCGACGTCCCAGACGTAGACCTGCTCGTTGGTGATCATGTCTGCACCGGCCATCAGCTCGGTGTCGATCGTGATGCTGCCGATGTAGTCGACGTCGCAGTCGGTCACCGTTGCCCGGTGGATCTTCGACTTCAGCATCTGTCTCTGCACTTCTGCCCCCTTTCCGGGCTAGTTGTCGGACCGCTCGGCGGCCGGTTGGACCAAGACGTTGTCGATCAGGCGCGCGGCGCCGACGCGGGCGGCGACGGCGACGAGGACTGGTCGGTCGGCGAACTGCTCTACCGGCTCCAGCGTCTCCGCGTCGCGGGCCTCGAGGTACTCGGGCTCGATCGCGGCGGCGGCAAGCTCGCGGCGGGCGGCAGCGAGTCCGGCGGCGAGAGAATCAGCGCGGGCCTCGCGCTCGGCCTCTTTCAGGGCGCGGGAGAGCGCCGTCGCCCGCTCGCGGTCGGCCGGTTCGAGGTAGGCGTTGCGACTGCTCATCGCCAGCCCGTCGGGCTCACGCACCGTCGGCAGCACCTCGACCCGGACCGGGAAGTCGAGGTCGCGGACCATGCGGCGGATCACCACCGCCTGCTGCGCGTCCTTCTGGCCGAAGTAGGCGACGTCGGGGCCGACGATGTTGAAGAGCTTGGCGACGACGGTGGTGACGCCGCGGAAGTGCTCGGGGCCGCGGCGGGCGGGATCGCCGTCGAGGACGTTCGTCAGCGGCCCGGTCACCTCTACGGTCGCGGAGGCGTCAGGCGCGTAGACCTCCGAAACGCCCGGCGCGAAGACGAGGTCGGCGCCGGCCTCGGTGGCAAGACGCAGGTCGCGTTCCTCGTCGCGCGGGTAGCGGTCGAGATCCTCGCCGGGGCCGAACTGGGTCGGGTTGACGAAGAGGCTCGTCACCACAAGGTCGCACCCGGCGCGGGCGGCGCGGATCAGCGAGAGGTGCCCCTCGTGCAGGTAGCCCATCGTCGGCACCAGTCCGATCGTCAGTCCCCGCCGGCGTGCCGGCTCCAGCGCAGAGCGGAGCTCGGCCTTCGTGCGCAGAGCGGGAGCGGCCACGGTGGGACGGGGGGTATCGGTGAGGAGATTGGAGTTCATAGGTCCATGCCCTGGGGGGTCACGGCCGTGCAAAGCAAAATTATAGGCACGCTTTGTGGCTTCTCTGTGACAAAAGAAACAGAAAAGTTCGAAATTGCGCGCGCCTCAGGCACATCGCCTATTGGGCAGAAAACTCGATCTTTCGAATCGCCTTCGCCGGCACCCCCGCGGCGATCGTCTCCGCCTCGACGTCCCGGTTGACGACCGAGTTGGCGCCGATCACGCAGCGGTCGCCGACGGTGACGCCGCTGGTCACCGCGCAGTTGACCCCGAACCAGCAGTTGGAGCCGATCCTCACCGGCCCCTTGCTGGTGAAGCCCTGCCAGGTGATCGGCCTGGTCCGATCGTCGTAGCGGTGCTCGGCGTCGCCGACGAAGCAGCCGTTGGCGAACATCGTGTGGGCGCCGATCGTGACGCTCTGATGGGCGGCGATCATCACGTTGCGGTTGAGGAAGCAACCCTCGCCGATCTCGATCCGTGCCTCCGGCGCCAGCGTCAGCCAGCAACCGGGCTCCAGCAGCGTCCCCTCGCCGATCACCAGCCGGCCCTCGTCGAGGGCCTCGAGGATCTCCCCCTCGACCGGGTGGCGGACGAAGAAGCCACCCCGCGCCGCGTGCCGGTTGATCCGCCACCGCCGCAGCAGCCGCCGGTTGCGCTCGTACCAGCACCGCTTCGCCCACCAGAGCCTCCAGCCATTCGTTGCCATGACGGCACGTTATGCCACCGGCGTTCGTCCTTTCCGGGGCATATGCCTGGGGAAGGACGAACGCCGCATAGACTGGGCGGCGTGGCGGACCTGCGCGGTGGCATCGACCTCGGCGGTACCAAGATCCAGACCGCGATCGTCGACGGACGGGGCGACGTGGTCGGGCAGGCGCGGCAGCCGACGCCGACCAGCGGCGGCCCCGAGGACGTGGCGGCGGCGATGGCCGCGGCACTGCGCGAGGCGGCCGCGGAAGCAGGCGTCGAGAGCGGCGACCTCGCCGGGATCGGCGTCGGCTCGCCCGGCGACGCCGACGAGAAGACCGGCATCGTGTCCTCGGCGAAGAACCTCCCGGGCTGGGAAGGCAGCTTCCCGCTCGCCGAAAAGCTGAAGCAGGAGCTGGGGACCGGGGTCCGGGTCGGCAACGACGTCCAGGTCGCGACCGAAGCCGAGTTCCACCTCGGCGCCGGCCAGGAGTTCCAGAGCCTGCTCGGCGTCTTCTGGGGAACCGGGGTCGGCGGTGGGCTGGTGCTTGACGGGAGGCCCTGGCTCGGCCGCGGCGCCGCCGGGGAGATCGGCCACCTGGTCGTCAAGCGCGGCGGCGCCAAGTGCCCGTGCGGGCGGCGCGGCTGCCTCGAGGCCTACGCCGGCCGTTCGGCGATGGAAGCAGAGGCGCGTCGAAGGCAGGAAGAGGGTCATGAGACCGACCTCTTCCACCTGATGGAGAAGCACGGGAAACCGCGACTGACCAGCGGCATCTGGGAGCGGGCGCTCGACCACGGCGACCACCTCGCCGGGAAATTGATCGAGCGGGCGGTCGAGGCGCTGGGGACCGGGGTCGCCTCCGCCGTCAACCTCGTCGACCCCGAAGCGGTGATCCTCGGCGGGGGCCTCGGGGTCCGCTTCGGCGAGCGGCTGATGAACCCACTCTGCGAGGAGATGTCCAAGCACCTCTTCGTCGACGAGCGACCGCCGGCCGTCCGCGTCGCCTCACTCGGCGACCTCGGCGGCGCGATCGGCGCGTCTTTGCTGGTCTCCCGCTAGACCCGGCCTGAGGTTTGCCTTTGCTGGCGCGCTACGGCGTCGACCAGGACCGCCAGCAGGAGGACGCCGCCGGTGACCATCAGTTTCACCGCCGAGGAGAGCGAGAGCAGATCCATGCCGTTGGAGATCGAGCCGATCACCAGGGCTCCCAACAAGGCGGTCCAGACCGAGCCGCGGCCGCCGAAGAGGCTGGTGCCGGCGATCACCGGGCCGGCGATCGCCAGCAGCAGGAGTTCGTTGCCGCCGGAGTTCTGGTTGACCGCGAAGAGGCGCGAGGCGGCCATGACGCCGCCGATCGCCGCCATCGTGCCGGAGATCGTGAAGACCGCGACCCGTACCCGGTTGACGTGGATGCCCGCACGCCGAGCCGCCTCGGCGTTGCCGCCGACCGCGAAGACGTGGCGGCCGAAGGTGGTCTGTTTGGCGACGTACTCCATCCCGACCACGAAGGCGAGCAGGATCATCACCGCCAGCGGCACGCCGCGGTCGGAGTTGAGGATGGCGACAGCGGCGATCACGATCGCGGCGACGACGACGAAGCGGACGATCTGCGACACCGCGTTGGTGTCGCCGAGGCCGGCGGCGACCCGGCGGCGGTAGCCGACCGCGAGCGCGGCACCGTAGGCCCCGATGATCACCGCGGCGAAGATCCAGCCGACCGCGTCCGAATAGAAAATGTTGGCAAGGCCGGTGATCTTCGGGTCGTTGATGTTGAGCGAACCCGTCTTCCCCAGGACCTGTAGGAGCGCCCCTTCCCAGGCCAGCAGACCGGCCAGGGTGACGACGAAGGAGGGGACGACGAAGCGGCTGAAGAGCGACCCCTGCAGGCAGCCGATCGCGGCGCCGGTCGCGATCCCGGCGGCGATCGCCAGGTAGGCGTTCCAGCCGTGTTTGACGCTGAGCACGGACATCACCGCGGCCGCGAGACCGCTGACCGCGCCGACGGAAAGGTCGATCTCGCCGAGCAGAAGGACATAGACGATGCCGACCGAGATCAGCCCGATCGTCGTGATCTGCAGCATCAGGTTGGTCAGGTTCTCGGCCGAGAGGAAGCGGTCTTCCTGGACCTGGAAGATGATTGCGATTACGACCAGGCCGAGCACGACCCGGACCGAGGAGAGGTCGCCCTGGACGATCCGGCGCAGGGTCTCGCCGGCGGACTGCTGGCGCTCGGCCGCCTCGTCGGCGGTCGCGGCCTCGGCGGCGCTCACGCTTTCTCCTCCTCTCCCGAATGCTGGCTGTTCCTGTCGCCACCCTCGCCGACGCCGGTGATCGCGCCGACGACGTGCTCCTCGGTGGTTTCTTCGGCCTTGAACTCGCCGGCGGCGCGGCCGAGGCGGAGGACGAATACCCGGTCGGCGACCGCGAAGACATCGGCCAGATTGTGGCTGATGACGACGACGCCGAGGTCGCGCTCGCGCAGGCGCCGGATCAGCTCCAGAACCTGCTTGGTCTGCGGCACGCCGAGCGCCGCGGTCGGCTCATCGAGCAGCACCACCTTCGGGTCGCCCAGCAGCGAGCGGGCGACCGCGACCTGCTGGCGCTGACCGCCGGAGAGCGTTCCGACCTCGCTGCGCAGGCTGGGGATCGTCACCGCGAGGTTGGAAAGCAGGTCGGCGGTCTCGTGCTCCATCTTCACCTCGTCGAGCTGGCGCGAGGCCTGGCCCGAGCCGGGCGCTACCTGCTCGCGGCCGAGGAAGAGGTTGGCGACGACGTCGAGGTTGTCGCAGAGCGCGAGGTCCTGGTAGACGGTCGCGATCCCCAGTTCGGTCGCGTCCTGCGGCCCTCTGATCCGCACTTCCTCGCCGTTGAACCGGATCGTCCCCGCATCCGGGGCGTAGATCCCCGCGATCGCCTTGACCAGGGTTGACTTGCCGGCACCGTTGTCGCCGACCAGGCCGACCACCTCACCGGCGTTGACCGCGAAGTCGACCCGGTCCAGAGCCTGGACCGGGCCGAATCGCTTACTTACTCCCTCCAGCTCGAGGAGCGGAGTGCCGTCCGCGGCCATCTCAACCGGAGATTCCCGCTTCTTTGCAGTCGGCCGCGTAAGGGCCGGTGCAGAGTTCGGAGGCCGAGACGAACCCGTCTTTGATCACCGTGTCCTTGATGTTGTTCCTGGTCACCGCGACCGGTTCCAGGATCGCCGAGGGGACGTCGGTCTTGCCGTTGTCGATTTCTTCGGTGACCTGGTCCTGCGGCAGTTCTTCGTCGTTGCCGAGGGCGATCGCGAATTCGGCGGCGATCTCGGCCTGCGGCGGGATCGCCTTGTAGATCGTCATGAACTGCTGACCGGCGAGGATCCGCTGCAGGCCGGCGACGGTCGAGTCCTGGCCGGTGACGGGGATTTCTTCGGGGTTGAGGCCGGCGCCTTTGAGCGCCGCGATCGCGCCGCCGCCGGTGTCGTCGTTGGCGGCGTAGATGCCGTGGAACCCGTCCTTGCCGAGTGCCGTTATCGCCTGCTGCGCCTCCCGCTGGGCGTTTTCCGCGGTCCAGCCGGGGGTGTCGTATTCCTTCGCGACCTTGACCCCGGCTTCTTCGAAGCCCTTGTTCGATCCGGCCTTGAACAGAGCCGCGTTCGGGTCGGCGGGGTCGCCGTTGATCTTGATGATCGGGCCGCTGGGGTTCCCGTCTTCTTTCAATCTTTTCGCCAGCGTTTCGGCCTGCAGTTCGCCCACCCGTTCGTTGTCGAAGGAGACGTAGGCGTCAACTTCGCTGTTTTCGATCAGGCGGTCGTAGCTGACCACCGGCACGCCCTGGGCGTTGGCCCGTTCGGCGATCGCGGCCGCCGATTTCGAGTCCATCGGGTCGAGGACGAGGACTTCGGCGCCTTTGGTCAGCGCGGCTTCACCCTGCGACTGCTGCTTTTCGGCATCGCCGCCGGCGTTGAAGTAGATGACTTCGCAGTCGGGGCACTTTTCTTCCACCGATTTTTCGAAGTCGGGCCTGTCGTTGGATTCGTAGCGGGGCGTTTCGTTTTCAGGCAGCAGGAGAGCGATCGTCGCGCTGCCACCACCGCCACCTCCTTCACCGCCACCGGTCGTGTCATCGCTACTGCCACAGCCGGCGACGAACAGGCCGAGGGCGAGTAGCGCACATCCGGTTACAACGAGCGGTCGCAACAACGCTGGTCTGGACATGACGCTCCTCCTCAGGGATTGGCACCCGACCACTACCCCCGTGCAGACGTTTCATTCACCCGCACGGCGAGGGAACGTAAATCCTGGCCAACCAGCAGTAAGGAATGCCCAACCGTTGGCCTAGGCGGCCACAGGTTCACGCCTGCGACGCCTCGGCTTCGCTGGCTCCACGAGCTCGGCGAGGAAACGGCCGGTGTAGGAGCCGGCGACCGCGGCGACCGCCTCGGGCGTGCCGGTGGCGACGATCTCGCCGCCCTCTTCACCGCCCTCGGGGCCGAGGTCGACGAGCCGGTCGGCGGTCTTGATCACGTCGAGGTTGTGCTCGATCACGACCACGCTGTTGCCGGCGTCGACGAGGCGGCCGAGGACGTCGAGCAGGCGCTGCACGTCGGCGAAGTGGAGGCCGGTGGTCGGCTCGTCGAGGATGTAGAGGGTGTCTCCGGTGGCGACTTTGGAGAGCTCGGTGGCGAGCTTGATCCGCTGCGCCTCGCCACCGGAGAGCGTCGTCGCCGGCTGGCCGAGGCGGATGTAGTCGAGGCCGACGTCGTGCAGGGTGCGGAGGCGGCGGCCGATCTTCGGCACGTTCTCGAAGAACTCGACCGCCTCCTCGACCGACATCTCCAGCACGTCGGCGATGTTCTTACCCTTGAAGCGAACCTCCAGCGTCTCGCGGTTGTAACGCTTGCCGTGGCACTGCTCGCAGGGCACGTAGACGTCGGGCAGGAAGTGCATCTCGATCTTGATCTGGCCGTCGCCCTTGCAGACCTCGCAGCG
>JBIOVP010000156.1:0-14132 GCA_044867815.1 Solirubrobacterales bacterium | reverse complement strand
TTCGGAGGGGGTACGACCTCCCTCTCCGAGCCGCCCAGTTATTCGGTGTTGTTCCGAACTAGCTGTTTGACTTCTTCGACGACCTTGTCGATGGTGTCGCCGGCGACTCGCGAGACCTTGACGCCGGCGGCCTTGTCGGTCGTGACGATTACGGCGGTTGCGACAGCTGCAGCTACTAGGACCAGAGCCACAGCTGCAAGCACGAACCGTGCGAAGCGGGAGAAGGCGCCCCGCTTACGTGGGGGGGCGGTTGCTCTTGGAGGAGAAGCTGGGGGAGGAGCTGGAGCGACGCGTGGCTGCGGCCGTCGCGTCTGTGACTGCGCCGGGCGGTACTCGGTCCGGGCGGTGTCGCGGCCCATGTGGCGGGTGGCGGCGGTGTCGCCGCCGAGGACGCTGGTCGCCGAGGTGCCCTCTTCCAACGGCAGCGTCACGTCGCCGCCTTCCATCCCCAGCCGCAGCCCCGTCGCCAGCTCGTCGGCGCTCGCGTAGCGCCGGTTCGGGTCCCCCTCCAGCGCCCGCAGCACCGCCGCCCCGAGCGTCCCCGGCACTTCGCTGTTGTAGGTGTCGGGCGGCAGCGGCTTCTCGTTCTGCTGGCGCACCGCCAGCTCGGCCAGCGAGGAGCCCTCGTAGGGCAGCCGGCCGGTGAGGAACTGGTAGAGGACGACGCCGAGCGCGTAGACGTCGGTCGCCGGCGTCGCCTCCTCGCCCCGCACCTGCTCGGGCGCCAGGTAGGCGGCGGTGCCGACGACGGAACCCACCTGGGTGATCCGCGTCTGCTCGATCGCCCGGGCGATCCCGAAATCGGTCAGCTTGACGATCATCTCGCCGCCCCCGACCGGGCCGCCGACGACCATCAGGTTCCCCGGCTTGACGTCGCGGTGGATGATCCCGCGCCGGTGCGCGTAGTCGAGGCCGCCGCAGGCCTGAATCCCGATCTCCGCCGCGATCTCCGGCTCGACCGGTCCCTGCCGCTGCAGGATCTGCGCCCCCGAGCGGCCCTCGACGTACTCCATGACGATGTAGTGGCGTCCCTCGTCGACGCCGGTGTCGTAGACCTGGACGATGTTGGGGTGGATCAGTTTCGCCACCGCCAGCGCCTCGCGCCGGAAGCGGGCGACGAAGCGCTCGTCGTCGGAGAGGTGCTCGGCGAGGATCTTCACCGCGACCGTGCGCTCGAGAATCCGGTCGGTCGCCTTGTAGACGTTCGACATCCCCCCGGTGCCGAGCTTCTCACCGGTCTCGTAGCGGCCCGAAAGGGTGCCCGCGCCCGCCTCCATCATTCTTCTTCGACTCCCACGCTGGGACCTACCCCACCGGAGGAGGGGGTTTCTTCTTCCGGTGCTTCTTCGGCCGGCGGTTCGCCGCCGCCCTGGCCTTTTTCCTCGCCTTTGCCGTTCGACGGCGGCGGCAGGTTCGGCCCTTCGCCTTCGGAAGCTTCTTCCTCCGGTTCCTTGGCTTCCTTCTCTTCCTTTTCCGCCTTGTCCTTCTTCGGCTTCTCTTCGTCTTCCAGGTCTTCAGTTTCAACAGTCGTTTCCAGCGATGGTTCCGCCTCCGCGCTGGTGGTTTCTTCTTCGCAGCGGCCGACCACCTCGCTCAGCTTCGCCGCCCCTTCCTCCAGCGCCGCCTTCAGCTTCAGGTCGACGCCCTGGAGTTCTTCGACCTCCGCCGTCACCTCGGCGACCGCGTCTTCGGCGCCGATGCAGTCGCCTTCGCCCGCCAGTTCGTCGATCTGGTCGAGGTTCGATTCGATCTGGTCGGCGGTCGTCCCCGGCAGCAGCTCGGCGTCGCTGCCGCCGCCGCAGGAGACCAGCGCCACGGCGCTGGCGGCGCCGAGGAGGAAGGCGAGGAAGATTGCGCTCAGCCGGACCATGATCCGAGTCTAGACAAAGGCCCGCGGTCGATATTTGCCCTGCATTTTGCGATCAACGACCGACCTCGAGGCGCTCGGCGAGGACGTCTGGCAGCCCGGCGTCGCGAATCGCCGCCGCCGCCCCCTCGATGTCGTACTCGACCCGGTGGTAGCGGGCCAGCCAGCTCTCGGTGTCGAGCTCCAGCCAGGAGGCGCGGGAGTCGCCGTCGCGCGGCTGGCCGACGCTGCCGGGGTTGAGCAGCCATTCGCCCGCGGCGATCTCGATCTCGGCCCCCTCGCTCGCCTGCGCCCCCTGCGCGTGGCCGCGGCGGGCCCCCGGCGCCCGCATGAAGAAGAGGGCGATGTGGGAGTGGCCGATCAGGCCAACCCGCTCCTCCTGGGCGTCGAGCCCGGCTTCGGCCTGGTCGCTCGAGAGCACGTACTCCCAGACCGGGTCGCGGGGGGAGGCGTGGAAGAGGCCGACACCGTTCCGGGAGGCGGCCGGCTCCAGCATCGCCAGGAACTCGAGCGTCTCCTCGCTCACCTGCTTCCGGGTCCATTCGACCGCCGCCGCGGCCGCCTCGGAGAAGGTCGAGATGTCGAGCGCGCCCAGCAGCGCCAGGTCGTGGTTGCCGACCAGGCAGAGGTCGCAGCGCTCGCGGGCGAGCGCCGTGCAGGCGTCGGGCTCGGCGCCGTAGCCGACCAGGTCGCCGAGGCACCAGACCTGGTCGGCCCCGGCCTCCTCGACGGCGACGAGGACGGCCTCGAAGGCCTGCCGGTTGGCGTGGATGTCGCTGAGGACCGCTGCGCGCAAGCGGGCAGCGTACCCAGGTTCGGCCTCGGTCCATACGATTGCCCCGTGACCCCCACCGATCCAGTCGCCGCGCTGCGGGGCGCGGTCGAGGCCGCCGCGCGGGCCCTGCGCGACGGCGAGCCGACCGGCCCGCGGCCGACTCTGGAGCGCCCGCCGAAGCCGGAGTTGGGCGACTACAGCTCCAACGCTGCGATGCTGCTCGCCGGCTCGCTCGGCGACAACCCGCGGGCGGTGGCGGAGCGGCTGCGGGGGGAACTGGAGGCCGATCCCGGCCTCGCTCCCGACCTCGAGCGGATCGAGGTCGCCGGCCCCGGCTTCGTCAACTTCTTCCTCGCCGACTCCTGGTACCTGCGGGCTCTGGGCGACCTGCTGGCGGCCGGCGAGGACCTGGGACCGGCCCCGACCCCGTCGCCCGAGAAAATCCTGGTCGAGTTCGTCTCCGCCAACCCGACCGGGCCGATCCACGTCGGCACCGCCCGCAATGCCGCCCTCGGCGACTCCCTGGTGCGACTGCTGGAGGCCGCCGGCCATCACGTCCAGCGCGAGTACTACGTCAACGACGCCGGCAGCCAGATCGGCCGCTTCGCCGATTCACTCGCGGCGCGGATGCGGGGCGAGGAGCCGCCCGAGGACGGCTACGCCGGCGCCTATGTGGGCGAGATCGCCGCGCGCCTCGCGGGCGAGGGGGTCGATCCCGCCGACCGCGAGACGCTGGAACAGCGCGGGATCGAGGAGGTGCTGAAGGAGGTCGAGGAGACGCTCGGGCGCTTCGGCGTCCGCTTCGACAACTGGTTCTCCGAGCGCAGCCTCTACGCCAAGGGCGAGGTCGAGGAAGCGCTGGCCGAGCTGGAGAAGCGCGGCCACACCTACCGCCACGAGGATGCGCTCTGGCTGCGGACGACCGACTTCGGCGACGACAAGGACCGGGTCCTGATCCGCTCCACCGGCGAGGCGACCTACCTGACGCCCGACATCGCCTACCACTGGGACAAGCTGCAGCGGGGCTTCCAGCGGCTGATCGACGTCCTCGGCGCCGACCACCACGGCTACGTGGCGCGGATGCGGGCGGCGATCGAGGCCCTCGGCGCCGACCCCGGGCACTTCGAGGCGCTGCTGATGAGCCTCGTCCACGTCGTCGAAGACGGCGAGCGGGTGCAGATGTCGAAGCGCACCGGGGATTTCGTCACCCTCGACGAGCTGATGGACGACATCGGCGTCGACGCGACCCGCTGGTTCATGCTCTGGCGCAGCCACGAGACGACCGTCGACCTCGACCTCGGGCTGGCCCGCAGCCAGTCGAGCGAGAACCCCGTCTACTACGTGCAGTACGCGCACGCCCGCATCGCCAGCATCCTCCGCAGGGCGGGGGAGGGGAGCACCTCGGCCGAGCCGGACGCGGGGACCGGGCGGGAGCCGCTCGAGGAGAGCGAGAAGGTGCTGGTCAAGCGCCTGCTCGAGTTCCCCGAGGAGGTGCGGGCGGCCGCGGACCGCCGCGCCCCGCACCGGATCTGCGCCTACTCGACCGCGGTCGCGGCCGACTTCCACGCCTTCTACCGCGACTGCCAGGTGGTCGGGGCCGAGGGGGAGGGGGTCGAAGCCTCGCGGCTGGCGCTCTGCCTGGCGGCGAAGCGGACGATCGCCGCGGCGCTGGGTCTGCTGGGGATCTCGGCTCCCGAGCGGATGTGATGCCGCGGGGCCGCGCCAGGCTCCCGGTGCTGGCGGAGATCGCCGGGCCCGCGCACGGGGCGGCGGCCTGGTCGCTGCGGCGGAGCGACTTCGAGCGGCTCGGCGAGGCGCTGCCGGAGCTGCTCTCGCGCCGGGTCGTCTCGGTGACGGGGGAGGGGGACGCGTCGGTCGTGGTGGCGGTCGGCCTCGCCTCCGCGGCCAGCGCTTCCGGCCGCCGCACGATCCTCGTCGACTGCGGCGTCGCCCAGCCGCGGCTGGCGGCGCAGATCGGCCTCGCCGACACCCCCGGCCTGCACGAGTACCTGCGCTGGGAGGCCGAACCGGCCGACATCCTGCAGCCGATCGTCCTCGCCGGCCCCGCGGCCAGCGGCCTCACCGACCCGCTCGTCTGCGTCAGCGCCGGCCGGCCCGCGACCAGGGCCGGGACGCTGTTCGGCCTGCAGAGCTTCTCCCACATGGTCGGCAAGCTGCGCGAGGCCTACGAGCTCGTCCTCCTGCTCGCCCCGCCCGTGCTCGGCGAACCCGGGCCCTGCCTCGCCGTCGCTTCGCAGGCCGACGCGACGATCGCCGGCCTGCGCGAGGACGAGGTCAAGGGCGGTGAGGGCCGCGCGATCCGCACCGCGATCCGCCGCCTGCCGCCGCCCGCGCTCGGGGCGATCGCGGTGACGGGGGCGACCTGGGTTCAGAGGTCGTAGCGGGCGAGGTCGGCGTCGAGCCGCTCGGAGTCCTGTTCGCTGGGCGCCGCCGGCCGCGCCGCGGCCTCGTCCTCCGGGGGCGCAGCGCCGGCCCGGCGCCAGCGCAGCACCCCGACCGCCAGCGCCGCCGCCGCGACCAGCAGGGCGATGATCGGGACGATGTAGGCGGAGAGGCTGAACCCGGAGTCGGGCGGCAGGGCGAGGACCTCGTCCCCGTACTCGGCGACGAGCGCGTCCTTGATCTCCGCTTCCGTTTTCCCTTCGTCGATCAACCGGTTGATGAAGACCCGCTCGCGCTGGGCCTGCGGCGATGCGGACAGCTGCAGCAGGGTGCCGCAGACGGGGCACATCACCTGCTTTTCGATTTCGGTCAGCGAGGCCTGGCCGCCGGCCGCGGCGGCCGGCGTAAGCAGCGCAAGTACCAGCGCGGCGGTGAGCGCGGCGCGCGCGCTCACGACTTCGCTCCCGCCAGCAGCGGCGCCACCTGCTCACTCAGGTACTCGTCGTCGACGGCGCCCGGCGCGTGCAGCCGCAGCCTACCGGCGGGGTCGACGAGGAAGCTCTCCGGCAGGCCGGTGGTGCCGAAGTCGTCCGACACATCGCCGTCCCCGTCGCGCAGTTGTGGATAGGAGAGGCCGTACTTGCGGACGAAGTCGCGCCCGTCCTCGCTGAGGTCGCGGGTGTCGATCCCGAGCACCACGAACTTCGGCCCGCCGTGCTGCCGCTGGAACTTCTCCAGCGCCGGCGCCTCGGCGCGGCAGGGGGGGCACCACGAGGCCCAGAAGTTGACCAGCACCCAGCGCCCGCGGTAGTCCGCCAGCGACCGCGAACCGTCCCCTTCCAGCTCCGGCATCGCCGCCGTCGGCACCGGCTCCCCGACCTCCAGCCCCGAGGACCCTTTGACGGCCAGCCCGAAGACGAGCAGGCCGACGACGGCCAGCACGCCCAGGACCGCGATGACAGAGCGAAAGCTCACAGAGCCCCAAGACTAGATCCCAGCGCCTCCCGACACTCCGCCCACGCCCTAGAATCAACCCGCACGCGGACGTAGCTCAGTTGGTAGAGCGCAAGCTTCCCAAGCTTGAGGTCGCGGGTTCGACCCCCGTCGTCCGCTTAGCCTGTGGCCCTTGGCGCCAAAGTTCCTGTATTGGCGCCAAAATGGCGCTACACTGTCCCTGGAGGTTCAAGCGATGCCAAGTGTCCAGATCAAGAACGTGCCGCCCGATGTGCACAAGGTCCTGCGTCGGCGCGCCGCTGCCGGGGGGCAGTCGCTGCAGGAGTACCTGCTTGCGGAGTTGACGCGGCAGGCCGAGGCGGAGACGCTGGAGGAGGTCCTGGATCGAGCAGGTGGCCGCGCTGGCGGCTCGCTCGGCTTCGGCTTCGCCGCCGAGGGCCTCCGCGCTGACCGTCAGCGCACAACGTGATCGTCGTCGACGCATCCGTACTCGCACCAGCCCTTGCCGATGACGACGCCGACGGCGATCGGGCCCGCGAGCGCTTGTACGGCGAGCGGCTCGCCGCGCCGGAGCTGATCGATCTGGAGGTCGTCTCGACCCTGCGCCGCGCGGCAAGGGCCAGGAAGCTCGACGAACGCCGCTCGGCGCAGGCCCTCACCGATCTTGCCGCGCTTCCCTTGCGCCGCGTCCCCCACCTGCCGCTGCTTGCCCGCGTTTGGGAGCTCCGCGACAACCTCAGCGCCTACGACGCCTCCTACGTCGCCCTCGCCGAGGCACTGAGCACGGTGCTGGTCACGGCCGATGGACGGATCAAGCGGGCGACCGGCATCAACTGCGAGATCGCCGTCCTCGACCAAGGGGCGCGCTGATGGTGCTCCTTCAGGGATGAGGCCAAGCAGGACCTCCAGAGTCGCCGATCACCTCTGGTCGCTGGAAGAGATTGCGGCGCCGTTAAATTAATTCGCCTGCTGCGCACGTCGCTCTTGCCAAGAGCTGGCGAAGCACGGCCTGGGCCGTCTCCGGAGCCAGCCAAGTCTCGCTTGCTCAGGCCGACGGCCGTGAGCTACCGCACTACAGCGAGCCCTTCGACCTCATCCTCGCCCTGAACGACGTGGTCAACTATCTGACCGAGGACGGGGATCTCGAGCTCTTCTTCCGAGGCGTCGCCCGCAACCTCGCCCCGCATGGCCTCGTCTGCTTCGACGCGAACAGCTTGGGATTGATGCGAGCCAACTTTGCCGGCGAGGGAATGGACCGCGCAGCATCGACCTGGCGAGGTAGCGCGGAGACGGTCGAGTCCGGAGGCACATACGAGGCGGTCGTGTCCGGCCCGGGTATCTCGGACAACGTCCACCGGCAGCGGCAATGGTCGGGCGGTGAAGTTCGGAACGCCTTGGAAGCGGCCGGCCTTACCTGCCGTGCTCGGCTCGGTCAACGCGAGGAAGGCGGACGAATCCTCCTGAGCGAGCCAGTCGATGAAGAGCGAGACGCGAAGGTGATCTACGTCGGGGGACGGGATGAATAGGAATGCTGGCCCCACTCGGCCGTGGGGCCGGCATTGGAGCTACTGCCCCTTCGAGGCTGCCGGTACGACTGCCGTGGTCGGGGACAAACTTCAAACCACCCACCCCCTTACGAACTCCGCTGTTGTCAGGGACTCGCTCAGCATGAAAAGCCCGGCGGACGGCAACCCGGAGGTTGAGACGCTAGGAGCGGCTGGAAGAGACTTACTTGTCTACAAAATGCTGAAGCATCCGCTCCGGCACAAGATCCTCATCCGGGCGGGGGAGCGACCGTGGTCCCCGAAGGAAATCGCCGACGACATTGGCGAGCCTTTGAAGCGGGTCTGCGAACAGGTTGAAGTCCTGCTTAGGCAGTCGCCTCCCTTTCTTGAGCTTGTCGAAGAACGCTCAGGGGGGAAGGGGGGTTCGCCTCGGCACTTCTACCAAGCCCTCGTCAGGGTCAATGTCACGGTTCAAGAGTGGGAGCGACTGACGCCCCTTGAGCAGGCGCAGCAGACTGCCACCATCACCGAAAAACTGCACAAGGAGTGGATCGACTCGATCAAATTGTGGCGCCTTCGGCACCGGTATCCGGAGGATGGTCTCTCGTGATTTCAACTGCGCAAGGTATCGCGGGTCTCGCGGCTGATGGGGCGAGCCGGGCGGGCTGGTGCTAGAAAAGAGATCGCCCTGCGACGCCCTAAGCCTCATACTCGCGCCCTTTAGGCGCACCCGTCTTACTAGCTGCAGCCTATTTAGTCTTCGTAATTATCGAGAACGGAGTGGGTTCCGCACTCCTGCCGGCCTTCATATTACTTTATATGCTCGTCTTCTGGCTGAGATATTTGTCATCCAACTCCTGAATTCCAATCCATTTGGAATCTGGGTGGAACGGTTCCGGGGATCCCTTGATGGGGGCTCTACCCCCATCTTTAACCGGTTAAAGCCGATATTGAGGCGAGACATTTGAAAGCCTGGGTTTTGGCCATATCAGTCTTCGTCCTTGTCCGCTCCTCGCTGTCATGTGGGCAGAATGGCACTCAAGAGGCCGGGCGCCTCGGCCTTGACCGCCTTGACTGGGTTGGCCCTCGGCTTTCGACCGCCCTTTCAATTGAAGAGGTGGAAGAGCGACTGGGGGAACCGGAAGCTAAGTTCAAGGTCGAAGTGGGAGGTCTGGAAAACCGTGCTGATCTACCGGCTGTGGCGGG
Organism: Solirubrobacterales bacterium; assembly: GCA_044867815.1. Lineage (GTDB taxonomy): Bacteria > Actinomycetota > Thermoleophilia > Solirubrobacterales > 70-9 > VAYN01. Next base: position 5,422 of record JBIOVP010000156.1, on the reverse strand, counting down.
TGGTTTTCCGTCCATCCCTGTACATGAGGATTCGGAGATACGTTGCGGGCTACCGGCAGGCCAACGGGCCAGTGGGACCACTCGATCGCAAGGTCCGCGCGCTTGAGCCTGGGGAGTTCAAGGGAGACCATCGAACGGAAGCTCGGTCCGACCCAGACCTGTTACGCGGGCGGTGGAAACTGTACCTTACGGATCGACGATTTTCAGGGAAGGTTTCCTACGGGTTATAGAAAGTTTTCCAGCGACGATTGACAGCCCTTGGATAGATGACGAGATACCAACTGTCTTACGACGGTCGATGGCAGGAGACGTTCGACGAGGAGGCCCGTGCTCTGAGCTTCGGTCGTGAAGTAGCCGAGGAGACCGATCGTCTCGTATTCGTCGTCCGCCGCGGCCTGGTCAGGTCGCGGCTCCTGGCGGTGTTTCCCGAGAGTCGCACAGAAGTGGGCGAACACCTCTGGAAGGTCCGTCACGCCGGCGCTTCCTTTGGCGGCGGGAACTGGCCCTAACGCCCGTACAGCCGGTCCTTCGCCTCCAGCAGCTCGACGTCGGCCTTGGCGCGGAGGACCTCGGCGTCACGGTCGATGGTGGTGGCGATGCCGTAGGAGGTGCTGATCGTGCCCTGGCCGAGGGCGGCGGCGCGGACTTCTTCGGCGATGCGGTTGGCGGCGACGTGGGCCTCTTCCTCGCTGGTACCGGGCATGAGGATGGCGAACTCATCGCCGCCGATGCGGAAGCAGTCGTCGGCGACGCGGGAGCCCTCGAGGATCTTCGCGACCCGGCGCAGGACCTCGTCGCCGGCGGGGTGACCGAGGCGGTCGTTGACGCCCTTGAAGCCGTCGAGGTCGAGCAGGCAGAGGGAGACCGGGCCGAGGCGGGCGGCGCGGGCGAGCTCGACCGGTAGCCGCTCCTCGAAGGCGCGGCGGTTGAGCAGGCCGGTGAGGGCGTCGCGGCGGCTCTCGCGGGACTCGGCCTCGAAGAGGTTGGCGTGGGAGAGGTGGGCGGCGATCAGCTCGCTCAGCATCTCCAGGGTCTCGATGTCGCTGTCGTCGAAGTGGTGCGTCTCGGGGGCGTAGACCTTGAGCACGCCGACGGTCTCGTCCTGGTGGCAGAGCGGCACGCACAGCATCGAGGCGGCGTTGACCCGGCGGCAGGCGACCCCGTCGACGCGGGGGTCGTCGCCGGTGTCGGGGCTGTGGAGCACCTTGTTTTCCCGCACGCAGAGGCCGGAGAGGCTCGCCCCCGCCTTCAGCCTCATCCCCAGGAATGGGGTCGCCTCGCCGGTGGCGACGCTGTAGACCATCTCGTCGTCTTCGAGCAGCTCGATCAGGCCGGCGCTGGCGCGGGTCAGCTCCTGCGCCCGTTCGGCGATCAGCTGCATGATCGCTTCGGCGTCGAGGTCGCTGGCGGCGATCTCGGTCTGGGTGCGGATGATCGCCCGCAGCTGGTCGGTCGTGCGCTCGATCGGCATGCTCGTAAATCGACAGGAAGAAGCGCTTGATTTAACCCTGGGAACGTGGTCCGCTAGGTCTGCACCCCAACCAGGACAGGAGGAAGGTCATGTACGCAAGGGTTGTGCGTTGGGAGGGGGCCAACGCCGAAGCGATGAAAGAGAGCGTGGAGCAGATCCGCGCCGACTCGGAGTCAGGGCCGCCGGAGGGCATACCGGCGAAAAGGCTCTGGGTCCTGCACGACCTCGACGGCGGCAGGGCGATGGCGATCACCCTCTTCGAGAACGAGGAGGACTACCGCCAGGGCGACGCGACGCTGAACTCGATGAGCCCGCCCGGCGAAGGCATGGGCCAGCGCGTCGCGGTTGACAAATACGAGCTCGCGATCGAGCTGGAGGCGTAGCGACCGGCTGCCTGGGCGTGGCTAGGCCATCGCCCAGGCGCGCCTCGCCTCTTCGATCGGGTTCTCGGCGGATTCGCCCTCGTCCTCGGCGGTTTCCGCGGTGCTCTCGCGCTCGGCGGCCGTCCTGACTTCCGGCAGACGGTAGAAGTGCTCGGTCGCGCCGCGCACCTGCCGCTCCCGCACCAATTCGATCAGGCCCGATTTCGCCAGCTCGGTGACGTGGTAGTTGGTGTTGCTGAGGGGGATCTGCAGCTCGCGGCTGAGATCACTGGGGGAGAGGACCCGGCCGCCGTCGATCCCGAGAATTTCGAGGATCGAAACACGCAGGGGGTGAGCGGTCGCCCTTGCCAGGTGCTCCCAATTGACGGGGAGGGCGGAACGACCGTTGCCGTTATGGCCATTTTCCGGGGCTTTTCCATGGGAATCGCCGTTTGCAGAGATGGGGTGGGGGGAATGTCCGTTCTGGGTTGGCATGAGCCGATATTACCCAAAAATGTTGATTCAAGTCATTAATTTCGGGTAGTCTTTTCGTCGAGAATGCTTCCTGGGAGGAGAAATTCGATGGCGAGATCGGCTCTGGCCGCGCTTCTGTTCGTTTGTCTTTCCGCTTTCTTGCCGGGGGCGGCCCTTGCCGCCACCGAAGACGTGATCGCGCCGCCGATCGATCCCCACGATCCCCAGGTCGACTCCGGCTGGCAGGCGGGAACCTGCTCGATCGAAGCCGCCGACCCGGGAGCCCCCGGAGCGGAAGTCTGCTCGGTGGAGACGGACGACTGGTTCTTCGAACAGGCCGCCGGGCACCCGAATTACGGCTTCACCCAGTTCATCGTCAGGAACAGCCCGGGGACGCTGGGCCCGACCCCGGACGCGGAACTGGCGCGGGTCCGGGTCGACCTGCCGGTCGGCCTCAACGTCAACCCCGGTGCGACGGAACGCTGCCCCCTCGCCACCTTCAAAGCCGATCCGACGACCTGCCCGCCGGAATCGCACGTCGGCGACAGCTACGTGACCGCCGCCGATCCCCTGCTCGGCGCCTCGCTGCCGTTGCAGGCCGCGGTCTACAACGTCGTCCCGGTGGACGGCGAGAGCGCCCGCTTCGGCCTCGAACTCGCCGGCAACGAGGTCTACCTGGAAGGCGACGCCGACTGGTCCGGCAACTACCACGAGGGCTTCACGATCGAGGTGCCCGCCGCCCTGCCGGAAGCGCTGGGCGGGCTGCTGGGAGCCGACAACGGAGCAATCCTGAAAAACCGGCTGGTCTTCAACGGCCGTGCCGGCGACGGCACCTTCATCACCACCCCCAGCACCTGCCTCGGCGAAGCCTTCGTCGAATCGGGCAGCCTCTACTCGACCTATCTCCTCGCCGGTTCCTACGAGGAATTCGCCGAACCCGGATACGTCTGGCCGCAGAGCGCCGAACCGGCGCTCGAATCGCCGATCCCCCCGGGCACCTCCCCCAAAGAATGCGACTCGATCCCCTACGACCCCGCGCTCGACCTCGATCCGGGGACCTCGCAGACCAACTCGCCCGCCGGCGCGGTGGTCGACATCGACATCCCTCACCTGGAAGAAGCGGACGGGCAGCAGACCTCCACGACCAAAGCCTCGAAGGTGACGCTGCCGCTCGGGATGGGGCTCAATCCCTCGGCGGCCAACGGGCTGCAGGTCTGCAAAGACGGTCAGTTCGGGAAGGGCACCAGGAACCCGGTCACCTGTCCGGCCGCCTCGCAGGTGGGGACGGTGACGATCGACTCGCCGGCGCTGCCGGAGGAAAACGGAGAAGGGCCGGCGCTGAAGGGGCCGGTGTACGTGGGGGAGCAGAAGAGCCGCGACCCGGCCTCCGGCAACCTGTACCGGATCTTCGTCAACGCCGTCTCGACCCGCTACGGGATCGACGTCCGCCTCGTCGGCAACGTCAGCGCCGACCCGCAGACGGGTCAGCTGACCACCACCATCGCCGAGACGCCCCAGTCCCAGGTCGGAGAGTTCGTGGTCAAGCTGAACGGCGGGCCGCGGGCGACGCTGAGCAGTCCGCCCACCTGCGGTCCTCATAAAGGCGGCGCCGTGATGGCCCCCTGGTCGGGGAACGCGCCGGCGACCCCGAGCAGCAGCTTCAGCCTGACCAGCGCGCCGGGCGGCAAATGCGCGAAAACCCTGGCCGAGCGGCCGTTCGCCCCGACCTTCGCGGCGGGACCGGCGAGCGCCAGGGCCGGCGCCTTCAGCCCGGTCTCGATCCAGGTCACCCGGCCCGACGGCCAGCAGGAGCTGAAGGGCACCGACATCGTCCTGCCGCCGGGGATGACCGGCAAGCTGCGCGGCATCCCCTACTGCCCGGAGGAGGCGCTCGCCGCGGCCGCCGGCAGGTCCGGCGCCGAGGAGAAGGCATCCTCGAGCTGCCCCGCCGCGAGCCAGGTCGGCACCGCCGCGGTCGCCGCCGGCACCGGTCCCGCTCCTTACAGGATCGAGGGCAAGGTCTTCCTCTCAGGCCCCTACCACGGGGCTCCTCTCTCCCTCGCAGTGGTCACCCCCGCCACGGCCGGTCCGTTCGATCTCGGCACGGTCGTGGAGAGGGTGGCCCTGTTCGTCGACCCCGAAACGGCGCAGATCCACGCCGTCGCCGACCCGATCCCGCACGTCTTCGGCGGCACCCTGCTCAACATCCGCTCGGTCGACCTGAAGATGGACCGGCCCGACTTCACCCTCAACCCGACCAGCTGCGAACCGTTCGCCACGACCGGCGCCCTGGCTGGCGGCGGAGGAGACCCGACCAACCCGGCGACCTTCAGCGCCTTCGGCGTCAACGTCCCCTTCCAGGCCAGCGGCTGCGAGGCGCTCGACTTCAAGCCGAGGCTGTTCACGAAGCTGATCGGCAACCGCAAGAAAATGCGGCGTAACGGGCATCCCGCCTTCCAGGCGACGCTGATCGCCCGCAACGGCGACGCCAACATCAAGCGGGCGGCGCTGACGCTGCCGCGCTCGCAGTTCCTCGACCAGAGTCACATCGGGACCGTCTGCACCCGGGTCCAGCTCGCCGCCGCGGTCTGCCCGGCCCGCTCCGTATACGGATACGCGTGGGCGGAGAGCCCGCTGCTGGACGAGCAGGTGGCCGGGCCCGTCTACCTGGTCTCCTCCGACAACGAACTGCCGGATCTGCTGGCCGACCTGAAGGGGCAGGTGAACGTGCGGCTCCGCGGCGTCATCAGCTCCTCGAAGCGGCGGATGCGGACCGTCTTCTCCAACGTCCCCGACGTCCCGGTGAGCAGGTTCGTGCTGAAGATGAAGGGCGGCAAGAAAGGCCTGCTGGTCAACTCGCAGAACCTCTGCGGCCACCCCAACCGCTCCTCCCTCAACTTCAAAGCCCAGAACGGCAGGAGCCTGAAGGTGAAGAAGCTGCCGCTGCAGACGCCGGCCTGCCGCAAGGCGAAAAAGAAGCACAAGCGCTAGCGATTATCAGCCCGTCCACCTGGGTACGGGCCTGCACAGGTGAGGAAACCAGTTGCACAACTACTGTCGCTTGCCGTCTTTCTCGGCCTGTTTCTCGTACCGGGGGCGCAGGCCGGCGAAGTTG